>JARXAJ010000212.1 GCA_029865965.1 Aquabacterium sp.
CGCCTGCACCGCTGGCTGGGCATCGGCGTGGCGGCGGCAGCGCTGCTGCACTGGCTGGCGGTGCAGGCGCCGGGCTGGGCTGCGGGCGCCGGGCTGTGGGTGCGCCCGCCGCGCGCGCCCCGACCGGAGGCCGACAGCAGCTGGCTCGGGGTCTGGCAACAACTGCGCGGCCCGGCCGAGGCGCTGGGCGAATGGGTCTTCTACGCCATGCTGGTGCTGCTGGCATTGGCCCTGACCCGGCGCTTTCCATACCACCTGTTCTTCAAGACCCACCGCCTGCTGGCCGTGGCCTATGCCCTGCTGGTGCTGCACGCCCTGGTGCTGCTGCCGCTGCCCACCTGGGGCCAGCCGCTGGGTCCGGTGCTGCTGCTGTGGATGGCCGCCGGGCTGGTGGCCGCGTGGATGGTGCTGGCCAACCGGGTGGGCCTGGGCCGGCGTGCCGTGGCCCAGGTGCAGACCGTGGTGCACCACCCCGCCAGCCAGGTGCTGGAACTGGGCGTGCACCTGCACAGCCGCTGGCATGGCCACCGCCCGGGGCAGTTCGCCTTCGTCACCTTCGACGCGGCCGATGGCCCGCACCCGTTCACCATCACCAGCGCCTGGCGCCATGACGGCATGCTGCATTTCCTGATCAAGGGCTTGGGCGACCACACCCGCAGCCTGCCCGCCACCGTGGCGGTGGACGACCTGGTGCAAGTGGAAGGGCCCTATGGCCGCTTCAACTTCGACAGCACACGGGCGCGCCAGGTGTGGGTGGGCGGCGGCATCGGCATCACGCCATTCATCGCCCGGCTGCAGCAACTGGCCGCCTGGCCAAACGGCCGGCCGGTGGACCTGTTCTACAGCACCACCTTGCTCGACGCAGCCGGTGTGGCCACCCTGCGTGCCGACGCCCTGGCCGCCGGCGTCACCCTGCATGTGCTGGTGGACGGGCTGGACGGCCGGCTCAGCGCCGAGCGCATCCGCCAGGCCGTGCCCGACTGGCGCAGCGGCAGCGTGTGGTTCTGCGGCCCGGCGGCCTTCGGTGCGGCGCTGCGGCACGACATGCTGGCCCTGGGCCTGTCACGCAGCGCCTTCCATCAGGAGCTGTTCGCCTTGCGCGGTTGACAGGCGCAAAACCTGACCCGCTGCCTGCCCAGGCCAGGCCCCGGGCAGGCCCCGGTTGAGCGGGCAGCGGCAGCGGTGGTGTACTGCCACCATGACCGCACCAGCCCCCACCCGCAAGACCCCTGAACAACTGCGCAGCGCACGCTGGTTCGCACCCGACGACCTGCGCAGCTTCGGCCACCGCTCGCGCGCCATGCAACTGGGCTATGGGCCCGAAGACTGGGCCGGCAAGCCGGTGATCGCCATCGTCAACACCTGGAGCGACATCAACCCTTGCCACGGCCATTTCAAGCAGCGGGTCGATGATGTGAAGCGCGGCGTGCTGCAGGCCGGCGGCTTCCCGCTGGAGCTGCCTGCGTTGTCGCTGGCCGAGGTGTTCGTCAAGCCCACCACCATGCTCTACCGCAATCTGCTGGCGATGGAGACCGAAGAACTGCTGCGCAGCCACCCGGTGGACGGCGCGGTGCTGATGGGCGGCTGCGACAAGACCACGCCCGGCCTGCTGATGGGCGCCATCTCGATGGGTCTGCCCTGCATCTACCTGCCCGCCGGGCCGATGCAGCGCGGCCATGTCGATGGCCAGGCCCTGGGCTCGGGCGCAGACGGCTGGAAGTTCTGGGACGAGCGCCGCGCCGGCAAGCTGAGCAATGCGCAATGGCTGGCCATCGAAGGCGGCATTGCCCGCGGCCCCGGCACCTGCATGACCATGGGCACCGCCGCCACGATGATGGCGCTGGCCGAGGCCCTGGGCCCGGCCCTGCCCGGCGCCAGCAGCATCCCGGCGGTGGACGCCCACCACCCGCGCATGGCCGCGGCCTGCGGCCGGCGCATCGTCGACATGGTGTGGGCCGACCTGACGCCGGCTCGGGTGCTCAGCCGTGCCAGCTTCCACAATGCCATCGCGGTGGCCATGGCGCTGGGTTGCAGCACCAATGCCATCATCCACCTGGTGGCGTTGTCGCGCCGGGCCGGCGCGCACTGCGCCGTGGGTCTGGACGACTTCGACGCCGCCAGCCGGCGTGTGCCGGTGATCGCCAACATCCGCCCCAGCGGCAGCACCCACCTGATGCAGGACTTTTACGAAGCCGGCGGCCTGCCGGCGCTGATGGCCAGGCTGGCGCCGCACCTGGACCTGGGGGCTGCCACCATCACCGGCCAGACGCTGGGCGAAACGCTGGCCGGTGCCCGGGTGGTCAACGACGACGTCATCCGCCCGCTTGGCGACCCGCTGTATGCCGAAGGCGCACTGGCCGTGCTGCGCGGCAACATCGCGCCCGACGGCGCCATCATCAAGCCCAGCGCCTGCGCGCCACGGTTCCTGCAGCACACCGGCCCGGCCCTGGTGTTCGACGACTACCCGGCGCTGAAGGCGGCGGTGGACGACCCCGACCTGGACGTGAGCGCCGACCACATCCTGGTGCTGCGCAACGCCGGCCCCAAGGGCGGGCCCGGCATGCCCGAATGGGGCATGCTGCCCATCCCCACCAAGCTGGTGAAGCAAGGCGTGCGCGACATGCTGCGCCTGAGCGATGCCCGCATGAGCGGCACCAGCTACGGCGCCTGCATCCTGCACTGCGCGCCCGAGGCCTACATCGGCGGCCCGCTGGCCCTGGTGCGCACCGGCGACCGCATCACCGTGGACGTGCCGGCCCGCCGCATCCACCTGGAGGTCAGCGACGCCGAACTGGCCGCGCGCCGCGCCGCCTGGGTGCCACCGCCGCCGCGTTATGCCCGCGGCTATGGCTGGATGGCGGCCCGGCACATCCTGCAGGCCGACGCGGGTTGCGACTTCGACTATCTTGAAACCAGCTTCGGCGCTGCCGTGCCCGAGCCCGACATCCACTGACCCCGAGAACCCACACCATGGCCATGCACTTCGATCTGGTCGACCTGCGCCTGATGGTGCGCATCGCCGAGACCAACGGCCTGACCCGCGGCGCCGAGGCCTCGCACATGAGCCTGCCTGCCGCCAGCACCCGGGTGAAGAACCTGGAAGAAAGCATCGGCACCAAGCTGCTGTACCGCACCAGCCAGGGCGTGACGCTGACGCCGCCGGGCCAGGCCTTCGTGCACCATGCGCGCCTGGTGCTGGGCCAGATCGAGCACCTGCGCGGCGACCTGCAAAGCTATGCCAAGGGCATCAAGGGCCACCTGCGGGTGTTTGCCAACACCACGGCGCTAGGCGAGTTCCTGCCGCCGGTGCTGCGCAACTACCTGCGCAGCCACCCCGACGTCAACATCGACCTGCGCGAGCGGCTCAGCCACGACATCGTGCGCGCCGTGTCCGAAGGCCAGACCGACATCGGCATCGTCGCCGGCGCGGTGCGCACCGAGAACCTGGAGACCCTGCCCTACCGCCAGGACACGCTGCTGCTGGTGCTGCCGCGCGGCCATGCCCTGGCCGGCGCCGGTGCGGTGGCCTTTGCCGACACCCTGGACCTGGACCATGTGGGCCTGCACGAGGCCAGCGCCATCCACGCCTTCCTGCGCCAGGCCTGCGACCGGCTGCACCGGGTGCTGCCCACCCGGATCGAGGTGGGCAACTTCGAGGCCGCCTGCCGCATGGTGGAAGCGGGTGTGGGCGTGTCCATCCTGCCGGGGTCGGCAGCGCGCCGGCATGCGCAGACCATGGCCATCGACACCGTGGCCCTGTCCGACGACTGGTCGCTGCGCGAAATGCAGATCTGCATGCGCAGTCTGCAAGCCTTGCCGGCCTTTGCGCGCGACCTGGTCGATCTGCTGGTGGCCGATGCCGAACTGGCGCGCCAGCCTTGATGCAGCCTGACACATCCGTGACAGGCCGGGCGCTCGCAATCCCCAACGCAGGCGTGGAGCGGACCACGGATGATGGGGGGCAGGGGCGGCCGGCCGGCGCTACACAACCAATGAGGAGACACGGCCGCCCCTGATCTGCAAGCCCGGCACCTCACCGCATCTGGAGACTCTCTCATGGCCGTTCCATCACGTTCCTTCCTGCGCGCTGCCCTCGGCAGCGCCGCCCTGGCTGCCGCCGCCCTGGCCAGCAGCCCCGCCCTGGCGCAAGCCGACTGGTGCAAGAGCAAGTGGGGCCCGAACGACCAGGTCGGCGCGCTCAACCTGCTGACGCCGGCCATGACCCAGGCCGCCGCCAAGCTGATCAAGACCGGCAAGACCTACCGCCTCGGGGTGGAAACCAATTCCCAGACGCCGGCCTTTTCAACCCGCACCTGGTCGGTGTTGATCCAGCAGCCCGGCCAGGCCGGCGGCGGCAGCCTGGGCCCGACCAAGACCACCTACAACGACGACATCTACATGGGCTACACCGCCGTGGGCTCGCAGCTCGACGGCCTGGGCCACATCGGTGTCGATGGCGTCTACTTCAACTGCAACAAGCAAGCCGACTTCGCCCAGGCCGACGGCCTGAAGAAGCTGGGCATCGAGCAGGTGCCGGCCATCGCCACCCGCGGCGTGGTGCTCGACATGGTGGCCTACTTCGGCAAGAACCCGGTGCCCGAGGGCACGCCATTCAACCGCAAGGAAATCGACGAGCAAGCCAAGCGCCAGGGCATCAGCATCGGCACCGGTGACGTGGTGCTGTTCCACACCGGCTGGCAGGATCTGGCTTACAAGGACAAGAAGCGCTTCCTGGCCGGCGAGCCGGGCCTGGGCAAGGAAGGCGCCGAATACCTGGTGAGCAAGGGCGTGGTGGCCATCGGCGCCGACACCTGGGCATTGGAGGTGTTGCCGTTCGAAAAGGGCGTGGGCGTGTTCGAGGTGCACCAGATCCTGCTGGCGCGCAATGGCGTCTACATCCTGGAGAACATGGACACGTCTGAACTGGTGAAGGACAAGGCCTGGGAGTTCATGTTCACCCTGGGCGCGTCGCGCATCACCGGTGGCGTGCAGGCCATCATCAACCCGATCGCGATTCGCTAGTGGCATGGCGGCTGCCGGCCCTGGCCGGGCTGTTGTGCCTGACCGGCCCGGTGGCAGCCCACCCGCACGGCCGCATCGACTGCCAGGCGCAGGTGGACGCCGGCCCGGCCGGGCTGCAGTCCATCGCGCTGCAATTGACGCTAGATGCGCAGTCATCAGCTGCGCTGGTGCCGCGGCTGCAGTTCGATGACCAGGGGCAACTGGCTGGCGACAAGCCGGTGCGCCAGTTCGCCGACCTGGTGGCCGGCATGTTCCGCCAGAGCGGCTGGCTGCTGAAGCTGCAGGCCCTGGGCGCCGACGGTGAGGCCACCGGCCCGGCGCTGGACCTGGCCGACCCCGATGCGGCCCGGTTCAGCCGCCGCGCCGACGGCCAGGTGGTGGTGGCGGTGCAGCTCAGGCCCGAGACGCCGGCAGCGTCGGCCCATGGCTGGAAG
>JARXAJ010000257.1 GCA_029865965.1 Aquabacterium sp.
CCACCAGCTCCGCCGTGTAGTCCATGGCCTCCAGCAAGGCGTCGGCGATGCGCGCGTTGTAAGCCAGGGTGCCGTGGCGCACGCGGTCCAGCAGGTCTTCACCGGCGTGCACCACACGTTCCAGCGGCTTGAAGTCGAACAGCCCGCAGTTGCCCTTGAGCGTGTGCACCTGGCGGAACAGGTCGTTCAGCAGTTCGCGGTCTTCGGGGCGGCGCTCCACGTCCAGCAGGCGTTGGCCGATCTGTTCCAGGCACTCGCGCGCCTCCAGGATGAACTGGTCCAGCAGTTCGGTGGAATTCAGGCTCATGCGCGGCCTCCGTGTTGCAGGTGGGTGCGGGCGGCCTTGGTGGCCGCGGCCAGGTCGCCCAGCATCAGGGCGGCGGTGAGCACCAGTTCAGAAGGCTTGGCCGGCTTCACCAGGTAGCAGTTGGCGCCCGCGTCGTGCGCGGCCGAGGCGTCTTGCGACTGCGCTTCGGTGCTCACCATCAGCACCGGGGCCTGTGGCACCTGGCCCATGCGGCGCAGCTCGCGCACAAAGGTGTAGCCGTCCATCTTGGGCATGTTGATGTCCACCACGTACAGCTCGAAAGGCTGGTCCTTGGGTTGGGCCATCACCTTTTCCAGGGCTTCCACCCCGTTGATGGCTTCTTCCACCTGCCAGCCGGCGTCGCCCAGCATCTTGCGGTGGTACATGCGCACGGTGGCGGCGTCGTCGACGACGAGGATTTGCGCGCTCATGCGGCGTCTCCGGCAAGGGGTTTCTGGTAGACCATGGCGTCCTTGAAACGGCGCACGGTGAACAGCGAGGTGATGCGGCTCATCGACTCCGAATGGCCCAGGCAGATGAAGCCGCCGGGTGTCATGGCGTCGAACATGGCTTCAGCGGCCACGCGGCGCGACAGGTCGTCGAAGTAGATGAGCAGGTTGCGGCAGAACACCACGTCGATGTCCCTGAACTTGCGCGTGTCGTTGGGGTCGCTCAGGTTGACGCGGCTGAAGTCCACCGCGTCGATGAGGTCCTCGGTGATGGCGTATTCGTTGTCCGCACGTTTGGTGAAGTAGCGCTCCAGGTAGGCCTTGGGCAACTGGCCGATGGAGCGCGCGCTGTACACGCCGCGCTGTGCCGCTTCCAGCACCGCGGTGTCGATGTCGGAGCTGAGGATCTCGACCTCGTAGTCGTTGATCAGCGGCCAGCGCTCCAGCAGGTAGATGGCGATGGAGTAGGGCTCTTCGCCGGTGGACGACGGGATGCTCCAGATGCGGATGCGGCCGCCCTTGCGCTTGCGCTTGGCCACCTCGGCCAGCATGTCGGTCACCAGGCAGTCGAACTGGTAAGCCTCGCGGAAGAAGTAGGTCTCGTTGACCGTCATCACGTTCACGAGCTGCTGCAGCTCTTCGCCCCGGGCTTCGAAGCGCAGGGCGATGAAGTAGCTGCGGAAGTCTTCCGCACCCGTGGCCTCGATGCGGTCGACCAGGCGCTTGTCGACGAAGTAGCGCTTGTTCTCGTCGAAGTGGATGCCGGTCTTGCGGTAGAAGAAGTCGCGGAACTTCAGGAAGTCGGCGTCGGTGATGAGCTGACGCTTGGCAACGGCGGCGGCCTTCATGGTGCGCTCCCGGGCCGCGGTGGGCGCTGGTGGTGGCGGGTGTACTGGTTCATGCTGCCTCGATGCGTTCGATGGCCATGTCCACCGCAAAACCCATGAAGGCGTCTTCGGTGAAACGCTGTGCGGCGGCGCGCAGCGCGGGGATGTGTTCAGGTGCACCGGCCTCGGCCAGCACCTCCACGGCCGCGGCGACCACGTTGACGTGGGCGTCTTGCTGCAGCACCTGGGCCAGCCACTGCGGCACCTGCGGGTGGCGCAGGTCGCCCAGCAGGTTGACGGTGAAGATGCGCACGTCGGGGTCGGCGTCGCGCAGCAGTGTGGCGATGCGCGGTGCCACGGCCTGCGGCATGCCGGTCAGCGCTTCGATGGCGCCGTTGCGCAGCTTGGCGTCTTCGCTGCGCAGCAGGGGCAACAAGGCGCCCACGCTGGCTTCGCTGGCCACGCCGCTCAGCGTGGTGAACAGCGCGTCGCGCACGCTGCTGTCGCGTTCGGTCAGCAAGGCCTCGCCCAGCTGCGGCAGGGCGGCCGGGTGGGCCGCCAGGTCGCGGGCGGCCCAGCGGCGCTGTTCAGCGTCACCGCTGCGCAACTGTTCCAGCAAGCCAGCCTGGTCACGCGGGTGTTCTCGTTCCACCACTTCACGCAGCGGTGCAAGGGCCGATGTTTTCCTCAGTGCCATGGTGTGCCTTTCAGGCTTTGTTGCGGGCCCAGTGCAGCAGTTGCCTGGTGACTTCGCCACAGGGCAGCACCACGCTGGCGCCGCCCAGTTCGATCAACTCGTTGGGCATGCCGAAGACCACGGCCGTCTCTTTCGATTCGGCGATGGTCCGGCCCCCGCGTTGTTTCAGTTGCGCCATGGTTTTGGCGCCGTCGTTGCCCATGCCGGTGAGCTGCACGCCGATGATTTGCGCCGCTGGCAGCAGCTTCATCGCGCTGTCCACCAGCACGTCCACGCTGGGGTGCCAGGGGTGGCCCGGGGTTTCAGGCCGCGGCTGCACCGCCAGGCGGCCCAGCCTTTCGACCACCACCACGTCACCACCGCCCTTGCCGATGTAGGCGTTGCCAGGTTCCAGCGGCAAGGTGGTGTTGCACTCGCGCACACGGATGCGGCACAGGCCGTCCATGCGCCGCGCGAAGGCGTCGGTGAAGTTGCCCGGCATGTGCTGTGCGATGACCACCGGAAACGGGAAGTCCGACGGCAGCAGCGGCAGGATGTCTTCCAGCGTGCGTGGCCCGCCCGTGGACACGCCGATGAGCACCAGCCCGTCCAGCTTGCCCAGCGCCACCGGGGCGTTGCGTTCGACCGACGCGCCCAGTGCCGAAGGCCGTGCGGCCAGGCTGCTGCGCGGTGTGGCGCTGCCTACCGCCGGCGTGGCACGCGCCGGTGCTGGTTCGGCAGCTTGGCGCACCGCACCGGCACTCAGGCTGCGCTGGCGCAGCCGCGAACGCGCGGCGCCGCGCACCTTTTCCAACAGCTGTTCGCGGATGTCTTCCACGCTCAGCGAGATGGTGCCGCCAGGCTTGGCGATGAAGTCCACCGCGCCCAGTGCCAGTGCCTCGAAGGTGGCCTGGGCGCCGCGCTCGGTCAGCGACGACACCATGATCACCGGCGTGGGCCGCGCCTGCATCATCAGCGAGAGCGCGGTCAGGCCGTCCATCTCGGGCATGTTGATGTCCAGCGTCACCACATCGGGCTGCCACTCCAGCAGCTGCTGCAGACCGTCGGCGCCGTTGTGCGCCACCTTGACCTGGTGCCCGGCCTCGCCCAGCACACCCGTCAGCAGGCGGCGCATCAGCGCCGAATCGTCCACGACCAGAACCTTGCTCACGTGCAGGTGCCTCCGCCGCGTTGGACGCTCAGGCCGCCTTCGCCAGCGTGCTGGCGTCGGGCGCGTTGTTGAACATCTTCTCGACCGCGGAGCTCTCGCGCGCGCCCAGCAGCTGGCTGGGGTCGATCAGCATCACCAGGCGTTTGTCGTTGTCGAGCTTGGCCACCTTGGTGATCAGGCGGCCTTGTTCGTCGCTGAGCTCGGGCGCGGGTTCGATGCTGTGGCGCGGGATGCGCAGCACCTCGGCCACGCTGTCCACGATGAAGCCGGTGCGCAGACCGTTCAGCGTGTAGACCATGATGCGCTGGCGGTCGTTGCGCTCGATGTTGTCCATGCCGAAGCGGCTGCGCTGGTCCACCACCGGCAGCACCGTGCCGCGCAGGTTGATCACGCCTTCCACGAACTTCGGGGTCTTCGGCACCTTGGTCAGCACCTCGGGCACACGCACGATTTCCTGCACCGTCATGATGGGCACGCCGAACTCTTCGGCGCCCAGGCGGAAGATCACGACCTGCGTGTCGTCGTCGCTGCTGAGTGCCTGGCTGTGGGCGTCGGCCATGGTGCTCTCCTGGTGGTGGTCGGGGTGGTCGGCCAGACCGGCGGCTTCCTGGATGGCACGCATGCCCAGCAGCTTGTCGGTGGCGATGATGGACACCAGCCGCCGGCCTTCGTCCAGGCGGCAGATGCTCTCGAATTCCTGCAGTTCACCGTCGCGCGACAGCGCGCCAGGCACCGCGTCGGCCTGGCTGCGCGGCACGCTCAGCACTTCTTTCACGGTGTCGGTCACCAGGCCCACCTGGGCGCCGCCGGGCAGGGACACCACCACGATGCGGTGGTGCTCGTCCAGCGTTTGCGGCGCCAGGCCGAACAGGCTGCGCAGGCTGACCAATGGCAGCAGGCGCTGGCGCAGCGAGATCAAACCCAGCACGTGGTGCGGTGTGTTGGGCACGGCGGTGATGCCCTCGGGCACCTGCACGATTTCCTGCACATCGGCGATGTCGATGGCGTATTCCTGCTCGCACACCGTGAAGCTCACCAGGCGCAGCTCGTCGGCGTTGCCAGGGCCTTCACCGCGGCCCTCGGCGCCCAAGGCCGTGGCTTCGTTGTGCAGGCCGGCGCCGCTGTGGGTGATCTCGCGCATGCCACGCTGGTTGAACTGGTCGTTCACCAGGCGGTCGAAGTCCAGCACCAGCATCAGCTGGCGCTGGCCGTCGGCGCCAGGGCGGTTGATGACGCCGGTCAGGTAGTCGGCCTGCACCACGCTTTGAATGGCGCGCGCGGGTTCGATCTCGCCGGGTTCGATGCTCAGCACGCTGGCCACGCGGTCCACCACAAAGCCCAGTGGTGTGCCCAGGTTGATGACCAGGGCGCGTGTGGCGTCGTCGTTGGCGCGTTCGGCGGTGTTGAACAGCCGGCGCAGGTTCATGATGGGCAGCACGCGCCCACGCAGGTTGGCCAGGCCGTCCAGCGCCGCGGGTGCCAGCGGCAGCCGTGCCACCTCGGGCACACGGATGATTTCCTGCACCGGCGCCATCTGCACGGCGAACATCTCGTTGGCCACCGCGAAGGTGACGAACTGGTTGTCCTGGGCCGTGGCTTCGGCGTCGGTGGTGCCTGGCGTTTCGGCCACGGCGGAGTCAAGGTCGGTGCTCATGGCACACCTCCTTCAAATGAGGGCGACGTTGCGGTCGCGGGAAGGGGTGTACCGACTCAGTTGCTCTGCAGCTCGTCGGCCAGCGAGGCGATTTCTTCGATGGCCGCGCTCAGTTCCTCGGCGCCTTGCGCCTGCTGTTTGGCCGCGGTGGCGGCCTGCTCGGCGGCCTTCTCGGCTTGCTGCGCGGCGGCCGACACCTGGTCCACGCCGATCTTCACCTGGGACAGCGCGGTGACGATTTCCTGCGACGCGGCCGCGGCCTCGGTGTTGCCCTGTTCGATGGCCACCACGTCGTTTTCCATGCTCGCCAGGTTGGCGGTGATGGCCTTGCTCTTTTCCACCTCGGACATGGCGCTGACCATGATCTCGCTGAGGTCGCGGCCCACCATGCCGATCTGGTCCTGGATGCCCTTCACCAGGTCTTTGATGCGGTCGGCGTTTTCGGCCGAGTCGTGGGCCAGGTTGCGGATGTCGGTGGCCACCACCACGAAGCCCTTGCCGTATTCCCCGGCGCGTGCGGCTTCGATGCTGCCGTTCACCGCCAGCATGTTGGTCTGGATGCTGACCTGGGTGATGGCGTCGACGATCTTGTCGATGCGGCGGCTCACCAACTCCAGTTCCTTGATCTGCTGCGCGCTGGTGCGCGTGCTGTCCACACCGCTGCTGATGGCGGCCACCAGGCTGTCGATGTGGGACTTGTTCTCGCCCATCAGCGTCTTGATGGCGCCGGCGCGCTCGCGCGCGTCTTGCGCGCGCTGTTCGGCCATCTGCGCGCCCTTTTCGATCTGCGCCACCGCAGCCGCGGACTCGGTGGCGGCCGACGCCTGCTGCTGCGAGCCGCGGCGGATCTGCTCCAGCGCCGTCATGATCTGCGCCGCCGAGCGGTTGATCTCCTGCACCGCGCTGCTCAGCTCTTCAGCGGCCGAGGCCACTTCCTCGGCGCTCTTGGAGATGTCGGTGCTGTTTTTCAGGTCGTCGGCCAGGTCCGACAGGTTTTGCGCGGTCTGCTCGCACTCCGACAGCGCCGCACTTTGTTCTTCCACGGTCTTGGCCGCTTCTTCGCTGGCCGAACTTTGTTCAGAGGCCGCGGCCGCGATCTGTTCGCTGCCCTTGATGGCCTGTTGCGCGGCCACGTTGCTTTGTTGCGCAGCCGCGGCAATCTCGCCAGCGCCCGACACGATGCTGGCAGCGTCGTTGCGGATCTGCTCCAGCTGCTTGAGGATGACGTCGCTCTTCTGAACTTCGGTCTGGATGCTCTCGGCGGCGTCGTTGATGCCCGAGGCGATGGACTTCACCTCGCCCTGGATCTGGCCTACCAGGTCTTGGATCTGCTTGGCGCTTTTCTCGCTGGTTTCGGCCAGCGTGCGCACCTCGTCGGCCACCACGGCAAAGCCCTTGCCGTGCTGGCCGGCGCG
>JARXAJ010000005.1 GCA_029865965.1 Aquabacterium sp.
GCCCAGGGCCGCAGCGTGGCCTGGCTGGCCGAGGCCACACAGGCCGGCCAAGCGCCGCGTGCCTTGGGCCTGCTGGCCTTCGGCGACCATGCCAAGCCCGGCGCCGCTGCCGCGGTGGCCGCGTTGCGGCGCGAAGGCATCCGCGTGGTGCTGGTCAGCGGCGACAACCGCGGGGCGGCCGAGGCGCTGGCGCGCGAGGTCGGCTTCACCGACATGGCCGAGGTGCGTGCCGAGGTGCTGCCCGGCGACAAGGCCAAGGTCATCGCGGCGCTGCGTGCCGGCCTGGCGCCCGGCCAGCGCGTGGCGATGGTGGGCGACGGCGTGAACGATGCACCGGCCTTGGCTGCCGCCGACGTGGGCCTGGCGATGGCCCATGCCGACGGCGGCGCCACCGACGTGGCGATGCAGACTGCCGGCCTGACGCTGCTGCGCGGCGACCCGGTGCTGGTGGTGCAGGCGTTGCAGCTGTCACGCGCCATCAGCCGGCGCATCCGCCAGAACCTGTTCTGGGCCTTTGCCTACAACGTGGTGGGCATCCCGCTGGCCGCCTTCGGCCTGCTGAGCCCGGTGGTGGCAGGCGCAGCCATGGCGCTGTCGTCGGTCAGCGTGGTCAGCAATGCCCTGCTGCTGGGACGCTTCAAGCCGAAGGACTGAGCCCGGACACAACGCCTCCTGAGGAGGCGTTGTGCCTGGCGAAGCGGCCGAGCTCTGCGAGGCCGTGGGCGGCTCGGTCTGGGCAAGTGGCACGGCATGGATCACCGGGGTGGTGGCCGACGGTGGCAATTGCGCTGAGGGCGGCAGCGGTGGCCCGCAGGGGGCGGGCGTGGCGACGTCCAGGTCCAGGCTGCGGGTGGTGTCGAGCGCGGCACCCGCAGACAGGCCACGTCACGGGCATCAAAAAAGCCGCAGATCGCTGCGGCTTCGGGGGTGCGGGCTGGCGGACGGTCAGCGGAACCGGCTTTGCGGCACCACCCGCATGTCGCCCGGCAGCGCACCCAGGTACTGCGCCACCTGCTTGAGCTCGGCATTGGTGAAGGTGAGCTTCTTCTTGCCGTCGGCTTCTTGCACCACCTGCGCACGCATGGTGGCATTGGACCGGCCCAGCTGCGGGTTGCCGTCGGTGTGGTACTGCTTCAATGCCGAGTGCAGGTAGTCGGCGTACTGGCCGGCCAGCTTGGGGTAGGCCGGATCGAGCGGGGTGTTGAAGTTGGCGCCGTGGCAGGCCACGCAGGCGGCCATGCGGTCTTTCAGTGCGTCGGGCACGGGGGTGGCCAGGGTGGCGGGCACAGCCTTGGCCGTGGCCTGGCCCAGTTGCTCGTAATAGGCGCCCAGGTCGGCCATGTCCTGCTCGGTCAGCGATGCCGCGATACCGCGCATCGTGGGGTGCTTGCGGTCGCCCTTCTGGTAGGCCAGCAGTGCAGAGGCGATGTACTTGCCGCCCTGGCCGGCAATCATCGGCACCCTGTACACCTCGGGGAAGCTGGCCTGGTAGCCGACGATGCCGTGGCAGCCGATGCAGATGGCCGCCTGTTTGGCACCCCTGGCGGCGTCACCAGCGGTGGCGGCCTGGGCTGTGGTGCCGACGCCGGCCAGTGCCAGCAGCAAGGGAAGCATGGAAAACGCGTTGTTCATTGTCTGGCGGGCTGGATGGATCACTGGTGGACGGGCCGGGGCAGCGGACCCGCCGCGCCTGCGCCCATGAACCCAGCCGCGCCTTGCGGGGCGTCAACCGGGCGACTTTGGATTATAGAGGCCACCCCTATACTGATTTGGCACTGGCTGACACGCCAGCCACACTGCCCTTCCACCCTCTGCCACGGCCCTGCCGGCCGCACCCGCCATGAAGTTCCAAGGTTCAGACAACTACGTCGCCACGCAAGATCTGATGCTGGCTGTCAATGCCGCCATCACGCTCAAGCGCCCCTTGCTGGTGAAGGGCGAGCCCGGCACCGGCAAGACCATGCTGGCCGAGGAAGTGTCGGCCGCCCTGGGCCTGCCGCTGCTGCAGTGGCACGTCAAGAGCACCACCAAGGCCCAGCAGGGCCTGTATGAGTACGACGCGGTGAGCCGCCTGCGCGACAGCCAGCTGGCCGATGATGAAAGCGTGCAGAAGGTGCGCAACATCAGCAACTACATCGTCAAGGGCGTGCTGTGGCAGGCCTTCACCAGCGACGAGCCGGTGGCCCTGCTGATCGATGAGATCGACAAGGCCGACATCGAATTCCCGAACGACCTGCTGCGCGAGCTCGACCGCATGGAGTTCTACGTCTACGAGACGCGTGAGCTGGTCAAGGCCAGGCACCGCCCGGTGGTGTTCATCACCAGCAACAACGAGAAGGAACTGCCCGACGCCTTCCTGCGCCGCTGCTTCTTCCACTACATCAAGTTCCCCGACGCCGACACGATGAAGAGCATCGTCGACGTGCACTTCCCCGGCCTGAAGAAGGAACTGCTGGCCGCGGCGATGAAGACCTTCTACGACGTGCGCAACCTGCCCGGCCTGAAGAAGAAGCCCAGCACCAGCGAGCTGCTGGACTGGCTGAAGCTGCTGGTGGCCGAAGACATCCCGCTGGAAGTGCTGCAGAGCAAGGACGACAAGGTCAGCGTGCCGCCGCTGGTGGGCGCGCTGCTGAAGAACGAGCAGGACGTGACCCTGTTCGAGAAGCTGGTGTTCATGCAGCGCCACAACCGCTGAAGGACGGCGTCTGCCTGCTGCGCCGGCCTCCATCTTCCTTCAGGAGCCAACTGTGCTGCCCAAGATCACTGCGCCCATCACGCTGACCGGTACCCATGTCAGCCTGGTACCCCTGGCTGCGGAACACGCCCCGGCCCTGGCCGAGGCGGTGCAGGACGGGCAGCTCTGGCAGCTTTGGTACACCGCCGTGCCCCCGCCCGAGGGCATGGCCGCCGAGATCACCCGCCGGCTGGGGCTGCAGGCCGCCCACAGCATGCTGCCGTTTGCCGTGCTCGACGCCAGCGGCACGCCGGTGGGCATGACCACCTACATGAACATCGACAACGCCCAGCAGCGGGTCGAGATCGGCTCGACCTGGTACGCCAGCCGGGTGCAGCGCGGGCCGCTCAACACCGAGGCCAAGCGCCTGCTGCTGGGCCATGCCTTCGAGCAGCTGCAGTGCATTGCGGTCGAGTTCCGTACCCACCGGTTCAACCACCAGAGCCGGCGCGCCATCGAGCGCCTGGGCGCACAGATGGACGGCATCCTGCGCAACCACCAGCGCGCCAGCAACGGCACGTTGCGCGACACCGTGGTCTACAGCATCACTGCCGACGAATGGCCGACGGTGCGCGCGCACCTGGACTTCCAGCTCACCCGCCCGCGCGCCTGAGCCAACGGGCGCCTGCCGGCCGATGCCGGCCTGCTGCAGCGCCTGCGCGCGCCCTGTCGAGCTGCAGCGCGGCCTTCACTGACCCGGTGGACACCGCCCCGGGGCGGCGGTTTCCGCACCGGCCACCTGTGCCCGCCCTGCGCCAGCAGTTGCACCATGCCCGGCATCCGCATGGCCAAATTCGAGACTGGAAAGATTTAATCAACCAATGATTAGTTGGCGATCGGTTCATTGTTGATGAAATCAGAACGAAGCATTGTCGATCTGCTGGTTTTTCCGATCAGGGTGTTTACCTACAGTGCAATCCATCGATGAGTCAAACCCCACAAGGCGATTCACCGAGACCGGTCCCGCCCACGCCGCAGCAGGCACACAGGTCCGGCTTCTATTCAACATCAGCACTGGAGATCACCATGGCCCATACCCGCCAACGCTTCATCCTCGCCGCCATCGCCACCGCCTCGCTGCTGAGCGCGGGCGCCGCTTTCGCCCAGGAAGCCACGCCCGACACCTGGATGGTTGTGTCCAGCCACCAGACCCGCGCCGCGGTGGTGGCCGACCTGGCCGCTGCACGCCAGGCCGGCCTGGCAAAGACCTTGACCGAGGGCTACATCGAGCCGGTTGGTGCCAGCACGGTGCAGCGTGCGGATGTGCGCCAGCAGACGCTGCAAGCCATCCGCAGCGGCGAGATCAAGGCCATCAACGCCGAAGTGGCCGGCCTGGCGCCCGCCGCAGCTGCGCCGCTGCGCCACGCCGGCTGATCGCGCACGCCACACCTGGCACAACCGGCCCCTCGCAGGGCCGCACACACCGAACGGGCCCGCAGGGCCCGTTCGCCATGGCGGGGCTGTGGACGAGGCCAATGCGGCGCCGGGCCCGCGCACAATCGGCCCGGCGCCCCGCCATGCTCTTGCAGCCCGCCACCATGCCCAAACGCCGCCCGATCACCGTCGACGACCTCTGGGCGATCGAGCGTCTGGGGGCACCCAGCCTGTCGCCAGACGGCGCGCAGGCAGTGGTGTCGGTCAGCCGCCACAGCATGGACGACAACAAGGCGGCCAGCGCGCTGTGGTTGTTGTCCACCCTGGGCGGCCAGCCGCGCCAACTGACCCAGTGCGGCGACAAGGACGGCGCACCGCAGTTCAGCCCACAGGGCGACTGCGTGGGCTTCACCGCCCGGCGCACGCAGCAGGGCGAGCAGGACGAGACGCCGCAGTTCTACCTGATCCCCACCGATGGCGGCGAGGCCCGGCGCGTGGGCCAGGTGGCCACCGGCGTGGACGCCTTCCGCTGGTGCCCCGATGGCGCGCACATCGTTTTCATCTCCTGGGTCTGGCCACACCTGTCGGGCGCCAAGGCCCAGGCCAGGGCGCTGAAGCACTTCAAGGCCCGCAAGACCACCGGCATCGCCACCAGCGAAGGCCTGTACCGCCACTGGGACCACTTCGTGCCCGAAGGCCGGGTGCCGCACCTGCACCGCATGAACCTGCGCAGCGGCAAGGTGCAAGACCTGTTCGAAGGCACGCCTGACAGCCTGGACTGGTGCGACCCCGACACCGACAGCTTCGATGTGTCGCCCGACGGCAAGCGCGTGGTCTTTGCCTTCGATCCCGCGCCCGAGAAACGGACGGACGGTCGCTTTGCGCTGGCCGAGCTCGACATCAAGCGCCGCCGCATCGCCGTCATCGCGCAAGACACCGGCTGGGACTTCGGCGCCCCGCGCTACAGCCCGGATGGCGCACGCATCGCCTGCCTGGCCAGCCACCAGGCGCTGCGCCACACCATGCCCAGCCAGCTGGCGGTGCTGTGCCCTGGCGAGCCGGTGGAGGTGGTCAGCGCCGAATGGGACCACGAGGTGGCCGCCCCGCTGCTGTGGGAAGCCGACGGCAGCGCCGTGCTGCTGATGGCCGAGCAGCAAGGCCAGCGCCACCTGTGGCGCTTCGACATCGCCGACCGGCGCGCCGAGGTGCTGGTGCCTGGCGGCACGGTGCAGGGCTTCGACAAGGCCGCCGGCACGGTGGTGACGGTGGCCGATGCCGCCGACCACCCGGCCCGCTGCCATGCGCTGCTGCCCGGCGCCGCGCCGCGCCGCATCGAGACCTTCAACGACGCGCTGATGGGCCGCATCCAGCTGGGCCGGCACGAGGCCATCCGCATCACCGGCGCCCTGGGCGACCCGGTGCAGGTGTGGCTGTTCTACCCACCGGGCTTTGACGAGAACAAGCGCTACCCGCTGCTGCAGGTGATCCACGGCGGCCCGCACACCGTGGTGGGCGACAACTGGCACCACCGCTGGAACAACCCGCTGTTCGCCGCGGGCGGCAAGGACACCAAGGGCGCCAAGGGCACGGCCGCACAGGGCAGCGGCCATGTGGTGGCGGTGGTCAACTACCACGGCTCGTCCAGCTTCGGCCATGGCTTCCTCGACAGCATCACCGGCTGCTGGGGCCAGCTGGAGCTGCAGGACGTGGAAGCCGCCACCACCGAGTTGCTCAAGCGCCCCTACATCGACCCCACCCGGGTGTACGCCACGGGCGGCAGCTACGGCGGCTACATGGTGGCCTGGATGAACGGCCATGTACCGGCGGGCCGCTATGCCGCCTATGTGTGCCACGCCGGCTGCTTCGACTGGACGGCGATGTTCGCCGACGACGCCTGGGCCTGGCATGCCAAGGAACTGGGCGGCTGGTACTGGGACGACATGGCCCGCGTGCTTGCGCAAAGCCCGCATGCCTTTGCCGCCACCATGCACACGCCCACCCTGGTGATCCACGGCGCGCTGGACTACCGCGTGCCCGACGCCCAGGGCCTGGCCTACTACAACACCCTGAAGGCACGCGGCGTGCCGTCGCGCCTGCTGTGGTTCCCCGACGAGAACCACTGGATCCTCAAGCCGCAGAACAGCCGGCTCTGGTACCACGAGTTCTTCAACTGGCTGCAGGCCCACCCGGCGCCGGCTGCGGGCAAGCCCCGCGCACGCCTGCCCTGAGCCCGGGGTCAGGCGTCGCCTGCCGGACGCCGGGCCTGTGCCGAAGTGGGTATGCTTGCCCGTCCAACCGGCCCTTGTCGACAGCCGCCGAAAGCCCCCCATGCTGATCAACTTCTTCTACACCCTGCGCGCGGCCAAGCTGCCGGTCTCGGTCAAGGAATTCCTCACCCTGCTTGAAGCAGTGAAGGCCGGGGTCATCGACCAGTCGGTCGACGAGTTCTACTACCTGGCCCGCACCACGCTGGTCAAGGACGAAGCCCACTTCGACAAGTTCGACCGGGCCTTCGGCGCCTACTTCAAGGGCGTGGAGATGCTGGCCGACTTCACCAAGGAAGTGCCGCTGGACTGGCTGCGCAAGAACCTGGAGCTCGAGCTCAGCGCCGAAGAGAAGGCCAAGATCGAGAAGATGGGCTGGGACGAGCTGATGGAGACGCTCAAGAAGCGCTTCGAGGAGCAGAAGGAACGGCACGAAGGCGGCAGCAAGTGGATCGGCACCGGCGGCACCAGCCCGTTTGGCGCCTATGGCCAGAACCCGCAGGGCGTGCGCATCGGCCAGGAGAAGAGCCGCAACAAGAGCGCGGTGAAGGTGTGGGACCAGCGCGCCTACAAGGACTACGACGACAACCTGGAACTGGGCACCCGCAACATCAAGGTGGCGCTGCGCCGGTTGCGCCGCTTTGCCCGCGAAGGCGCGGCCGAAGAGCTCGACCTGGACGACACCATCCACAGCACCGCCGCCAATGCCGGCCTGCTCGACATCAAGCTGGTGCCCGAGCGCCACAACAAGGTGAAGGTGCTGCTGCTGATGGACGTGGGCGGCACGATGGACGAGCACATCCACCGGGTGGAAGAGCTGTTCTCGGCCACCAAGACCGAGTTCAAGCACCTTGAGTTCTATTACTTCCACAACTGCGTCTATGACTTCATGTGGAAGAACAACAAGCGCCGCTTCAGCGAGAAGCACGCCACCTGGGACATCATCCGCAAGTACAACAAGGACTACAAGCTCATCTTCATCGGCGACGCGACGATGAGCCCCTATGAGATCCTGCAGCCTGGCGGCAGCGTGGAATACAACAACGAGGAACCGGGCGCCGAATGGATGCAGCGCCTGACCAATGCCTTTCCCAAGTACGCCTGGATCAACCCCGAGCCGCAGGGCGTTTGGCAGTACCGCCAGAGCATTGCGGTGATGCAGCAGCTGGTCAACCAGCGCATGTTCCCGCTCACCCTGGCGGGGCTGGAAGGGGCGATGCGCCTGCTGTCGAAGTGATTGGCGGGCGCCCCGCGCGGCGTGCGGCGGTGCCTGTGTTGCTGATGCGGTGGTGGCGGCCCGGGCTGCTGATGCTGGCTGCTGCACTGGGCAGCGGCTGTGCATCCCTGACCAGTGGTGTCAGCGCCGGCGCGGCCAGCAACACCGCGGCAGCCTCTGGCGGCACGCCACCGCGGCCTGCCCGGCCTGAATTCCAGCTGGTGGTCGAAGCCCCGCCCGCCCTGCGCAACCTGCTGCTGCGCCACCTCGATCTGGCCCGGCTGCAGCAACTGCCCGACGATGAGCGCCTGGGCAACGCCGAGTTCAACCGCCTGGTGGCTGCCGCGCCGGCCCAGGCGCGCGAACTGCTGCAGACCGAGGGCTACTTCGACGCCCAGGTGCAGGTGCAGCGTGAAGACGAACGCGTGCCCGACGGCAGCCGCAGCGCAGTGCCAGGCACGGTGCGGGTGCAAGTGGTGCCCGGCACGCCCACCCGGGTGGCGGCCCTGCAGCTGCAACCCGAGGGCGACTGGCGACGCCAGATCGCCGCTGGCGATGCCGATGCGCTGGCGCTGCAGCAGACCCTGCTGGCAGACGGGGTGCCGGGCGTGCTCTCTCGGGGCCAGGTGTTCCGCAATGCCGATTGGTCGGCCACCAAGCAGCAACTGGTCAACCGCCTGCGCAGCGCCGGCTATGCCGCCGCCAGCCTGGCCCGCAGCGACGCCAGCATCGACGCCGATGCCCAGACCGCCACGCTGGTGGTGGCCCTCGACAGCGGCCCGCGCTTCCTGGCCGGGCCGGTGCAGGTCAGCGGGCTGCAGCACCATGACCTGGCCATGGTGCAGGCGCAGGCCGGCTTCGGCCCCGGCACGCCGCTGACCGAAGAGCGGCTCACCGCCTTCCAGGACCGGCTGCAGAAGACCAAGCTGTTCAGCAGTGTGGCGGTGGCCTTGGAGCCCGACCCGGCCACCGCCGCGGCTGCGCCGGTGCGGGTGCGGGTGGTCGAATCGCTGCTGCAGCAGGCCACGGTGGGCGTGGGCATCAGCGCCAACACCGGCCCGCGGGTGACGCTGGAGCACACCCACCGGCGGGTGTTCGGCTTCCCGGTGGTGGCCGACAACAAGGCCGAATGGGGCCGCGACCGGCAAAGCTGGGCGGGCGACTTCACCACCCACCCCGGCGCGGGCTTCTACCGCAACCTGCTGGGCGTGCAGATCGAGCGCGTGATCAGCAACACCGATGTGGTGCTGTCGCAGCGCCTGCGCCTGGGCCGCACGCAGGACACGCCGCGCATCGAGCGGCTGTATTTCCTGGAGCTGCTGCGCTCACGCCAGGCTGATCTGCCCGGCACGGCGGGCAGCGGCAGCGCGCCGTCCACCGCCAGTGCGCTCAGCGCCAACCTGCACTGGGTCTGGCGTGATCTGGACAACGCCCTCCTGCCCACCCGCGGCCTCAGCCTGGCGCTGCAGGGCGGTGCCGGCCAGGCCACCCAGCAGGGCGGGCCCGACGGGCCGTTCGCCCGGGTGTACGGCCGGCTGACCGGCTACCTGCCGCTGGGCACGCACTGGTATGGCAGCGCCCGCATCGAGCTGGGCCAGCTGATCCACCGCCAGGGTGTGCAGGTGCCCGATGCGCTGGGCTTCCGCGCCGGCGGTGACGATTCGGTGCGGGGCTATGCCTACCGCGCCCTGGCGCCCACCGACGCCACCGGCGGCACCACCAGCGGAGGACGCCTGCTGACCGCCAGCCTGGAGGTGGCGCGGCCGATCTTGCCGTCGATGCCGTCGTTGTGGGGCGCGTTGTTCATCGATGCCGGCCGCGCCGTGGCCGACTGGCGTGACTTCACGCCCGCCTGGGGCTATGGCGCCGGCATCCGCTGGCGCAGCCCGGTGGGCCCGTTGCGCGTCGACCTGGCCTGGGCCGATGAGATGAAGAAGCTGCGCCTGCATTTTTCAGTCGGCATCGCCTTCTGATGGACACACCGCCCACCGCAGCGCCACCGCCGGCACAGCGGCAACCTGCACCACCCAATGCGGCCACCGCCGTGGCACCCACGCGCAGCCGCTGGCGCTGGCTGTCGTTGGGCGTGCTGATCCTGCTGCTGATGCTGGCCGGGCTGGGCGGCGGCGCCTGGTGGGCCTGGCGCAACCCGGCCGCCCTGCCCTGGCT
>JARXAJ010000013.1 GCA_029865965.1 Aquabacterium sp.
CCTCGGCCGGGTCGAGCCCGGCATGGCCGACCAGCACCAGCGCCACTGCCTCGGGCCGGGCCGCCGCCAGGCCGGGCAGCAGTTCGGCGCCTTCGGACAGACCCACCAGCACCAGCGGCAGCTGCGCATCGGTGCTGGCCAGGCCCTGGGCGGCCAGGCGCAGGGCACGCTGCTGCCAATCGGCCAGGTTGTCGGCCAGCAGATTGGCTGGGCTGCAGGGCTGGCCCGGGGCCGACAGCGCCGGCTTCTGCAACAACACCACCTGGGCCTGGCGCAGGCTGCGGGCCAGCCGGTCGGCCGATGGCGCCAATGACTCGCAGCCCGATCCGGGCAGGATCAGCGCCCGCCAGCGCGCCGGCTGCCGCAGCGCCGGTCGCACCAGCACCTGGCCGTCGTCGGCATCGGCCGGCAGGGCAGCAAAGCGGGCGCCAGGCCCTGCAGCTGGCAAGGGTTGCGCCGCAGCCGCCAGCGCCAGCACAGCTGCCCCTGCAAAGACAAGGCCGCGCCAGAACCCTGGCGCGGCCATGCGTGGTGGGCCCACCCGATGCGGTCAGCGCAGCGTGGTGACCGATTCGGTCTTGGCCGGCGGCACCGTGGGCGACTGCACGTCGCGGCTGCCGGCCGTGGGGCGGATCTGCCGCGCCATGCCGGTTTCGGCCATGCCGATCTGCTCGCTGAACTGGTCGAACACATTGGCCGCCAGCGTCTTGCTGGTCTCGCGGATCACCTTGCCGCGGTTGGGCGGCAGGATGTCGCCGCGGGTGGACAGCAGCTTGGTCTCGCCGCCTTCACCCTGGGCCGAGAACGACGCCTTGATCTCGTAGGTCTTGGTGCTGATCAGCGAGAAATCGGCCACCAGGTCGAGGCTGAAGATGTGGCTGGCATTGCTGGTGCCCTGGATCGGCGATAGCGAGTCGCGGAACTGCAGGCTGGTGAGGGTGCCGAACAGCACGTAGTCGGCGCCCGGGAAGTCACCCTTCTTGATGCGGGCGATGATGTCGTGCACCTGCGGCTGCTTCACCGGCTTGGCCATCTTGCCGCCCTGCAGCTGGTTCAGCGCCTGCTCGGCCTTGGTGGGCTGGGGCGCACCGGCATCGAACAGCTTGCCCTGCACCAGGCGGAAGCTGGTGCCCTTGAGCAGCGCACCCTTGATGTCGTTGGTGAACGATCCCAGCTCGCGTTGCTCGACATAGTTGTAGGTGCCGGCCACATAGGTGCCGCTGCCCTGGTAGCTGGCCGCCATGCTGTTGCGGTTGGCGTTCAGCGACGACTGCTCCTTCATCGTGGCCGCTTCGAAGTATTCGGCCACTTGCTGGGTGTAGGCCAGGTCGGTGACGGCGATGCGCGGCTGGGCGAACGCCGCGGTGGAGGCCAGGCCCAGCAGGGCCCAGGTGCACAGTTGCTTCATGGTCGGCTCCCGTCGGGTCACTTCTTGGTGGTCTTGCGGATTTCTTTTTCGTCCTGCCATTCGATCGTGCCCTCGGACACATCAAACAGCTTGAGCGTGAATTTGTAGTACACGTCCTTGGTCTGGTTGTTCTGCTTGACGATGCTGGTGAGTTCACCTTCGACGCTGAACTTGGCTGCCGTCATGTTGCCCACCTTGGCAGTGGTGCCCTGCTTGTACAAGCCGCTCTGGTTCTGGCGTGTCAGCTCGTCCACACCGGCCTGCATCTCCTGGATGCTGCGGGTGAAGCGCACCTTGCCCGACTTGACCAGCGCGGTCTGGATCGAGTTCATCACGTTGGTGGTGTCGATGTACTCGCTGGTCTTGTTCTTCACCGTCGAGATGGTCACCGTGGGCCGGCCCTGGAAGATGCCGGTCTCGAGCAGGCTGCCGGTCATCTTCTCGGCGATCATCTGCAGGTCGGTGGACCCGAACTCGTTGGTGACCAGTTCCACCCCCTTGGCATCGCCATAGTTGGTGGTCTGGCGGTCGAAGCGAATCACCGGCGACGACACCTTGTTGGTCTCGCAGCCGGTGGCCAGTACGGCCAGGCCGGCCAAGGCGATGAAGGACTTGCGTCGGGTGGCTTGCATGGGGGTGGGCTCCGTGGGCGGGTGCGACTGGCGGTTGAGGCTGTTGATGGTGGTGCGGCGGCGCGTCATTCGACGTTGAACTCGAGCCGGAAATCTTCGCCCCTGGCGTTGGGCGCCACGGCCTTCACGGTCTGGACCTGCTGGCCCATCACCTTCAGCTGCTTCCAGCTCTCACCATCGCCCACCTGCATGCCGCCGGCATCGACCCATTTGAAGCGGTAGTAGACAAAGCGGTCATCGTTCTGGGTGTTGCTGATGTCGGCTTCGACCACCAGCACGTCGTTGCGGCGCACCATGCGCATCTCATAGACGCGGATGCCCTTGAGCTCACCACGCGTGGCCAGCTTGCCGGCCACGGTTGGCGGGCTGGGCGGCGCGTTGTCGGCCGGCCGGAACAACTGGGCCGACGCGGCCTGGGACAGCAGGATCGCGGCGCACAGCGCGCCGGTTCGGATCAGGGTGCTCATCGGTGCGGGTCTTTCCTGGAAGGCGGTGTGTGGGCTCAAGGCTTGACGGCGGCACCGGCGGCGGCTGGCTTGGCGGCTGGCTTGGGCGCGGGCTTGGGCGCAGGTTTGGCGACAGGCTTTGCGGGTGCGGCGGTGGACACAGGCGAGACCATGGTGCTGGGCACCGACGTGGCCGCGGATGGTGCCGCCGCCGGTGCTGCCTGCGCAAGTTGGCCGAAGCTGGTGGCCTGGCCCACGGTGACGGCTGCGCCGAGCAATTGCACGGGCACCAACATGTACTGGCCCGAGACATTGACCACCTGGCCGCTGTCACGCCCGTCGATCAGCAGGCGGTGTTCGCCTGCGGGCAGGTAGCCACGCGCCACCGACACGGCACCCGGCAAGGTGCGCCAGATGCGGTCGTCGGCCTGCTCGGTGGCGACGGCCGCCGCTGCACCGATGACGCTGCCCAGCACGCCAGCCCGCTTGCCCAGTTCGTCCTGCAACACACCCTTGGCGATGGCCCGCACCACACCGCGCGTCATCATCCCGGGCATCTCGTCCTTCAGGGCACGGCGGGCCATCACGTTCAGGTCAGCCACAACGGCAGGCTGCAGCGTGACGTCGCCCACTGTCAGCCGGGCCGGGCCGGCCTGCAGGCTGGGCTCGATCACCGGGTAGGAGATGCTGATCGAATTGATGCGGCCCGAGATGGGCACTGGCAGCGTGAAGTTCTTCGGTTTGCGCGCCGGCGCCGTGCCCGACTCCAGCACGAACAGCACGTCGGTCATGCGCTGCTTGCGGCGGTGCGTGAAGCTGGTGCGGTCATCCAGCCCGCGCAGGCCTTCGACCAGCACCGGCGTGTCGGGCTTGAGCTCGATGGCCTTGCGGTAGCCCGGCGCTGCCAGGCCGCCTTCGTTGAGCACCTCGTACAGGAAGCCCGCCAGGTAATGGCTCAGTGCGTTCTGGTAGCCGTTCTTGAGCTTCAGCACCTCCGGGTCGTTCAGGCTTTCAACCGGGTAGCCGTTGATTTCTTTGTTGCTGACCTGGGCGCCCTTGGACTTGGCTTCCTGCTCGGCGGCCAGCGTCTCCTTGGACCGCAATTCGGCGATCACCGCCTCGCGCTCATGGGTGCGCTTGATGTCGACGCGGGCGTTGTCCCAGTCGTTGTCGGCGATGCGGTTCAAGGCCAGGCGGGTGGTCAGCCACACCTTCTCATAATCCTGGCCCTCGTAGGGCTTCAGGCGCTCGCTGATCAGCGAGGCACCGACCATGCCGAACAGCTTGCCCGGGTCGGTCTTGGCCAGGCTCTCCCATGCGTTGACCTTGGCGTCGGCCAACAACCAGGCGGCGGTGCTGTCCTTGTACTGCTTGTTCTGGCGCAGCAGTTCGCCGCGTTCCATGTTGTAGAGCAGCGCCTTGCGCGCGTCGTCTGTCGTGGCCGACGCCTCGAGCTGCTTCAGTGCTGCAGCCGGGCCGCCCGCTGTGTTGGCGGCCTGCACCTGTGTCGCCAGCTTGTCGTGGCTTTCCATGCTGGCACAGCCGGTCAAGGCGACCGCCACCAACACGATGAATCTCTTGGCCCAGACCCTCGAAAGCATTGCTTCTCCCCGTGTGGACCGATTGGAAGGGGATGCTGGCGGTCAATCGCCGCTGCTCATCCACTCTCAGACCACTTTAACAAAGTGTGTCGCCTTAATTGCTGAACGTTGCCCTCGAGCAAGGGGGTTTGTGCCTAGCTTCAACGAAGCTTGTCCACCTCGGAGGTGAAGGCGTCGGCAATGAAGTCGTCGGCTTGCAGCCCGCGTTGCGTGATCAGGTCACGCTGGGCTGCGTCCACCATCACCGGCGTGCCACAGGCATAGACTTGGTGGCCTGACAGATCGGGCCAGTCTGCCATCACCGCCTGGTGCACCAGGCCGATGCGGCCGCGCCAGGCGTCGCCCTCGCGCGGCTCGGACAGCACCGGGATGTAGCGCAACTGGGGCCAGTCGGCAGCGGTCTCGGCGGCCCAGTCATGCAGGTACAGGTCGCGCCGGCTGCGGCAGCCCCAGTACAGCGAGGCCGGGCGCGGGTCATTGGTGTCGCGCAGTTGCTCGACCAGGGCTTTCACCGGTGCGAGCCCTGTGCCCGACGCCAGCAGGATGATCGGCTTGGCCGATTGCCGCAGGAAGAAGCTGCCGAACGGACCTTCGACCCGCAGGATGTCCTTGTCCCTCAGCGTGGTGAACACCTGGTCGGTGAACAGCCCGCCTGGCATGTGGCGGATGTGCAGCTCGATGGCCGGCGGCTGTCCGACCCGGGTGGGCGCATTGGCCATCGAATAGCTGCGCCGCACGCCGTCGCGCAGGATGAACTCAATGTATTGACCGGCGTGGTACTGGAAGCGCTGGTTGGCCGGCAGCTGCAGCCGCAGCAGCGCCACGTCGGGCGCGGGCCGGCTGATCGACAGCACCCGGGTGGGCATCTTCAGCACCTGGAATTCACCCGCTCCGGGCACGCTGCGCGCTTCCAGGGCGCAGTCGGTCAATGGCGTGGCGCAGCAGGTCAGCACCAGGCCGGCCTCTTCCTCGGCTGCGTTCAGCGCCTTGCTCTGGTGCGCGCCGTGGATGACGCGGCCGTCGAGCAGTCGGCTCTTGCAAGAGCCGCAGGCGCCGTCCTTGCAGCCATACGGCAGGCCCACGCCCTGGCGGATGGCGGCGGCCAGCAGGGTTTCATCGCGCTGGACGGAAAAGCCCAGGCCCGAGGGCTGGAGGGTGATGCGCAGGGTCATGCCGGACTGGTGCTGCCGCGCGGGCGGCCGTTGTTGGTGTTGTTGTCAGGAGCGATGCAGGGGCCGGTCAGGGTGCGGGTTGGCGGGCTGACAGCCTGGGTGCAAGTCGGAACGTAAACTGGTTGGCTATTGTGCCCGCCGCATCCTGACCGCCATGTCCAGCCCCGCCATGTCCCGCCGTCCCGCCCTGTTGGTGGTGGGTTGCGGCGATGTCGGGCTGCGGGTGTTGCGCCTGCTGCGCGGGCGGTGGCGGCTGCTGGCGCTGACATCGTCGCCGGGCCGCATGGCCGAATTGCGCCAGGCCGGGGCAGTTCCGTTGCTGGGCAACCTGGACGACCCCGACAGCCTGGGCGCCATCGGCGCCCTGGCCGACCGGGTGCTGCACCTGGCGCCACCGCCGCCGCAGGGCCGGCACGACACCCGCACCGCGCATCTGCTGCAGGCGCTGGCAAGGGGCGGGCGGGTGCGGCGCCTGGTCTATGCCAGCACCACCGGTGTCTATGGCGATGCCGGTGGTGCCCAGTTCGACGAGACCCGGCCGGTGGCCCCGGGCACCAGCCGCGCCCAGCGCCGTGTGGATGCCGAAGCCCGGCTGCGCGCCTTCGGGCGCCAGACCGGCGCAGCCATCACGCTGCTGCGTATCCCCGGCATCTATGCCGGTGACCGGCCGGGCGGCCACCCGCGTGAGCGGCTGGCCCGTGGCACGCCGGTGCTGCAGCTGGCCGATGATGTGTACACCAACCACATCCACGCCGACGACCTGGCGCGGGCCTGTGTGGCTGCGTTGTGGCGCGGCGGCTGCCAGCGGGTGGTCAATGTCTGTGACGACACCGACCTGCGCATGGGCGACTATTTCGACCTGGCGGCCGACCTGTGCGGCCTGCCGCGGCCGCCGCGCCTGCCGCGTGCCGAGGCCGCAGCGGTGCTGTCACCGATGCAGATGAGCTTCATGGGTGAATCACGCCGCTTGTTGAACCACCGGCTCAAGCAGGAACTGAGGCTGCGCCTGCGCTATCCGACGGTGGCTGAAGGCTTGCTGGCCTGATGCCGGTGTGCAGCGTGCGGCCTGTCGTGTGCAGGTCAGATGCCCTGTGAGCGCTTCAGCGTCTTCATCCGGTCCACGCTGTAGACCTTCAGCGTCTGCTGCTGGTCGGCCCGCTCGATCAGCAGGTTGATCTCCCGCTCGGGTGCGCCGCCCGCCCACAGGGCCTGCCACAGCGCGGCCAGGGTCTGCACCTCGGTGCCGTCGATGCGCAGGATGCGGTCGCCCACCTCCAGGCCTGCCACGTCGGCCGGGCTGTCGTCATTGACGCGCACCACCCGGATGCGGCCTTCCATTTCGGCGCAGTTCACGCCCAGCCAGGCCCGCTGGCTGGCCGCGCCGAAACCCTGCTGGCGCATGTCGGCCAGGATGGGCACCAGCAGATCCACCGGTACGAACATGTTGCCGCTGCGCCGCGGACCCGGGCTGCCACTGGATGGACCGGCAGCATCGGCCACCATCAGCGAGCCGATGCCCACCAGTTCACCGGCTGCATTGAAGAGCCCGGCGCCGCTGTGGTCGCGGCGTGGGGGCGCAGTGAAGAGGGCCGTGTCGAGGTGGTATTCCCAGTAGCCCGAAAACGGCCGGCGTGACACCAGTTGCGCCATGCTGACGGCGCTGTCGTCACCGCCGCTGGCCACCATCAGCGGTACTTGCGGGTCCAGCCTGTCGGCGCGGCCGAGCGGTACCGGCTCCAAGCCCAGCGGGGCCAGTGCCTGCAACAGGCCGAAGCCGGTGGCCACGTCGTAGCCCACCACGCGGGCGGGCACCGGCTGCCCGTCGTCGCGCAGCAGCACCACCTGCTCGGCCTCCAGCACCAGGTAGCCGATGGTCAGCACCAGGCCGTCCTGGCTGATCAGCACGCCCGATCCCTGGCGTGCGCGGCCCAGGGTGCGCGCTGACCGGGCACCTTCGACTGCCACCGCCTGTACACCCACCACGGCCTGCTGTGCCCGTTGCAGGGCTCGGGCCTGGGCGCCCAGCGTGTCACCGGCGGCAACACCCGCCAATGGCCACAACAGCAGACTGGCGGCCAGCAAGGCCAGCATCAAGGTCCAGACACATGCCGGCGCCTGGGAAAGACGAGGGTTCATCGCGGCGCTCCCGAAGTGTTCAGCGATGCGGGAAGCATGAACCGTTCCGGAGCCCCCTGCGCAGGCGGGGGGATGTTGCAGCAAGCTCCGGTCAGACCGGACGCTGGCACTTCAGCGCCGTCTGGGCGGCCCGCCGAACGGCAAACGGCCGCGCCACCAGCTGATCATCAGCCAGGCACCGAGCATGCCGCCCAGGTGGGCAAAGTGGGCCACGCCGCTGGGGCCCCACAGGCCCGACAGCAGTTCAAGCCCGCCGAACACCATCACGAAGGTGCGCGCCTTCATCGGGATGGGCGGGATCAGCGGCACGATCACCCGGTTGGGGAACAACATGCCGAACGACAGCAGCAACCCGTACAGCGCGCCTGATGCGCCCACCGTCGGGGCGCCCGACCCCGTCACCATGGTGAACAGCAGTTGCACCAGCGCTGCCGCCACCACGCTGGCGGCCAGCATCTGCAAGTAGCGGCGGGTGCCCCACAGACGTTCCAGCTCGCTGCCGAACATCCACAGGCCCAGCATGTTGAAGAACAGGTGCATGAAGTCGCCATGCAGGAAGCCATAGGTCAACAACTGCCAGGGCCAGAAGCGGCCGCTGCCCAGGGGCCACAGGGCGAAGAACTGTTCCAGCGGCAACATGCGCAGGAAAGCCTGCAGAAAGTAAACCGCTGAGCAGATCAGCATCAGCGCCTGGGTGACCGGAGGCAGTGGCGGCATGGATGACCGGGCTCGGCAGGGGGAAGGGGTGGTGCCCGCGGCCAGACTCGAACTGGCACGCCTTGCGGCGGCGGATTTTGAATCCGCTACGTCTACCGATTTCGTCACGCGGGCAGACCGCAGCTGGCTGGGCCGGTGCGGTCTTGGATTATGTCACGCGGGTGCTACGGACCACGGCGGTGGCTGACACAATCGCCGCAGGAGGTGACCTTTGACCAACATCAGCTATCCCACCATCGAGGACGTGATCGGCCAGACCCCGGTCGTGCGTCTGCAGCGGCTGCCCGGGCCCGCCAGTGCGGCGCGCGGCAATGTGGTGCTCGGCAAGCTGGAGGGCAACAACCCGGCCGGATCAGTGAAAGACCGGCCGGCGATGAGCATGATCCGCCGCGCCGAAGAGCGCGGCGACATCCAGCCCGGCGACACCCTGATCGAAGCCACCTCGGGCAATACCGGCATCGCGCTGGCCATGGCAGCCGCCATCCGCGGTTATCACATGGTGCTGATCATGCCGGAGGATCTGTCGATCGAACGCGCCCAGACCATGAAGGCGTTCGGTGCCGAGCTGATCCTGACGCCGCGCTCTGGCGGCATGGAATACGCGCGCGATCTGGCCGAACAGATGCAGCGCGACGGCAAGGGCCGGGTGCTCGACCAGTTCGCCAATGCCGACAACCCGCGCATCCACTTCGAGACCACCGGGCCCGAGATCTGGCGGCAGACCGGCGGGCGTGTCACCCACTTCGTCAGCGCCATGGGCACCACCGGCACCATCACTGGCGTGGGCCGCTACCTGAAGCAGCAGAACCCGGCGGTGCGCATCATCGGCGCCCAGCCTTCGGAAGGCTCGCGCATCCCCGGCATCCGTAAGTGGCCCGAGGCCTACCTGCCGAAAATCTACGACCCGGCCCAGGTCGATGCGCTGATGTTGGTGAGCCAGGCCGATGCCGAGGACATGGCGCGCCGCCTGGCCCGGCAAGAGGGCGTGTTCGCCGGCATCTCGGCCGCTGGCGCCGCCTGGGCTGCGCTGCAGCTGGCGCAGCAGGTCGAAGGTGCCACCATCGTCTTCATCGTCTGCGACCGGGGCGAGCGCTACTTGTCGACCGGCGTGTTCCCGGCTTGACCCGGAAGGATTGCCATGGCCCAGGACTACCGTTTTTGCCCCACTTGCAGCACTGGCCTGCAGCCCACCGAGACGCTGGAAGACGGTGGCATCAAGACCCGCCTGCGCTGCCCGGCCTGCGGCTGGACACACTGGAACAACCCCACGCCGGTGCTGGCAGCCATCGTCGAGTGCGCCGACCAGGGCGGGCGGGTGCTGCTGGCGCGCAATGCCGCCTGGTCAGGCCGCATGTTCGCGCTGATCACCGGCTTCATGGAAGCCGGCGAGACACCCGAGGAGGGCATCACCCGCGAGGTGGCCGAGGAAACCAGCCTGGAAGTGCTGTCGCTCGACCTGGTGGGCGTCTACGACTTCCAGCGCATGAACCAGGTGATCATCGCTTACCACGCGCTGGCCAGGGGCGATGTGCGCCTGTCGCCCGAGCTGGCCGAGTACAAGCTGTATGCCCCTGAAGACATCGTCTGCTGGCCAGCAGGCACCGGCTATGCGCTGGCCACCTGGCTGCGGCGCCGCGGCATCGAGCCACGCTTTATGGACCTGCCGCGCCGCGGCTGACCTGCCTGCAACCCACCTGACCCGCCATGGACACGACCCAAGACCTCGACACCCGCGGCCTGAACTGCCCGCTGCCCATCCTGAAGGCCAAGAAGGCACTGGCCACGCTGCAAAGCGGCGATGTGCTGCGCATCGTGTCCACCGACCCTGGATCGGTGCGCGACTTCCAGGCCTTTGCTCGCCAGACCGGCAATGAACTGGTCGAACAGACCAGCAGCGGCGGCGACTTCGTGCACCTGCTGCGCCGGCGCTGAGCCGGCGGCGCTGTCAGATTTCGAGGTCTTGCAAATAGCTGCGGAAACTGGCGCCCACTTCCGGGTGCTTCAACGCGAGTTCCACGTTGGCCTGCAGCCAGCCTTCCTTGCTGCCGCAGTCGTAACGCTGGCCTTCATAGCGGTAGGCAAAGACTTTCTCGCGCCGCAGCAGTGATGCAATCCCGTCGGTCAGCTGAATCTCGCCGCCCACGCCTCGGGGTTGGGTGGCGATCTCGTGAAACACGCCCGGCGTCAGGATGTAGCGGCCGGCCGCAGCCAGGCGTGAGGGCGCGTCTTCAGGTGCAGGCTTCTCGACGAACCGGTTGATGTCGACCAGCCGGTCATTGACACGCACGCCGTCGACGATGCCGTAGCGGCGGGTGTGCTCGGCAGGCACTTCCTGCACCGCCAGGATCGACGCACGCCATTCCTGGAACTGCTCGACCATCTGCTGCAGCACGGGCGTCTCGCCCACCATCAGGTCATCGGCCAGCAGCACGGCGAACGGCTCGTTGCCCACCAGCCGCTGGCCGCACAACACGGCATGGCCGAGCCCCAGTGCCTGTGCCTGGCGCACATAGATGCATTCCATGTCGTGGGGCTTGACACTGCGCACCACACGCAGCAAGTCGGCCTTGCCCGCCTGTTCCAGCGCGACCTCCAGTTCGAAGGTCATGTCAAAGTGGTCTTCGATCGGTCGTTTGTGGCGACCTGTCACAAAGATCATTTCGCGCACGCCTGCGGCATAGGCTTCTTCCACCGCATACTGGATGAGTGGTTTGTCGACGACCGGCAGCATCTCTTTCGGCTGGGCCTTGGTGGCTGGCAGGAAGCGCGTGCCGAGACCAGCCACGGGGAAGATCGCTTTTTTGACCAACATGGTTTGACTCGTCGTTGTGAGAAAGCAAGTTGATTCTGGCACGCAGATTTGGGGCCAGGACGTGAGGACTGCATGGTCGTCCTGATCGTCGAGCCTCTGGACCCGGAAGTGATGCAGTGGCTGGTGGCGCGCCACCCCGTGCGCTATGCGCCTGACCTGGCCCGCGACCCGCGTGGCCTGCGGCAGGCCATGCGCGCGGTGCAGGCGTTGATCATCCCGCCCACGGTTGCACTTGATGCCGACACCATCAGCCGTGCCCCGCAGCTGCGGGCCGTGGGCAGGCTGTCGATGGGCGCCGAGAACATCGACTTCGACGCGTGCGCCCGGGCCGGTGTCGAAGTGGTTCGGCCCAGCGACGCCACCGCCCAGGCCGAGGCCGAGTTCATGATCGGCGCACTGCTGCAGATGCTGCGGCGCGTGCCGGTGGTCAATGCAGAAGGTCTGCTGGTGGGCCGTGAGCTGGGCAGTGCCACCGTCGGCCTGATCGGCATGGGCCCTGCGGCCCAGCCCACGGCGCAGCTGCTGCAGGCGTTTGGTGCGCGCGTGGTCGGCTACGACCCGGCCCTGCATGCGAACGACCCGCTGTGGGCACGCTATCTGGTCGAACCGGTGAGCCTGCGTGAGCTGATGGAGCAGAGCGACGCTGTTTGCGTGATGCTGACTTACTTCACCCGCTACCAGGGCCTGCTGGGCGAGCGCTATCTTGGCTTCTGCAAGGCCAACCAGGTGCTGATCAGTCTGGCGTCGACCAGTCTGTTCGACGAGAACGCGCTGGCCGAGGTGCTGGGCTCGGGCCGCATGGCAGCGGCCTGGTTCGACAGCCTGGAGCCCGGCATGCTGACGCCCGGCCGCCTGCTGCACCAGATCGACACCCTGCAGGTGACGCCCCGCGTGGCCAGCACCACCCTGGAATCGCGCGTGCGCGCCGCCTGGGACGTGGCGCGCCGCATCGACGCCCTGTTGCAACCCGGCACCGACATGGTGCCGTCGGCCGGCACCTGAGCCTCAGCCCGGCGGCAGCCGCGCCAGTTGCTCGCGCAGACGCTGCAGCGTCTGGCTGGAATCGTCCATGCGGGCGCGCTCCTGCGCCACCACCGCGGCTGGCGCACGCGCCACAAAGCTCTCATTGCCCAGCTTGGCCTGCGCCTTGGTGATTTCGCCATCGAGCCGGGCGATCTCCTTGCCCAGGCGGGCGCGCTCAGCCGCCAGGTCGATGGTGACCTGCAGGGCCAGCCGCAGGCCGGCCTGCACCGCCACCGGGGCGCTGGCGCTCTCGGCGGCGAACGCCGCCTCGTCGTCGATGCGGCGCACGCCCGACAGCTTGGCCAGGGCCTGGATCAACGGGCCGGCTGCGTCGAGGAAGGCGGCATCGCCCGGGGCGGGGCCAATCGCCAGCATCGGCACCCGCTCGGCTGGTGACAGGCCCATCTCGCTGCGCAGGCTGCGGCTGGCGGCCACCACCGACTTCAGCCGGTCCATCCAGGCGTCGGACGCGGCATCGATCTTGTCGCGCTGGGCCTGCGGGTAGCTGGCGCTGGCGACTGTCTCGCTGCTGCCAGCCAGCTTGCGCCCGGCCACCACCGCCACCGTGTCCCACAGCTCGGCGGTGACGAACGGTGCCACCGGGTGCAGCAGGCGCAGGATGGTCTCCAGCGTGCGGATCAGGGTGCGGCGCGTCGCCCGCTGCTGTGCGGCGTCACCGTGCTGGATCTGAACCTTGGCGATCTCCAGATACCAGTCGCAGTAGGCGTCCCACACGAACTGGTAGATGGCGTTGGCCACGTTGTCGAGCCGGTAGCCGGCAAAGCCGTCGGCAACCGCCGCTTCCACCCGCTGCAGCTCGTTGCTGATCCATTTGTCGGCCGCGCTGAAGCGCATGTAGCCGTGCGCCGGGCCGCCAGGCTGGCATTCGGCCTTGGTGTGCTCCTTCAGACCATTATCCTGGCCTTCGCAGTTCATCAGCACGAAGCGGGTGGCGTTCCACAGCTTGTTGCAGAAGTTGCGGTAGCCCTCGCAGCGCTTGGTGTCGAAGTTGACAGTGCGGCCCAGCGTGGCCATGGCGGCGAAGGTGAAACGCAGCGCATCGGCGCCGTAGGCCGGGATGCCCTCGGGAAACTCTTTCTCGGTGGCCTTGCGCACCTTGGGCGCGGTCTCGGGCTTGCGCAGGCCGGTGGTGCGCTTGTCGAGCAGCGGGGCCAGGGCGATGCCGTCGATCAGGTCGACCGGGTCGAGCACATTGCCCTCGCTCTTGCTCATCTTCTTTCCTTGCGCGTCCAGCACCAGGCCGTGGATGTACACGTGCTTGAAGGGCACCTTGCCGGTGAAGTGCCTGGTCATCATGATCATCCGGGCGACCCAGAAGAAGATGATGTCGTGGCCAGTCACCAGCACGCTGCTGGGCAGGAACAGGTCCTGCTCGACGGTCTTGGCCGGCCAGCCCAGGGTGGAGAAGGGCACCAGGGCGCTGGAGTACCAGGTGTCGAGCACGTCGGGGTCGCGCACCAAGGGGCCGCTGTAGCCCGCGGCGTCGGCCTGGGTGCGGGCGCCGGCCTCGTCACGCGCCACGAACAGCGCGCCACCATCGCCGTACCAGGCCGGGATCTGGTGGCCCCACCACAGCTGGCGGCTGATGCACCAGTCCTGGATGTTGTTCATCCACTGGTTGTAGGTGTTGACCCAGTTCTCGGGCACAAAGGTCACCTCGCCGGTGGCTACCGCGTCAATCGCCTTTTGCGCAATGCTCTTGCCGGTGGCGTCACCTGCGCCCACCTTGCTCATGGCCACAAACCACTGGTCGGTCAGCATGGGCTCGATCACCTGGCCGGTGCGGGTGCAGATCGGCACCATGAGCTTGTGCTTTTTGACCTCGACCAGCGCGCCGATGGCTTCGAGGTCCGCCACGATGGCCTTGCGCGCCACGAAGCGGTCCATGCCCTGGTATTTGGCGGGCGCGTTCTCGTTGACGGTGGCCTGAAGCGTCAGCACGCAGATCATCGGCAGCTGGTGGCGCTGGCCCACGGCGTAGTCGTTCTGGTCGTGCGCGGGGGTGACCTTG
>JARXAJ010000079.1 GCA_029865965.1 Aquabacterium sp.
CGCTGCATCGGCATCCCCATCTTCGACCGGCTGAACCAGCCGGTGGCCGGCATGAGCGTGAGCTTTCCCACCTTCCGCTATGACGATGCCAAGGCGCCGCAGGTGGTGGCCATGCTGCGCGATGCCAGCCGCGACATCAGCGCCCGGCTGGGCTGCACCCGGTTTCCGCTCGACCCGCCCGTGGCCGACACCGCCCGGCGCTGAGCGCGCAGCAAACAATCCAGCGGGCGCGGCCCACGGCCACGCCTTCAGCGCGCCCGCCACACCCCCGCGCGCACCCCGCTGGCGCTGATCAGCCCGTCGGCCAGCAGCCCCAACGCCACGCCGATGAAGCGCAGCGCCCCTGCAACCATGGCCGCCACATCGGCATCGGGGGTGAACAGCTGCGCAAACTGCAGCGGCAGCAGGGCCACCAGCAGGCCGATCAGCGCGGTGCAGGCCAAGGCCACCGCGCCCACTTGCAGGATGCGGCGGAACAGGGCCCAGGCCGGCGTGGCCCGCCAACCCGGCTGGAAGCCGGCACCGCCGCGCTGCACCAGGCGCAGCATCACCACCGCTGCCACGGCGTTGCCGATGGCAAAGGCCGCGCCCACGCCGGCCGCCGCCGCGCAGCACCGATGCCAGCGTGTTGGTCCACCAGGCTGGCACCGCGCCGGCGCCGAACAGCCACCAGGCACAGGGCGCAGCCAGCGCTGCTGCCTCGTCGCCGGCCACTGCGCGCACCAGCGGCCCTGCCGCCAGTGACACGCCCACCGCGAGCAGCAGGCCTTCAGTGGCCGATGGCCATGCCAGGCTGGCTGGCAGGGCTGCGGTGAGGCACCGCAATCGGTCCCGGGGCTGGTGCGCTGCGCCCCGCATCGGCGCAAGGCTGCCCGCCTGCCGGGTGTGGCGTGGTTCAGACACCAGCCACTGTCAACTGTCAACTTCAGCCAGAGGAGGCACGCCCTTTGCTAACCTCGCTGGTCCAAAAAATCCACAACCAGGAGTTTCAATGCGTCCCCTTTCATCGCCCATCCGTTCTGCCCTGCTGGCCGCCTTGGTTGCAGGCGTTGCGCCCGCCGCGCTGGCCCAGTCGTCGGTCACGATGTACGGTCTGATCGACCTGTCGATCGGCTCCGCCAAGGCACCTGGTGGCGCCTCCGACTCCCCGAACATCAACAGCGGCAACATGACCACCAGCTTCATCGGCGTCAAAGGCACTGAAGACCTGGGCGGCGGTCTCAAGGCAGTGTTCGCGCTCGAAAGCTTCATGCGGTCTGACGCCGGCCAGTCTGGCCGCTTCGATGCCGACACCTTCTGGGCCCGCAGTGCCTACGTGGGCGTGAGCAGCAGCGCCGGCACCGTCACGCTGGGCCGCAACACCACGTCGCTGTTCGTCAACACACTGATCTTCAATTCCTTCGGTGATTCCTTCGGCTTCTCGCCGGCGATCCGCCAGACCTTCACCAGCGGCGGCGCGGTGCAGGTGTCGGGCGACACCGGCTGGAGCGACTCGATCAAGTACGCCAGCCCCAACTTCGGCGGCCTCAGCTTCACCGGCCACTATGCGGCTGCCGAGGGCAACGGCGGGCGCAATCTCGGCGTCAGCGCGCTGTACTTCGGTGGCCCGTTCGCTGCCGGCTTTGCGTGGCAGGCGGTGGAGAAGGGCACTGGCGCCTTCAACCCCGACACCACCGCTTGGCAACTGGGTGGCTCGTTCAACATGGCGCCGGTGAAGCTGTATGCCCAGTACGGCACCAGCGACAACAAGACCATCAACAACACCACCAAGGTGCTGGGCCTGGGCGCCGACTACGCCCTGGGCGCCGGCAAGCTGATGGCGCAGTGGAACCAACAAAACCCCGATGTTGGCGCCGACCTGAAGACCCTCAGCTTCGGCTACGGTCACCAGCTGTCCAAGAGCACCGACCTGTATGCCGTCTACATGAACGAGAAGAAGACCGGCCTGAGCACCGGCAACAGCTACGCCGTGGGCATGCGCCACCGGTTCTGATGCATTCAAGCCCGGGCGCAGCCCGGGCCGCACCTTGCCACGGCCACCCGGTCAAACGGGTGGCCGTTGTCATTGGTGCCTGGCGCGGCGCCGTTGATCCAGCGCAAGCCCGCCGGGCCAGGGCTGCAGGACCATGGCAGCCACGGCCCGGCGCAGCATGCGCTGCCAACAGGCTCCCCCTACAACCAGGCCCCGAGACGCATGGAACACCCCGACGCCGTTGCCGTTGGCCGCACCGGCCTGACCGAGCGCCGGCCCGACCATGTCGCCCGGGCCGCCGCGCCCCAGCCCGTGCGCGGGCCGGCCTTGCCGCCTGGCATGGCCGAGGCGCTGCTCTGGGGCAGCCTGCTGGGCACACCTGCATTGGCCGCTGATGAACTGGCCACCCTGGCGCAGCTGGCCTGCCTGCGCCAGGTGGCGGCTGGCCAGAGCGTGATCAGCCGCAGCAGCGCAGCCCGCAACCTGGTGGCGCTGCGCAGCGGAGAGGTGGCGCTGGGCCTGCGCACCAGCGACGGCGTGTTCCGCACCGAGCGCATCGTGCACGGCCCGGCCTGGCTGGACCTGAGCTCTGCCTGGCTGGCAGGTCTCCATGTGATGGATGGCCAGGCCATGGGCCCGGCCAGTGTGGTCGAGCTGCCCTGTGACGCATTGCAAGCACAGTTGGCCGCCCACCCGGGCCTGGCCCAGCGCCTGATCCAGGGCCTGGCGCGCGAGGTGCAGGCGCTGGCCGCCAACACCCATGAGCTGATGCACAAGGATGCCCCGGGCCGCCTGGCCCAGTGGCTGCATGCGCGCAGCGTGCCGCTGCCCGGCAAGGTCGGCCAGGCGATGGTGCAGCTGGCCGACCGCAAGCGCGACGTGGCATCGCAGCTGGCGATCACGCCTGAAACCCTGTCGCGCCTGATGCGCAGCTTCAGCCGCCAGGGCCTGATCGAGGTGGCCGGCTACCACGTGCGGGTGATCGACCCCGACGGCCTGGCGCGCCTGGCCCAGGCCTGATCGGCGCAGCCAGCCGCCGTCAGCGCCCGGGGGTCGCTGCGGCCGCCTGCAGCAGTTGCGCCACCACCGCCACCGCAATCTGCTCGGGCTGCTTGCCCGGGATGCCGGACACGCCGATCGGGCAGGTCAGCCGCGCCAGCGTGGCCGCGTCGATGCCGCGTTGGGTGAAGCGGGCCAGGAAGCGCGCACGCTTGGTGGCCGAGCCGATCAGGCCCAGGTAGCCGAAATCGCCGCGCCGCAGCACCGCGTCGGTGATCTGCTGGTCCAGGTCGTGGCTGTGGGTCAGCACCAGGTAGAAGGCGCCGGCCGGTGCCGACCGCACTTCAGCCTCAACCGGCTCCACGCACAGGCGCTGGATGTGCGGCGGGCTGGGGTCGGCGGGAAACTCGGCCGCGCGCTCATCGATCCACTGCACGTCGCAGGGCAGCTGGGCCAGCTGTTGCGCGATGGCCCGGCCCACATGGCCGGCGCCATAGAGCTGCAGCGTGAACAGCACCGGTTCATCGGGCCAGGCGGCCAGCGCGGCGGCACACAGCGGCGCAGTGCGCAAGGTCAGGGCGCCGCCGCAGCACTGGCCCAGCGTCGGCCCCAGGGCGATGACCTGGTCATCCGCACGCTGCACCCGGTCGGCCAGCAGGGCGCGGGCGCGGGCGATGGCCTGCAGTTCCAGGTGGCCACCGCCGATGGTGCCGGCCACTGCCTGCGCCGCCACCAGCATGCGGGTGCCGGCCTCGCGGGGCACCGAGCCACGCGCCTCCAGCACCTGCACCAGCATGGCCGGCTGGCCGGCTGCCAGCCAGGTGCGGGCGGTGGCCTTCAGCGCATCGCGCATTCAGGCGGCTGCGCTTGCCTGCGCCTGCACCGCATCCAGCGCATCCAGCACGGCCTCGGGCGTGGCCGGGGCGCGCAGCGGCGGGTCGATCCGGTGGCCGCCAGCAGCGCTGATGGCGTCGCGGATCGCCAGGAACACGCAGAAGGGCAGCAGCAGCGGCGGCTCGCCCACGGCCTTGCTGCGGTGGATGGTGTCGGCGGCCTGGTGGTCACCAGTCGCCGCGTCGTAAAGCTGCACGTCGAAGTGCGCCGGGCAGTCGTTGGCGGTGGGGATCTTGTAGGTGCTGGGGGCGTGGGTCAGCAGCTTGCCGGCGTTTTTCGAGCCGTCGGCGGGGTGCCAGTGCAGCTCTTCCATCGTCAGCCAGCCCATGCCCTGGATGAAGGCGCCTTCGACCTGGCCGATGTCGATGGCCGGGTTCAGGCTGCGGCCCACGTCGTGCAGCACGTCGGCGCATAGCACCTTGTGCTCGCCGGTCAGGGTGTCGATCACCACCTCGGCACAGGCGGCGCCATAGGCGAAGTAGAAGAACGGCCTGCCCTTGAGCGTGGCGCGGTTCCAGTGCAGGCCGGGCGTGGCGTAGAAGCCGTCGCTCCACAGCTGCACCCGGGCCATGTAGGCCTGGGCCACCAGGGCCTGGAAGTCGATCTGCTGGCCGCCGCTGCTGGCGCGGCCGTTGGCAAAGCGCACCGTGCCGGCGTCCACACCGATCTGCACAGCCCAGTGGGCCGCCAGCCGCTGGCGCACCTGGCGGGCCGCGTCCTGCGCGGCCTTGCCGTTCAGGTCGGCCCCGGTGCTGGCGGCAGTGGCCGAGGTGTTGGCCACCTTCTGGGTGTCGGTGGCCGTCACCCGCACCCGGCTGAAGTCGATGCCCAGTTCATGCGCCACCACCTGGGCCACCTTGGTGTTCAGGCCCTGGCCCATCTCGGTGCCGCCATGGTTGACCAGCACCGAGCCATCGGCATAGACATGCACCAGGGCGCCGGCCTGGTTGAAGTGGGCCACGTTGAACGAGATGCCGAACTTCACCGGCGTGAGCGCCAGGCCGCGCTTGAGCACCGGGCTGCCGGCGTTGAAGGTGGCGATCTCTGCACGCCTGGACGCGTAACTGCAGCGTTGGGCCAGCTGGGCCACCAGCGGGTCGATGATGTTGTCTTCGACCACCTGCTCATAGGGCGTCACGTTGTGGGCCGTGGTGCCGTAGAAGTTGGCCTGGCGCACCGCCAGCGCATCCAGCCCCAGTCGGCGGGCGATGCTGTCGAGGATGACCTCGATGGCCAGCGCGCCCTGCGGCCCGCCGAAGCCGCGGAAGGCGGTGTTGCTCTGGGTGTTGGTGCGGGCGCAGTAGCCGGCCATGGCCACATGCGGCAGCCAGTAGGCGTTGTCGAAGTGGCACAGCGCGCGGGTCATCACTGGCGGGCTCAGGTCGGCCGAGTGGCCGGCGTTGGTCAGCATCTCCACCGTCACGCCCAGCACCCGGCCGGCGTCGTCATGGCCCACGTCGTACTGGAAGTCGAAGCCGTGGCGCCGGCCGGTGATCAACATGTCGTCGTCGCGATCGGGCCGCAACTTCACCGGCCGCTGCAGCGCGCGGGCGGCCAGCGCGGCCACGCAGGCGAACAGCGCGCTCTGGCTTTCCTTGCCGCCGAAGCCGCCGCCCATGCGCCGGCACTGCACCTGCACCTGGTGGCTGGCCAGGCCCAGCGCGTGGGCCACCAGGTGCTGCATCTCGCTGGGGTGCTGGGTGCTGCAATGCACCAGCAGGCCGCCGTCTTCCTGCGGGATGGCATAGCTGATCTGGCCTTCCAGGTAGAACTGCTCCTGCCCACCCAGGCTGAAGCTGCCCTGCATGCGGTGCGGCGCAGCAGCCAGCGCGGTGGCGGCGTCGCCCCGGGCCAGGTGCATCGGCGGCACCACATACTGCTGCAGCGCATGGGCGGCTTGCGCGGTCAGCACCGGGGGCAGGGCGTCGATCTGCAGCACCTGCTTGGCCAGTGCTGCGGCGCGGCGGGCGGCGTCGCGGCTGGTGGCGATGATGGCGAAGACCGGCTGGCCGACGTGGCGCACCACACCGTCGGCCAGGATCGGGTCGTCATGGATGATCGGCCCGCAGTCGTTCGGGCCGGGGATGTCGGCGGCGGTGAACACGTCCACCACGCCGGGCTGGGCGCGCAGGGTGGCCAGGTCGATGGACCGCAGCGTGCCGTGGGCCACCGGGCTCAGGCCCAGCGCCGCGTGCAAGGTGCCGGCCAGTTCGGGCAGGTCGTCGATGTAGGGCGCGGCGCCGGCCACATGCAGGTGGGCCGATTCATGCGGGCGGCTGATGCCCACGCGGTCGCCCTGCAGCAGCTTCGCCTGTTCACCAGCGCTGGCGGCGGCGCTGGCCAGGAAGCCATCAACCGGCTGGTTCATGTGGCGCTCCATACGCTGAGTTGATCCTCGGCCAGCGGCGCATCGGGCCGCGTGGCCAGCCACAGCCGCTGCAGCAGGTTGCGTGCCGCCCGCTGGCGGTAGCCGGCACTGGCGCGCTGGTCGCTCATCGGCGTGAAGTCGCCGTCCAGCGCGGCCATGGCGGCCTGCACCGCTGCCGCCGTCCAGGCCTGGCCGCGCACCGCAGCCTCGGCCCCGGCCGCGCGCTGGACGGTGCCGGCCAGGCCGCCGAAGGCAAAGCGCGCATCGGCCACCACGCCGCCCTGTATCCGCAGCCAGAAGCCGGCCGACAGGCCCGAGATGTCGCAGTCGTAGCGCTTGCTGAGCTTGTCCACCCGCAGCAATTCATCGGGCCCCGGCAGCGGCAGGCTGATGGCCTCGATGAACTCGCCGGGCTGGAGCTGGTTCTTCATGTAGTCGAGGTAGAAGTCCTGCAGCAGCATGCGGCGCTGCTGGCTGCCCTGGCGCAACACGATGCTGGCGCCCAAAGCGATCAGCACCGGCGCGCTGTCGCCGATGGGCGAGCCGTTGGCCACGTTGCCGCCCATGGTGCCGGTCTCGCGCACCGGCAGCGAGGCAAAGCGCAGGCCCATCTGGCGCGTGGTCGGCCAGTGTTGCGCCAGCGCCGCCCAGGCCGCCTGCAGCGACGCGCCGGCGCCGATGGTCAGCATGCCGTCGGCCACGGTGATGGTCCGGAGTTCGGCCACGGCGCCCAGGGAGATCACCTCGCCCAGGTCGCGGAACTGCTTGTTCACCCACAGGCCGATGTCGGTGCTGCCTGCCAGCAGCCGGGCCTG
>JARXAJ010000086.1 GCA_029865965.1 Aquabacterium sp.
GCTGTAGACCTGCTCGCGCAGGCGCTGCACGCTGCGCATGGCCACGCCGGCCAGCTGCACCAGCTGCCAGTAGCGCAGGCCGTTGGCCACCCAGCCCGCCACCAGCGCGCCGCCCAGCAGGCCGGCGATGGCGGGCAGGTCGGGGTTGCGCGGCAGCAGGTAGCTGTCGATGAAGGCCTTGCCCAGCACCGGGCCCAGCGCTTCCAGCCCGGCGGCCAGCACTAGCCACAGCGCGGCGGCGCGCAGCGTGGCCAGGTCGGGCGCGGCGCTGCGCACCAGCAGGGCGAAGGCGGCGCGGCGCTCGGCGGCGTCCGCCCTGGCTTTGGTGGGATCGTTCATGCCGCATCCCCGTCGGATTCCAGCGAGGCCTCCAGCTGCTGCACCTGCCATTGCGTGGCGTACCAGCTGGTTGTTTCGGCCCCCGGGCCGCGGGCTACCGCTGCCCACCCCCCATGGGGGTGCGGGCCCGCCTGGGAGCGGCCCGGCGCTGGCCCCGCTGCCGCGTTCAACAGTGACAGGTGCGTGCCACGTTCGGTCACCTGGCCATGGCGCAGCACCAGGATCTGGTCGGCGTCCATCACCGTGGCCAGGCGGTGGCTGACCAGCACCACCGTGCGCCCTTGCCGCTGCCGTCGCAGGGCCTGCAGGATGCGGGCGGCGGTGCCGGTGTCCACCGCCGACAGCGCGTCGTCCAGCAGCAGCAGCGGGGCATCGGCCAGCAAGGCCCGGGCGATGGCCACCCGCTGGCGCTGGCCGCCCGACAGCGTGATGCCGCGCTCGCCCACCGGCGTGGCGTAGCCCTGCGGCAGGGCGGTGATGTCGTCGTGCACCGCCGCAGCGCGGGCGGCCGCTTCGATCTGCGCTGGCGTGGCGTCGGGCCGGGCCAGGGCGATGTTCTCGGCCACCGTGGCCGAGAACAGGAACGGCTCCTGCGGCACCCAGGCGATGCCGGCGCGCAGCGCGGCCAGGCTGAAATCGGGCAGGGCGGTGCCGCCCCAGGTGATGTGGCCCTGTGCGGCGGGCCACTGGCGCAGCAGCAGCTTGACCAGGGTGCTCTTGCCCGCGCCGGTGGGGCCCACCAGGCCCAGGGTCTGGCCGGCCGGCAGCTGCAGGCCCACGCCCGCCAGCGCTGCCTGGCCGGCGCCGGGGTAGCTGAAGTGCAGGCCGGTGGCCACCAGGTCGCCGGGCACCACCGCAGCCAGCGTGCCGTGGTCATCGACGCTCAGCGGTGCGTCCAGCACCGGGCCTAGCCGGGCCCAGGCGGCGCGGCCGCGCTCGATCAGCGACAGCACCCAGCCGGCGGCGAACATCGGCCAGATCAGCTGGCCCAGGTACAGGCCGAAGCTGGTGAGCTGGCCCACCGTCATCTCGCCGTGCCAGACCAGGGCGCCGCCGAAGCCCAGCGACAGCGCCATCGCCGCGTTCAGCGTCATGCCCACGGCGGGCTCGTAGCGGGCCTCCCAGCGCTGGGCCTGCAGGCCGCGTGCGGCCGCTGTGCCGGCCAGGGCGCTGAACTGCGCTGCGTTCTGGTTGGTGAGCCCCAGCGCGCGCAGCGTGCGCAGGCCGGCAATGCTTTCCTGCACCTGGTCGTTCAGTGCGCCGAAGGCGTCGAGTGCCTGGCGCGACGCCACATGCAGGTGGCGCGAGATCCACCAGAAGCCCAGGCCCATCAGCGGGAAAGGCAGCAGCACCACCAGCGCCAGGCGCCAGTCGACGCCCAGGGTCATGGTGCCCACCACCAGGGCCAGGGTCATGCTGCCGTCGAAGCCGGCCAGCAGGGCCTCGCCGGCAGCCAGTTCCACGGCATCCACGTCGTTGGTGGCCAGGGCCATCAGGTCGCCGGTGCGCTGGCCCTGGTAGAAGCGCGGGCCCTGCTGCGCCAGCCGCCGGTACAGCTGCACCCGCAGGTCGGCGCCCATGCGGTAGGCGGTGGCATAGAGCTTGAGCCGCCAGGCCACGCGCAGGCCGTAGATGGCCATGCCGGCGGCCAGCAGCCAGCCGATCTCGACCCACAGCGCGCGGCCGCTGAGCTGGCGCGCCACCAGCGCGTCGACCATCTGGCCGATCTGCCGTGGCAGCCACACGCCCAGCAGCGCAATGCACGCCAGCATGCAGCCCGCTGCGGCATAGGCGCGCCAGTGCTGGCGCACGAAGCCGGCAATCAGCTGGAACAGGGTCATCGGGCGGGCGGCCCGCCCGGGCCTGGCAGGCTGCCGGGGCGGACGGGGTGGGGACAGGGCAAAGGGGGGCGGATTCTACGGGCCGGCCGCCAGCCGCTGCCTGGCCGTCAATGCAGGTTCATGCCAGGCTGCCGGTGGCGATCACCACCGCCCGGCCACGGTGCTGCTGCACCACAGTGCCCCTGTGTTCGGTGCCGCCGGGGCCGTCGCCCCGCTCACCGTCCCACAGCGCGATCAGGTGCACCCGGTCGGTGCCCGCCGCCAGCGCGGTGTCCGCCCGCCAGACGCATCGACCATGTGGCCGCTGAACAGCACCACCTGGCGTGGCCGCCCGCGCAGCCCGTCAGCGCCGGCGGTGGGGCCGGAGGGCAGCGCGCCGCTGGTGTATGGCTCCACGGGGCTCCTTGGGGCGGAGGGTGTTCAGGCCGCGCGGATGTCGGCCACCACGTCCTGGCCGAAGTCGGCGCTGTGCAGCCGCGCCAGCAGCTGGCGGGCGCAGTCGGCGGCGCTGGTCAGCTGGCCTTGTGCATGCAGGGCGGCAAAGCGCGCCTGCTCGGGGAAGGCCGCTGCATCGGCGCCGCGCAGCTCGGCCTGCATGTCGGTGTCGATCACGCCCGGCGCCATCGACACGATGCGTGCGCCGTTGGGCCGGGCCGCTTCTTCCAGCGCCACCGCGCGGCTGAAGTGGTCCATGCCGGCCTTGGCGGCGCAGTAGGCGGCGCTGCCGGCCATCGCCCGGCGGCCCAGGCCCGAGCTGATGTTGAGCACCCGCCGCGCACCGGCCCAGCTGGCGGTGGCGGCCAGGAAGGCGCCGGTCAGCAGCAGTGGCGCCTCCAGGCCGGCGCGCATGGCCAGCGTCAGCGTGGCCAGCGGCACCTGGCCCAGCGTGGCCGGCAGGCCCACCACGCCGGCGTTGTTGATCAGCGTGGCGCTGGCCACGGCGGCGCCGTTGAAGCCGCCCAGCCAGGCGGCCAATTGTTCGGCCACCGGCTGCGGATCGGCCAGGTCGGCGGTCCACTGGGTCAGCGGCACACCGGCGGCGTCGGCCTGGGCCTGCAGATCGGGGTTGCTGCGGCGGGCGATGCCCAGCAACTGGTGGCCGGGTTGCAGCAGCTGCGCGGTGAGGGCGGCACCCAGCCCGCGCGACGAGCCGGTGACGATGTAAAGGGCGGTGGGTGTGGTCATGCGGCGAGCATAAGCCTGGCCTGGGCCGGCCCGCCAGCTGTGCCTGGCCGCGGCCGGTTTGTCAGCCCGCTGCAGGGCATGGCCGCTGACACTGCTGCGCATGGGCGGCGCCGGTGCCCTGCCGGGTGGCAGCGCGCCGCCGGCCACCGGCCTGCCCTGGCAGGTCAGCCGCATCGCCGGCAGCCGCACCCAGGTGTTCGGCCTGGAGCCGGGGCGCGACACCCTGGCCCAGGTGCAGGCCCGCCTGGGCGACGGCCTGCAGGCGGCGCAGGCATGGCTGGCGGGCCTGCGCTTCGTGTCCGCTGCGCGCCTGACCCATGATCGGGCCAGCCGCTACGCTGACCGCTGGCCGCGTCAACCAGGTGCCAGGCCTGGCAGCATCTGGCCGCGCACTGCCTCACCCGGCAAGATGAACTGCCCGCCGCCCAGGTGGTGCAGGGTGCGCAGCGCAGGCGGTGCGGCATCGAACTGCCAACGGCCGCCGCTGAACACCCGGCCATCGGCCTGCGCTGCCACCACCTCGGCCAGGAACAGGTCGTGCGCCGCCTGCACCGCCGGCCAGGCGATCACCCGGCATTCCAGCCAGGCCACGCAACCGGCCAGCAGCGGCGCGTCCACCTGGCGCCCGGCAAACGTGGCCAGGCCCAGGCGGCTGAACTTGTCGTCGCCTGCCGCCGCCAGCGCCGCACCGCTGCTGCTGCCCACGCTGAAGCACAGGTCGGCCTGCGCGGCGCAGGGCAGCTGCAGCGCAAAGCTGCCACTGGCGTCGATCAGCTGGCGGGTGAAGGTGGCTTTGTCGATGACCACCGCCACCTTGGGCGGGTCGAAGTCCAGCGGCATGGCCCAGGCGGCGGCCATGATGTTGCGCTGGCCGGCATGGGCGGCGCTGACCAGCACCGTCGGGCCGTGGTTCAGCAGGCGGCTGGCGTGGGCCAGCGTCACATCGATGCGGTGGTCTGTCATGGGGTGGTCAAAAGGGCGTGGGGCTGTGGAAGGCATGCGCGCCGTCGTCATCCTGCCAGGCCAGGTGGCAGGCATGCAGCAGCAGGCGCGGCGCGGCGGCCTGCACCGCCGTTGGCGCGTACAACGCATCGCCCAGGATCGGGTGGCCGATGGCGGCCAGGTGCAGGCGCAGCTGGTGCGTGCGGCCGGTCAGTGGTTGCAGCGCCAGGCGGGTGGTGCCGGCGGCCGCATCGCGGGCCAGCACCTGCCAGCGGGTGTGCGACGGCTTGCCCGCGATGGCGTCGACCTGCTGGCGCGGGCGGTTGGGCCAGTCGGGGCCCAGCGGCAGGGTGATGTCGCCGCTGTCGTCGGCGGGCAGGCCGGCCACCACCGCCTCATAGCGCTTGTGCACCTGGCGCTGGGCGAAAGCGATGGACAACGCGCGCTGGGCTGCCGGGCCCCGGGCGAACAGCACCAGGCCGGACGTGGCCATGTCGAGCCGGTGCACCACCAGTGCGTCGGGCCACAGCGCCTGCAGCCAAGTGGCCAGGTTGTCGGCGCCGGCCGGTCCACGTCCAGGTACGCACAGCAGGCCGGCAGGCTTGTCGGCCACCAGCAGGCGGGCACCCTGGTGCACCAGGTGCAGCGGTGGCGGGGCGTCGGTGTCAGGCGTCAAGCCGACGAGCCTACCCCAGGCGCCCATCAGAAACGATACACGCCGATACCGCAGCGACAGGACCGCCATGCCGCCGAGCTGGGCGGTCAGCCTGTGGTTGCCTGCACCGGGCCAGGTGCCAGCGTGATGTCGCCGTACCAGGCCTCCAGCTGCAGCTTCAGCGCATCCGCATCGGTCAGCACGCCCACGCCGATGATGTTGCCCGGCGCTTCGCCGAACACACGCCGGAAGTCGGCCACCACATCACGTTGGTAGTGCAGCCAGCGGCCGGCGCGCTGCGCGCCGGATTCCACCGTCAGGTACTGGATGCGGGTGCTGCGGTGGTTGCGGTGCACCGATTCCACCGCATGGCGGCCGCCGTCCCACACATACATCAGCGTGGCATAGGGCAGGCGCTGGCCGGTGAACAGCTCGACCTTGTCGAACAGCAGGCGCTCGCCCAGCGGCAGGCGGGTTTCGTCGCCATCGAAGGCCAGGATCAGGCGGGCCGGGCAGTCATCGAGCACCGCCTCGGACACATCGGCCTGGGGCGGCACATCGCGCACCCGCCAGCTGAACTGCAGCTGGCCCAGCTCGGCCGGGTCGATCTGCACCGCGCAGCGCAGGCCGGTGGCTGATGCGGTGGCCCGGGCATTCAACACCTGGCGCGGGCCTTCTCGCACCACGGTGTAGCGGGTGCGGGTCAGGTCCTTGCGCATGGCATACGGAAGCCAGCCTGCGGGGGGCTGGCCTGGCGACGCGTCGGAGAACGGCACCACCCTGGTTGCGGGCGCAGGCTCGGGCTGCGTGTCGTCTTGTGCCTGGATGGCTGTGTCACCGGGTACGGTTGCGCAACCTGCCAGCCCCGCTGCGGCTGCGCCCAGCCCCAAGGCGCCAACAAGCCACTGGCGGCGTGGCAACGCAGTCTGAGCGGCCTGGCTGGGGGCCGGCGCGCCCGCCGGTGCACCAATCGGCGACATGATTCAACCCTTGCATGACCCGGTGCAACAGCGCGCCGGATTTCCAGCCGCGCATGCTATCGATGCCAGGGGCTGTGGGCACCCCTGTTTGCCAGCATTGCCACGCAGGTGCGGGCCGGGTCAGCCCGTGCGGGCCCGGGTGGTCAGCGGCCGACGCCGTCCATGGCGCGCAGCGCGGCAGCGCGCAGGTCGGACGCAAACCCCGGCTCGCGGTGCTCGATGCGGGTGGCCCATTCCAGCACTTCATCGGGTGTGCGCGGCTCGTGCTTGCCGGCGTTGAGCTGCCAGCGGTCGAGCCGGCGCAGCGCCTCGATCAGCATGGCAGCGCCATTGGCGAACCACAGCGCGCCACGGGGAATGGTGAGGCGGGCAGGGCGCCCGAAGGTCATGGATGCGTTGGTCATGGTGTTGACTCCATCAGTTGCACGGCACCCGGGTCGGGGTCGTGTTGCAGTGCAGTATAGGGTTTTCCCTAGATCGTGTGGTGTGCCGAGGTTTGCCCGGTGTCAAGGGCTTGTGCAGCCTGTCACGGGCCTCGGCAGTTGCCTCCATGGCCTGGCGGATTGACGGCGCGGCCTTGACTGCCGACACTGGCGGCTCGTCCATCAAGCTTGAGGAGCGTGCCATGACCCAGACCGCCATTGCCCCCTCGTCGGATCGCGCGGCCTGAGCCTGCGCACCGGCGGCCACCCGGCCGCCCCGGCTTGACCAGCCTCGCTGCGTCTCGGCCTGTCTGACCCCCGCGCGGCCCCGCTGCCGCTGCGACCCGACCTTCCCACTCCCCCGTCTGGCGG
>JARXAJ010000025.1 GCA_029865965.1 Aquabacterium sp.
ACCAGGCCCTGCGCGGCCAGCCGGGCCTGCAGATCGGCCAGCACCGGCCGGGCGCCTGGGGCATCGGCCAGGGGCAGCACGGGTGTCGCCACCCCTCAGGCCGCCGGCGGCGGGCTGGCCGGCGCGGCCTGCACGCACACCTGCCAGGCGGCCACCGCCAGCGTGTGCATCCACAGGAATTCGCGGCCCATCCACTGCAGCAGCTCGGCATGGAAGGCCGGCTGCAGGCGCCAGCGCCGCGGACCCAGCGGGGCGATCCAGCCCTGCTCGACGGCGGCCACCAGAAAGTTGCGCGCACTGCCGCGCGACACGCCCACCCGCTGGGCGATCTGCTGCGGCCAGCCTTCGGTGTGCACGGCGCCGTCGGGCTGGGTCTGCATGTGGCGCACCAGGCTCAGCAGCTGCGGATAGCCCTTCTCGCGGTTGGTGATCCAGTTCATCGCCGGCAGGCCCCGGGTGATGGCAAAACGCTCATGCAGCAGCGGCAGCATGCGGTAGGTGAACAGCTCGGGCACGAAGCCGGGCGTGTCCACCATGTGCTGCGGTGTCGCCGGCAGTGGCAGCGTGGGGGCGATGCCGACGAGGAAGCCCTGCACATAGCCCGCCATGGCCTGGCGCAGCAGCGGCGTGGGCTCCAGCGGGCGCAGGCGCAAGTCACCCGGGCCGGGGCAGCGCTGCAGCAGGCCGGCCACCCGCGCATGCGCCAGGATGGTCTTGATGCGCGAGGCGCCGCCTTCGACCAGCCGGTGGTCGAGCCGGGCGTAGAAATCCAGCACCCGGCTGGGCGTGATGCTGATGCCGGGCTGGCTGGCATCACGCTGGTGGTCCAGCCACAGGCAGGCCAGCAGCAGCACATAGCGCGCGTTGTTGCGCATCACGCTGCCCAGCACCGGCGTGGCGTTGTAGCCGGACTGCCAGCCGTCGGCAAAGTGGCGCATCGCGGATTCAAAACCCGGGCGTTGCGACAGCGCCGCTGCAGCAGCCGTCAGGCCGGCCACGTCCAGCGTGCCGGCACGCCAGTCGCGCGGGTGGTCACGCAGCCAGGACACCGGGGCGGACAAGGGCATGGCGGTGGGGCGGGCTGCTAGCGACCGCCCTGCACGTCGTCGATGCGGATGGTGGTGCCGGTGACGAAGTCGCTGGCCGGCGCCACCAGGTACAGCAGCGTGCTGTCCATCTGCGCCGGGTCGCCCAGGCGCTGGCGCGCAAAGCCCTGCGTGATGTCGCCCACCCGCTGCAGCATGCCGTCCATCATCTCCGAGGCAAAGGCGCCCGGTGCGATGGCATTGACGTTGATGCCGAACTTCGCCCACTCCACCGCCAGCGCCTCCGTCATGCGCACCACGGCCATCTTGGTGGTGGCGTATAGCGCCGCGCCGCCGCCCTTGTACTGGTAGGCCGCCATCGACGCGATGTTGACGATGCGCCCCGGCTGCTGCGCGGCCATGCGCCGGCGGGCGAATTCACAGCTCAGCAGCCAGGGCGCGCGGAAGTTCACCGCCATCACCCGGTCGATGTCGGCCACGCTCATCTTGTGCGCGCGCTGCGCATCGGGGATGCCGGCGTTGTTGACCAGGATGGCGGGCGACGCGCCGAGCTTGGCCTCGATGGCGTCAAACAGCGGGCCGAACTGCGCGTCCTGCGTCACGTCCAGTGCGAAGGCTTGCGCCTGGCCGCCGGCCGTGCGGATGGTCTGCACCAGGGCGTCGAGCTTGTCGGTGCGGCGCGCGGCCAGGGCCACGGTGGCGCCGGCGGCGGCCAGCACCTGGGCAAAGCGGTGGCCCAGGCCGGAAGACGCCCCGGTGACCAGGGCCACCTGGCCGGTCAGATCGAATGAGGCATTGGGCAGCGCAAAGGTCGGCATGGCAGTGCTTGTGTACTGGAAGGGCCACCAGGGGACCACCACCGGCCCCGGCGCGTCGGTCACCCGCGGGACAAGCCCGCCACCATGTCAACCGAAGGCGATGACCGCCGCCTGGTTGGCCAGGCAGGCCAGCACGCTGTACGCGACGATACCCGAGGTCTTGGGGTTGGCGGCGGTGCTGGCACCCGACACGGTGACCTGCAGGCGCGAGGCCGGGCCCTCGGCGTCGATCTGGCCGGTGTTGCCGGTGGCCGCCGGGTCGGCCACCAGCTGCACCGTGGTGGCGTCCAGACCCAGCCCGGCCAGCGCCACGGCGGCGGCCAGGTTGGCGTTCTTGGGGAAGCCCAGCGCGGCGGCGCGGGCCGTGCCTTCAAACACCACCGTGCGCTGGCGCAGCGCGGCCAGGTCGAAGCGGTCTTGCGCCGGCGTGCCCAACCAGGCCAGCGGCGGCTTGGTGGAGGTGTAGCGCACCCGCTGCAGGCCGGCCTGGCGCAGCGCCATCAGGCCGTCCAACCCGGCGATGGCACCCACCGGCAGCACCAGGCGCGTGCCGCCCTGGCGCGCCGCCTGCTCCAGCGCGGCGTGCAGCGCCGCATCAGCTAGCGCGCCCACGGACAGCACCAGCAAGGGCGTGCCGCTGGCCAGCACCTGCACGCCGTGGGCCACCACGGCTGCCTGCCCGGCGGCTTCGACCACGCCACCGGGCGCCAGCGCCAGCAGCGCCGGCAGGCCGGTGACCACGGCCACGCCGGGAGGCACGCTGGCGCGCGCATCGGCCTGCTGGTGCGGGCGCACCATCACTGCCGTGAGCTGGTGGCCCGGCACCGGCGCCTGCACCAGCGCCGCAACGAGCGACCGGCCGATGGCGCCGTGGCCGAGGATACCGATGGACCTGGGTTGCATGGGATGACTGCGGTGGAGTCGGGGTGGCCCAGTGTGCCTGGGGCGGCGGGCCGCCTCACCAGCCTGAAGACCCCTGGCCTGGCCCCGTTGCCGCAAGCCGTGCAGGATGCAGCCATGGCAACCATCGACGACCACGCGGCGCACCCGGCCAGCATGCCGCGCCCCACCACGGCCACCACCCCGACCCGCAACCCCATCAGCCCGAAGAAGCTGCTGCTGAGCAAGTGGACGGCGGTGACGCCGCGCCACAAGGAGCGCCACTTCATCGTCACCCGCGTGCTGCTGCCCGAGCCACCGGCGGTGCGCATCGAGCAGGTGGAGCTGGAGGCGGTGCATTCGAAGCGCAGCATGGTGCTGCACTGGCGGGAGCTGGCGGATGCGGGGGTGTGGCGGCGGGGGTGGGTGTGACCGGGGTTGCTGCTCTGCCGGCGCGCTTGCCGATCGCAGGCTTGATGCTGCCGTCGCGCCTGGCCATCGGCAGCAGCCCTGGCTCAGATCGCTTGCACCGCTTCCAGCAGTTTCGGCAGGGATCCGGTCACCACGCCCCAGACGATGGCATCGTCGACCTCGGCATAGGCATGCACCAACAGGTTGCGCAGCGCCACAGCACGGGCCAAATCGGGCAGGCGGGCGGCAGTATCGGGATCGGTCTGCCGCAACTTGCCCAGCGCCTCGCCAAGGATGATGAAGTGCCGCTCGATCGCGGCACGCAGTAGGTCATCTCTGCCGAAGTCTTCGAAAGTTTTTCCCGCGGAAAATCTCAGAATGGACTGCACGGCTTCCGTTGCGTCCCACAGCCACTTGCGTGAATCAGGCGGCATATACCGCCCGCCGCTCAGCAGCAAGGCGCCGCAGAAAGTAGGGGTTTCGGATGGCTCGCTCAATGACGAGATCCACTGGTCGGGCAAAGAGCGCTTCCAAGCCTTCCTTCAGCGAGAAGAAGGACTCGGCATAGGCCACCGGCGCCAAGTCCTTGAAGACCACGACGAAATCGAGATCACTGCGCACAGGGTCGAAGTCCTCTCGCACGGCCGACCCGAAGACATCCAAACGGCGGGCGCCTGTCCGCGCGCACAGTTCGGCAATCTCAGCCTGCTTTTCAAACACCAGCACCGGTACCTGCATGGCTGGATTCAAACCCCTGGCACTTGGCAATGTCAAGCACAAGCAGGTGCTCACTCGGGCTCAAATTCAGCGGGCACTTTGTTAGCAACAGGGAAGCGGCTTTTGCAGGAAGGCCCTGGCCACCTCTGACGTCCACCCCTTCTTGGGCGGCAAATGTTGATCCCGCAGCCTGTCCTGACGCCAAGCAAACGCAACAACCCTCGGCCCCATGTGGCGCTGCGATGGCAGCAGCAACGTCCGGCCCCAACAGCGTCACCAGGCGATGCAGATCGGGCATGCGGTCTCATCCAGCTCTTGCAGACCGCGGTCGAACCAGCGCGCTGGCAGCGCGTCACACAAGGCAGTCGAAATCAAACGTCGATATTCGCCGCCCGCAACGCATTGCTCTCAATGAACTCCCGCCGCGGCTCCACCTCGTCGCCCATCAGCATCGTGAACACCCGGTCGGCCTCGATCGCATCGTCGATCTGCACCTTCAGCAGCCGGCGCACGGTCGGGTCCATCGTGGTCTCCCACAGCTGGCTCGGGTTCATCTCGCCAAGGCCCTTGTAGCGCTGGCGGCCCACCGCGTTTTCGGCCTGGCCGATCAGCCAGGCCATGGCGGCGCGAAAGTCGTTGACCTTCTGCTCCTTGGCGCGCTCACCCTCGCCGCGCCGCACGATGGCTTCGGCACCCAGCAGGCCCTTGAAGGTGATGCCCGCCTCCTTCAGTGCCGCATAGTCGGCGCCGTGGGTGAAGTCCTGCGTCACCACGCTGGCCTTGATGTTGCCGTGGTGGCGGCGGCTGATGCGCAGCAGGTGTTTGTCGGTGCGGGTGTCGAACTGTGCTTCGACTGTGGCGTCCACCAGCGCGGCCTGCAGGGCCACGGCACTGCCTTCGGCGGCAGCCGCGCCGTCCAGGTCCAGCACCAGGCCGTTGGCCATGGCGCGCAGCGCGTCCAGGTCCATCCAGTTGCCCAGCCGGTCGATCACATGCGCGGCCAGCACGTACTTGGCGGCCAGGGCCTGCAGGGCGTCGCCTTCCAGTGCCGCACGGGCGCCGGTGGCCGTGCCGTCGGGCAGCACCTGGGCGCCGTCCAGTGCCACCTTCAGCAAGAAGCTGTCGAGCTCCAGCCCGTCCTTCAGGTACTGCTCATGCTTGCCCACCTTCACCTTGTACAGCGGCGGCTGGGCAATGTAGATGTGGCCGCGTTCCACCAGCACCGGCATCTGCCGGTAGAAGAAGGTCAGCAGCAGGGTACGGATGTGCGCACCGTCCACGTCGGCGTCGGTCATGATGATGATGCGGTGGTAGCGCAGCTTGTCGATGTTGAATTCTTCACTGCCGATGCTGGTGCCCAGCGCGGTGATCAGGGTCACGATGCTGTCGGACGACAGCAGCTTCTCGTAGCGCGCCTTCTCCACGTTCAGGATCTTGCCGCGCAGCGGCAGGATCGCCTGGAACTTGCGGTCGCGCCCCTGCTTGGCGCTGCCGCCGGCGCTGTCACCCTCGACGATGTAGATCTCGCACAGCGCCGGGTCCTTCTCCTGGCAGTCAGCCAGCTTGCCGGGCAGGCCCATGCCGTCCAGCACACCCTTGCGGCGCGTCATCTCGCGGGCCTTGCGCGCGGCCTCACGGGCACGCGCTGCCTCCACGATCTTGCCGCAGATGATTTTGGCGTCCAGCGGGTTTTCTTGCAGCCAGTCGGTCAGCAGCTTGCTGACGATCTCTTCGACCGGGCCGCGTACTTCGGACGATACAAGCTTGTCCTTGGTCTGGCTGCTGAACTTGGGCTCGGGCACCTTCACGCTCACGATGCAGGCCAGGCCTTCACGCATGTCGTCGCCGGCAATCTCGACCTTGGCCTTCTTGGCCAGGTCGCTGTCGTCGATGTATTTGTTGATCACCCGGGTCATCGCCGCGCGCAGGCCGGTCAGGTGGGTGCCCCCATCGCGCTGCGGGATGTTGTTGGTGAAGCACAGCACGTTCTCGTTGTAGCTCTCGTTCCACTGCATCGCCACCTCAACACCCACGTTGGTGTTGTTGTCGCTGAGCTTGTCGCCCGCCGCATGGAAGATGTTGCCGTGCAGCACCTTCTTGCCGGTGTTGATGAACTGCACAAAGCCGCGCACGCCGCCGGCAAACGCAAAGTTGTCTTCCTTGCCGTTGCGTTCATCCACCAGGCGGATCTTCACGCCGTTGTTCAAAAAGCTCAGCTCGCGCAGCCGCTTGGCCAACACGTCGTAGTGGAAGTCGATGTTGCTGAAGATGGTCTCGTCGGGCAGGAAGTGCACCTCGGTGCCCCGCGCCTCGGTGTCGCCGATGATCTTCAGCGGCCGCACCTCAAAGCCGTCGCGCTGCTCGCTCAGGCCGTCTTGCGGCACGCCCATCGCAAATTCCATGAAGTGGGCCTTGCCGTCGCGGCGCACGGTCAGGCGCAGCCACTTGCTCAGGCCGTTCACGCAGCTCACGCCCACGCCGTGCAGGCCACCGCTCACCTTGTAGCTGTTCTGGTTGAACTTGCCGCCGGCGTGCAGCTCGGTCAGCGCAATCTCGGCCGCACTGCGCTTGGGCTCGTGCTTGTCGTCCATCTTCACGCCGGTGGGGATGCCGCGGCCGTTGTCGATGACGCTGACGCTGTTGTCGGAATGGATGGTGACGATGATGTCGTCGCAATGCCCGGCCAGCGCTTCGTCGATGCTGTTGTCGACCACCTCGAACACCAGGTGGTGCAGGCCGGTGCCGTCGCTGGTGTCGCCGATGTACATGCCCGGCCGCTTGCGCACCGCCTCCAGGCCTTCCAGGATCTGGATGCTGCCTTCACCATAGGCGGCCGACGCCTCGTTGCCGGTGGACGCCACTGCGCCTTCGGCCGTGGGCACCTCGCGTTGCGTCACACCCGTGCTGGTGCTCTTCTTCGGGTCTTTGGGCAGGGTGGCGTCGGTCATCGTTGGTCTTCCAGGCCGCCATGGCGGCCATCGTCAATCAAGCTGGAGCCCCCGCTTGGCGGGGGGCAGGGGATGCCCCACGGCCCGGCACCATGCCGAGGCGGTTTGTCGGGCAAGCCCGTCAAATCCGCATCGGCATCACGACGTACTTGAAACCTGTTTGTTCGGGCACGGTGATCAGCGCGCTGGCATTGCCGTCCTGCAGCTCGATCTTCACCATGTCCTGGCTGATGTTGGACAGCGCGTCCATCAAGTAGGTCACGTTGAAGCCCACCTCGATGCTGTCACCGCCGTAGTCGATCTCGATCTCTTCCTTGGCTTCTTCCTGCTCGGCATTGCTGCTGGCAATGCGCAAGGTGCCCGGCTCGATGTTGACGCGCACGCCCTTGAACTTCTCGCTCGTCAAGATGGCCGCACGCTGCAAGCTGGCCAGCAGCGTGGCGCGGCCAAGGATCACGCTGTTCTTGTGGTTCTTGGGGATCACCCGGTTGTAGTCGGGGAACTTGCCTTCGACCAGCTTGGTGACGAACTCCATGCCCGAGAAAGCGAACTTGGCCTGGTTGCCGGCAAAGCGCATCTCGATGGGCGTGTCTTCGTCCTTCAGCAGGCGCTGCAGCTCCAGCACGGTCTTGCGCGGCAGGATGACTTCCTGCTTCGGGATGTCGGCCTCCAGCTGGGCCTGGGCCAGGCCCAGGCGGTGGCCGTCGGTGGCCACCAGGGTCAGCTGCTTGCCTTCGGCCACGAACAGGATGCCGTTGAGGTAATAACGGATGTCGTGCACGGCCATCGCGAAGTGCACCTGGTTGATCAGGGTCTTCAGCGTCTTCTGCGGCACGCTGAAGACGGGGCCGAAGTCGACTGCTTCATTGACCAGCGGAAAGTCGTCTGGCGGCAGCGTCTGCAGGGTGAAGCGGCTCTTGCCACCGGTGAGCACCAGCTTGCCCAGGTTGGCTGTCAGCGTCACCGTCTGGTCAGCTGGCAGGCTGCGCTGGATGTCGATGAGCTTGCGTGCACCCACCGTGGTCGACATGGTGCCGGCATCGCCGCCCAGCGTGGTCTGGGTGCGCACCTGGATTTCCAGATCGCTGGTGGTGAACTCGATGTCACCGTCGGTCTTTTTCAGCAGCACATTGGCCAGGATGGGCAGCGTGTGACGCCGTTCCACGATGCCGGCCACGCTTTGCAGGGCTTCCAGCAGTTTTTGTTGCGGCGCTTTCAGAACGATCATGTCTTCCTCTTTGAACCTGGTAGTTCTAGTAGAGAGCGGTGGTTTTTGAGAACAAGCCCATTTTCACCTGTCTTTTCAATACGTTAGCCGATGCGCAACCCTGTGCGCAGCAGCCCGGCGGCTTGGCGGATGACAGACAACAACTTTCAGGCTTGCGCCTGGCCTGTGGACAGCTGCCCGTTTGTGCCAGGGTTGTCCACAACGCTTTGCCTTGACAACGGCTGCTTTCATCAGCCTTTCAATGTCTGTTCCAGCACATGCAGCTGCTGGTTCAGCTCGCTGTCCTTCGTACGGTCGCCACCGATCTTGCGCACCGCGTGCAGCACGGTGGTGTGGTCGCGGCCACCAAACAGCTCGCCGATCTCGGGCAGGCTTTTCTGGGTCATTTCCTTGGCCAGGTACATCGCAATCTGGCGCGGCTTGGCAATGCTGGCCGGCCGCTTCTTGCTGTACATGTCAGCGATCTTGATCTTGTAGAAGTCGGCCACCGTCTTCTGGATGTTCTCGACGCTGATCTGCCGGTTCTGGATGCTCAGCAGGTCTTTCAGCGCCTCGCGGGCCAACCCGATGTTGATGTCCTTGTGGCTGAAGCGGCTGTAGGCCAGCACCTTGCGCAGTGCGCCTTCGAGCTCGCGCACATTGGCGCGCACGTTCTTGGCCACGAAGAAGGCCACGTCCTCGGGCATCTCGGTGCCCTCGGCCAGCGACTTGCGCATCAGGATGGCCACGCGCATTTCCAGCTCGGGCGGCTCGATCGCCACGGTCAGACCGGCCTCGAAACGGCTGGTCAGCCGGGTGTCGATGTCCACCAGCCCCTTGGGGTAGGTGTCGCTGGTCATGATGATGTGCGCACGCTTGGCCAGCAGCGCCTCGAAGGCGTTGAAGAACTCCTCCTGCGTGCGCTCCTTGCCGGCGAAGAACTGCACGTCATCGATCAGCAGCAGATCGAGGCTGTGGTACTTGGCCTTCAGCTCGTCGAAGGTCTTGCGCTGGTAGTTCTTGACGACATCGCTGATGAACTGCTCGGCGTGCAGGTACAGCACCCGGGCGTTCGGCTTGTCTCTCAACAGGGAATTGCCCACGGCGTGGATCAGGTGGGTCTTGCCCAGGCCCACGCCGCCGTAGATGAACAGTGGGTTGTACATCACACCCGGCGCGCCGGCCACGTGCAGCGCGGCGGTGCGGGCCATCTGGTTGGCGCGGCCGGGCACCAGGGTGTCGAAGGTGAGCGCGGTGTTCAGCTTGTGGCTGTTGGCAGCGGGCGGCAGGTGGTGGGCCGGCATGGGTGGCAAACCCGCCGGGCGGCCGTTGACGTCCGCCTGGCCTGTGCCGTCGGCAGAGGGTCGGCCCTGCCCGCCAGGGCGCACGCTGGTCGACGAAGCCAGGGCCTGGCCGTTCAGCAGCGCCGCGACGCGTACCGGGCCGGTGGTGGGCTGGTAACCGGGCGACGCGCCGCCGGGTGCGGGGCCGCGCGCAGCCAACACCAGTTCAAGCCGCACGGCCATGCCCGCCAGGTCGCTGAGGATGCCTTCGATGCGGCCGGCATATTGCGACCGGATCCAGTCGAGCTTGAAACGGTTCGGCACGCGCACCTGCGCCACGATGCCGTCCGCGCCGTCTTCACGCAGGTCGGCATCGGGCAGGGCACGGATCCATGTGTTGAACTGCTGTTCGGACAATTCAGTCGCGAGCTGTTCGCAACCGCGTTGCCAGAGATCTGGGCTCATTGTGGACAAGTTGTTCTGAGAGCAGCCGTATTGTAGGCCCGGCGGGCCTGTCAGGCCATGGTTATCCACAGTCCTGCGTCGCATGTCAATCGCCCCACCAGGCCACGGTTTGTGGTGCAAGTGTTTGACCGCAAAGGGGCTTTTTGCTCTAATCATGGGTTTCCCCAACGCGCAGGTGCGCGCTGGCTGGGCTGAATGGCTGCCCCGGGAGGATCACCAAGACGATCTGACCGTGGCCTGCCTGACCCACAGCGCACCCCATTTCGAGCATCCGGCACCCGCCGCTGCAACCTGCGCCCAGCGTTGAGGGGCCCCTGAAGGAATTGACCATGAAGCGCACCTACCAGCCTTCCAAGACGCGCCGCGCCCGCACGCACGGTTTTCTCGTCCGCATGAAGACCCGCGGCGGCCGTGCCGTCATCGCTGCGCGCCGCGCCAAGGGCCGCAA
>JARXAJ010000045.1 GCA_029865965.1 Aquabacterium sp.
ATAGCGGCTGGAAGACCAGCCCCCGCGTTAACGGATCAATTCGCCCAGCTTGTCCTTGCGGTCTTTCCAGGCGTCGGCGTCGGGCAGCGCGGCCTTGCGCTTGGTGATGCTGGGCCACTTCTTGGCCAGGTCGGCATTCAGTTTGATGAAGGCCAGCTGTTCTGCCGGCACGTCTTCCTCGGGCAGGATGGCGTTGACCGGGCATTCGGGAATGCAGACCGCGCAGTCGATGCATTCGTCGGGGTCGATGGTCAGGAAATTCGGGCCTTCGCGGAAGCAGTCAACCGGGCACACGTCGACACAGTCGGTGTACTTGCAGCGGATGCACGATTCGAGAACGACGTGGGTCATGGGCGTTGGTGTTGTGGTGGTCGGGTGGGCTGGCGGCACGGGGTGCACCGGCAAGGAACAGCCTGATTTTATGCGGCGCTTGGCTGGTCGGCCGCAGGTCGCCGCGCGTGGTCAGGGGTCTTCGGCAAGGGGCGGCTGCGCCACCGGCACGGCGCCTGCGCCCACGGTCACCACGGCCGGCCGGTCGGCATGGGGCGCGGTGGCGTCGGCCAGGCTGGCGACGGTGTGGTCGGTGGTCAGGGTGTCGGGCCAGCCGGCGCGCGAGACCACGCACACCGGCGTGGCATCGGGCCAGCCGGCCTGGCGCAGCTTGGCCGACAACGCGCCCAACTGGCGGCCGGCCATGTAGAACACCTCGGTGTCGGCAGTGCGGGTGGCCTGCAGCGTGCCCAGGTGGGTCATCGCGGTGGTCAGGCTCACGCTGCGGCCGCTGCCGCGGCGGGTCAGCGGGCGTTGGGTGCCAGCGGCTGCCGCCAGCGCAGCGCTGACGCCCGGCACCACCTCGAAGCCGATGCCGGCCTGCTGCAGGGCTGCCATTTCTTCTTCCAGCCGACCAAAGACGCTGGGGTCGCCGCCTTTGAGCCGCACCACCTGCGCATGGCCCTGTGCAGCCTGCACCAGCAACGCATTGATGGCCTGCTGGCCGGTGGCATGGCCGAAGCCGCGCTTGCCTACATCCACCCAGCGGGCCTGGGGCGCCAGGGCCTGCAGCGCGGGGTCGGTCAGGGCGTCGAACAACACCACCTCGGCCCGTGATAAGCGCTGGGCGCCGCGTACGGTGATCAGGTCAGCCGCGCCCGGCCCGGCGCCGATGAAGACAACCCTGCAACCGGGCAGGGCGTCGGCAACATCGGGCAGGATGGCGGGCCAGCTCACCCGGCACAGCGTACCAGCAAGGCGCCGCTGGTGCGGTTGCTGGCGGGGTCGACGACGATCAGCGCGCCGCCCACCCGGTTGCTGGCGTAAGGCTCCACCGGCAGCGGCTGCTGCAGCGTGATGGTGACCTCGCCGATCTCGTTGACCTGCAGCTGCGTGGCCTCCACCGGCTGCAGGTTGTGGATGTCCAGCCGGTGGGCGATGGCGCTGATGCGCGCCTGCACCCAGCGGTTGCCATGGCGCACCCAGTACTTGCGGCCGACGGTGGCGGGCTCGGTGTCCAGCCAGGCCAAGGTGGCGCTGAACTGCTGCGCCGGTTGCAAGCCGCCAGGGCTGGCGATCCAGTCACCGCGTGAAATGTCCAGCTGCCGGTCCAGCACGATGCCGGCCGACTCACCCGCCTGGGCGCTGGCCACGGTGCTGCCGGCGCGGCGCACAGCGGCCACCACCGCCAACTCGCCACTGGGGAACACCTGCACCGTGTCACCGGCCTGCACACTGCCATGGGCGATGCGGCCCCAGAACACCCGTGGCTGGTGGCCGGCGCCCTGGGCCGCTTGGCCCGCTTCGGCCTCGTCACGCGCCACGTACTGCACCGGCTGCAGCAGGCTGCCTTCGGTGCGCTCTTGCGTGGTGGGCAGGTGTTCCAGCAGTTGCAGCAGGCTGGGGCCGCGGTACCAGGGCACGTTCAGCGGCACGGTGACGTTGTCGCCGCGCAGCGCGCTCACCGGGATGGTGGCCGCCACGGTGGTGATGCCGGCCTCGGCCGCAAACGCCAGCAGCGCGGCCTGGGTGGCTTCGAAAGCGGCTTGCGGGTCGTCCACCGCATCCAGCTTGTTGACAGCGAACACGATGCTGGGCACCCGCAGCAGATGGGCAAGCAGGGCATGGCGGCGCGTTTGTGGGAGCAGTTGCACCGGCGCACCCGACTTCCAGTCGATCTTGGTGATGTCCACCAGCACCACTGCTGCGTCGCTGCCGGCGGCGGCCGTCACCATGTTGCGGGTGTACTGCTCATGGCCGGGCGCGTCGGCGATGATGAACTTGCGGCTGCGGGTGGCGAAGTAGCGATAGGCCACGTCGATGGTGATGCCCTGTTCGCGCTCGGCCTCCAGGCCGTCGGTCAACAGGCTCAGGTCGACCGGCGCGCCGGCGGCACGCTTTTCCAGGTTCTGCAATTGGTCGGCCAGGATGGCCTGGCTGTCGAACAGCAGACGGCCGATCAGCGTGCTCTTGCCGTCGTCCACACTGCCGGCGGTGAGAAAGCGCAACGCACGGTGGTCGGCCTGCGCGGTGTTGGGTTGGAGGACAGCTCTCATTTCAAATCTCCATGGCGTCTGGCCGGATGGCTGGCGCACGGTTCGTCAAGCGGCCGCTGCAGAACCGGCTTTGCCGGGCCGCTGACGGCGCCCCCTTGAGGGGGAAGCGCCGCAGGCGCTTCGGGGGTGGGCCTAGAAATACCCTTCCTTCTTGCGTCGCTCCATGCTGGCGTCGCTGGTGCGGTCGTCCATGCGGGTGGCACCGCGCTCGCTCACGGTCACGGTGAGGGTCTCGGCCACGATGTCGGCGGCGGTCTCGGCGTCGCTTTCCACCGGGCAGGTGCAGGTCATGTCGCCCACGGTCCTGAAGCGCACGGTCGCGGTCTCCACCGTCTCGCCAGCCTCGGCCGGCGTCACCTCGGTCAACGGCACCAACAGCCCTTTGCGGCGCATCACCTGGCGCTGGTGGCTGTAGTACAGGCCGGGCAGCGGGATGTTCTCGCGGGCGATGTAGAGCCACACGTCCAGCTCGGTCCAGTTGCTGATGGGGAAGCTGCGGAAGTGCTCGCCCGGGCGGTGTCGGGTGTTGAACAGCGTCCACAGCTCAGGCCGCTGTTCCTTGGGCTGCCATTGGCCGAAGCTGTCGCGGTGGCTGAAGATGCGCTCTTTGGCGCGGGCCTTTTCCTCGTCGCGCCGGGCGCCGCCGATCAGGCAGTCGTAGCGGTGTTCTTCGATGGCTTCGAGCAGCGTCACCGTCTGGTGGCCATTGCGTGATTCCAGCGGGTGCGCCAGGCGCACCGTGCCGCGCCGCATGCTGTCGTCCAGATGGCCCACCACCAGGCGCTCGCCCATCTCGGCCACGCGCTGGTCGCGGAAGCTGATCACCTCGGGGAAGTTGTGGCCGGTGTCGACATGCAGCAGCGGAAAGGGCAGCTTGCCCTTGAAGTCGTTGCCCTGGATTCTTGTCTTGAAGGCCTTCTCTGCCAGGCGCAGCACAACGCAGGAGTCCTTGCCGCCCGAGAACAACAGGGCAGGGCGCTCGAAGCTGGCCGCCACCTCGCGCAGGATGAAGATGGCCTCCTCTTCCAGCCAGTCCAGGTGCCGCTGGTCCAGATCGGGCAGCAGGGTGTCCAGGTTCACGCGGGCGTTCATGCCTTCTCTCCGATCATCGACACAGCAGCATCGGGCTTCACATGCAAGCCGCATTCCTTGGCGCTTTCGCTTTCCCACCACCAGCGCCCGGCGCGGAACGGCTCGCCGACCGCAATCGCCCGGGTGCAGGGCGCGCAGCCGATGCTGGGCATGAACTTGTCATGCAGCGGGTTGTAGGGCACACCGTGCAACTGGATGTAGTGCCACACATCGGCCCAGCTCCAGTCGGCCAGCACATTCAGCTTGGTGCGGCCGGCGTCGTCGGCCTCGTCGAACGGCACCTCGCCGCGGGCATTGCTCTGCTCGCGCCGTAGGCCGGTCACCCAGGCGGTCTTGCCGGCCAGCATCCGGCCCAGCGGCTCCATCTTGCGGATGCCGCAGCAGGCCTTGCGCAGCGCCAGGCTCTGGTACAGGGCCTCGGCGCCGTGGGTCTTGACGAAGTGCACCACCGCGTCGGCCTGCGGCTTGAACACCGCCACCGGCACGCCGTAGTGCTGGCTGATGGTGCTGATCAGCGCCACCGTTTCGGGGTGCAGTGCGCCGGTCTCCAGCGTGGCGATGCTGATCGGCAGCTGGTGGTGGGCGATCAGGTCGGTGACCACCATGTCCTCGGCGCCCAGGCTGGTGGCCTGCACCACCGTGCCGGGGTGCGCGGCGGCAGCGGCGCGTAGCCGGGCCAGCGTGCGGGCCACGCGGTCGTCGAAACCGGCAGTGGCGCGGGCGTAAAGGGCGATGGCGGTCATGTCAGTTCCGCACGGCCGTTTCGAAGGAACTGACCTCCCCCTCGGGGGGGAGCAAGCGCAGCGAGTCAGGGGGCTGTCTCATGTCAGATGCCCTGCCCGGCATGCAGTTCGGCTCGGGCTCGGTCGGCAGCGGGGCCGGCCTCTTGCGCCAGGTCGCGGGCGAAGGCGGGCCTGGGCTGCAGCACATCGCCCTGGTAGTGGCCGGCAAAGAAGCCCAGCGCACGCTGGGCCGCATCCAGCTTCTGGTCGGCGCGCAACTGCGCCTGGCTGAAGCCGGTGCGGGCCAGCAGCGGCACCATGTCGACCAGCACGTCTCCCGTAGCGCGCACCTGGCCTGCATAGCGGTAACGGGCGCGCAGCAGCCGGGCCTGGGTGTAGGCGCGGCCGTCCACCCACTTCGGGAAGTGCAGCACCACCAGGCCCACGCGTGGCAGGTCGGCGGCCAGGGCTTCGATGTCGACGGTGTTGGCCAGGCTGATGCCGGCGGGCACGTCGGTGGGCCAGGTCTCGCGCACGGCGTGCCACTGCTCCAGCGTCAACAGGCTGTGGGCGCGCACCGGCGGGTGCGGTTGCGGACCGTCTTCGCCACCGGCGGCATGCCAGGGGTCTTGTGCGGTGTAGATGAATTGCATGGTGTGGGCCCGGGGATGTCAGTGGGCGGCGGTCAGGTGGCGCTGCGCGTCGGCAGCGGCCTTGAACGGCGCCAGGCCGATGCGGCGCACCGTGTCGATGAAGCGCTCGCCACCCTGGCGCTGGGCACGGAAGGTGTCGATCACCGCCTCGATGACATCGGGCACTTCTTCGGCACCGAACGACGGCCCGATCACCTTGCCGGCCACCGCATCGCCGCTGATGGTGCTGCCATCGGACCCGCCCAGCGACACCTGGTACCACTCGCTGCCGTCCTTGTCGACGCCCAGGATGCCGATGTGGCCGCTGTGGTGGTGGCCGCAGCTGTTGATGCAGCCGCTGATGTGCAGGTCGATGTCGCCGATGTCGTAGACCTCGTCCAGGTCGGCAAAGCGCTCGGTGATGGCTGCTGCCACCGGAATGCTGCGCGCATTGGCCAGGGCACAGAAATCGCCGCCCGGGCAGTTGATCATGTCGGTGATCAGGCCGATGTTGGGCGTGGCGAAGCCTGCCGCACGCGCGGCTTCAAACAAGGCCGGCAGATCGGCCTGGCGCACCCAGGGCAGCACCAGGTTCTGGTCGTGGCTGACCCGCAGCTCGCCCTGGCTGTAGTGCTCGGACAGCGCAGCGGCGGCATGCATCTGGTCGGCGGTGGCGTCGCCCGGCGGCAGGCCGGCGCGCTTGAGCGACAGCGTCACCGCCTTGTAGCCCGGCACCTGGTGCGCATGCACATTGCGCTGCAGCCAGCGCTGGTAGGGCAGCGGCGCGTCGGCGGGGGCAGGCAGGTCGGCTACCGGTACCACGCCGGCCGGGCGGGCAAAGCTGGCGGCGATGCGGTCGAACTCGGCCTGCGGGATCAGCTGCAGCCCGGCGCCCACGTCGTCGGCCAGGATGCGGGCGAATTCTTCTTCCACCGCGTCGAAGTAGGCCTGACCTTCGGCCTTCACCAGGATCTTGATGCGCGCCTTGTAGGCGTTGTCGCGCCGGCCATAGCGGTTATAGACCCGCACGATGGCTTCCAAATAGCACAGGATCTGGTCCCAGGGCAGGAAGGCGCGGATCTCGCTGGCGATGATCGGCGTGCGGCCCATGCCGCCGCCCACCAGCACCTGGAAGCCGATGGCGCCGGCCGCGTTCTTCTTCAACTGCAGGCCCACGTCGTGCCAGCCGATGGCGGCGCGGTCTTCGGCGGCGCCGCTGACGGCGATCTTGAACTTGCGCGGCAGGAAGGCGAACTCGGGGTGCAGCGTGCTCCACTGGCGCATCACCTCGCAGTACGGTCGCGGGTCGACCAGCTCATCGGCCGCCACGCCGGCCAGGGCGTCGCTGGTGATGTTGCGGATGCAGTTGCCGCTGGTCTGGATGCCGTGCATGTCCACCGCCGCCAGCTTGTCCATCACGTCGGCGGCCTGGGTCAGCGGGATCCAGTTGTATTGCAGGTTCTGCCGGGTGGTGAAGTGGCCGTAGTCGCGGTCATGCATGCGGGCGATGTCGGCCAGGGTGTGCAACTGGCGCGCGCTCAACGCGCCATAGGGGACGGCCACGCGCAGCATCGGCGCATGGCGTTGCACATACCAGCCGTTTTGCAGGCGCAGGGCCTTGAAGTCGTCCTCGGGCAGCTCGCCCGCCAGGTGGCGCTGCAACTGGTCACGGAACTGCGCGGCACGCGCATGCACGAACTGGCGGTCGAAATCGGTGTAGGCGTACATCGTCTGTGGAGTTTGTGGAGCCGAAAGGGCCGCCGGCATTGTGGCTGCAGGGCACCTGACGCTGCGAAGACCTGCACTGTACGGATCGCCCATATGTTTTGGAACGATTGATTAGTTGGTTATTCATTGCTTTGGGTAATAAAAGGATGCTGGCCTGGACGCCACGCTTCCTACAATCACCGGATGAACCGACGTGATTCCTGCCGCAGCCTGCTGGCCTGGGCGGCTGCTGCGGGCCTGGCGGGTTGCCAAACCGCCCCGGTCGCGCCTGCCCCCAGCCCACCGCCGGCGCCTGCGCCTGCGCCGGCAGCGCCACCCAAGCCGCCGCCACGCCCGCCGCGCATCGGCTTGGCGCTGGGTGGCGGTGCGGCGCGCGGCTTTGCCCACATCGGGGTGATCCAGGTGCTGGAGGAAGCCGGCATCCCGGTTGACCTGGTGGCCGGCACATCGGCGGGCAGCCTGGTGGCTGCGCTGTATGCCGCCGGCCGCAACGGCGCCACGCTGGCGCGCCTTGCGCTGGCGATGGACGAATCGGCCATCACCGACTGGGCCTTTCCCGGCCGCGGGTTGATCCGCGGCGAGGCGCTGGCGCGCTATGTGCGCGACCAGACCGGTGGCAAGCCCATCGAGCAGCTGGCCCGGCCGCTGGGCATCGTGGCCACGGATCTGGACAGTGGCGAGGCCGTGCTGTTCCGGCGCGGCGATGTGGGCGCGGCCGTGCGCGCGTCCAGCGCGGTGCCGGCGATTTTTCAGCCGGTGAAGATCGGCACACGTGAATACGTGGACGGCGGCCTGGTGTCGCCGGTGCCGGTGCGGTTTGCCCGCCAGATGGGGGCCGAGCTGGTGATCGCGGTCGACATTTCCAGCCCGCCCGACGGCAATGCCACCGGCGACCCGTTCAAGCTGTTGCTGCAGACCTTCGCGATCATGGGCCGCAGCATCAACCAGTGGGAGCTGAAGGACGCCGATGTGGTGCTGCGGCCGCGCCTGGTGGGCATGTCGAGTGCCGACTTCACCGGGCGCCAGCGGGCCATCGACGCCGGCCGCGAGGCCGCCACTGCTGCCCTGCCGGCACTGCGCCAGCGCATCGCGGCGGGGGTGCTGTAGCGCCGCGCCGGCCGGCGCCAGACGTGAAAAAGGCCCAGCAGCAGAGCCACTGGGCCAAGGGTACCCGGAAGCCGTCTTCGGGGGTACCGAGGAGACAATCCTCGCCGGCGCTGCCCAGGGCAGCGCCAGGAATGGATCAGGCGGCGCGCTTGGCCGACTTGGCAGCGGCCTGGCTGGCCTTCACGGCGGTGTTGGTCACGGCGGTGAAATTGGCTTCAGCGATGTCGGCGGCCTGCTTGGCGGCCTTTTGCACGCTCTCGTAGGCATTGTTGGCGGCGGTCATGGCTGACTTCAACAGCGTCACGGCCTGCTCGCTGCCGGCGGGGGCGTTCTTCAGGGCACCGTCGACCATGCCGGCAAAGCTCTTCTGCAGCTCGGTCATCTGGACTTCAGCGGTCTTGGTGAATTCACCGCTGGTGCTGCTGGCGATGTCATACAGGTGGCGGCTGTAGGCAGCAGCCTTCTCGGCCGTCGGCTGCAGCATGCTGGCCTGCAGGGCCACCAGCTCTTGCGCGTCTTTCACCGACAACGCGGCCTTGGCGTTCTCGGCCGATTCAGCCAGCGTGGCCTTGGCCACTTGCAGGTTCAGTTCAACCAGCTTCTCAACGCCTTCGAAGGCCTTGTGGGTCAGACCGAACAGGGTTTCGAGGTTGGCCTTGTTGGCGGCGGCAATTTGCTCAGCGGTGATGAAATTCATGGTGTGCTCCAGTGTGGAAAAAAGGACAGGGGGCGGAATCGGAAGGCTGTGGGCGTCTCGGCTTGCGCCGGACATGCTGCACTGCAACATAAACCGAAGTATAGGCACCACGACAGGGATTGCAAGCAATTTTTGTTGCGGTGCAGCAAACTAGGGGTGCGGCTCTGAAAAAGCTTGCTGTGGACAATCTGCCGATGCATGTCTTCAGCAACGCCCGCTTCTCGATGGACCTGCCGCCAGGCCACCGCTTTCCGATGCCCAAGTACCAGTTGCTGCGCGACCGGGTCGAGGCCGAATGCCCGGCGCTTGCCGTGACCGAGGCGCCGGCGGCCACGGAAGGCGAACTGGCATTGGCCCACACGCCCGATTACATCGGCGCAGTGCTGCAGGGCACGCTCAGTGCAGCGGCGCAGCGCGAAATCGGCTTCCCCTGGAGCGAGCGCATGGTGGCGCGCAGCCTGCGGTCGGTGGGTGCCACCATTGCCGCAGCGCGTGCGGCGCTGGCTGGCGGTGTCGCCCTGCATCTGGCCGGCGGCACCCACCATGCTTATGCCGACAAGGGATCGGGCTACTGCGTGTTCAACGACGTGGTGGTGGCTGCGCGGCTGATGCAGGCCGAGGTGTTCCGCCACCACCGCCAGGGCCTGCGGGTGTGGGTGATCGACCTGGACGTGCACCAGGGCAACGGCACGGCCGCCATCCTGCGCGACGATGCGTCGGTCTTCACCTTGTCGCTGCACGGGGCCAAGAACTTTCCGTTCCGCAAGGAGGCAAGCGACCTGGATGTCGACCTGCCCGACGGCTGCACCGACGCGCCTTATCTCACCGCGCTGGACGCGGCCCTGGCCCAGGCCTGGCTGCGCCAACTGGGCAGTGGCGGCCCGCCCGGCCTGGCCTTCTACCTGGCTGGCGCCGACCCGCATGAGGGCGACCGCCTGGGCCGGCTGAAGCTCACCGACGCCGGCCTGGCCGAACGCGACCGCCGGGTGTTCGACTGGCTGGGCCGCCACCGCGTGCCGGTGGCCGTCACCATGGCCGGCGGCTATGGGCACGACATCCACACCACGGTGGCGGTGCAACTGCGCACGGTGCAACTGGCGCATGCAGCCTGGGGGGCGTGGCAGCACCTTGCCTAGAATCGCCGGCGGCGCATGCAACTGGGCACGCCATCAAAACAACACCCCGGAGACCCCCATGCGCGTGCGTTGCCTGATTGTCTTGAGTGGCCTGTGCGCTGCGTCCGGCCTGGCCCAGGCGGCCGAAGTCGACGGCGCCGCACTCAGCGCCTGGTGGGGTCTGCCGTTTGCCGGCATGCTGCTGTCGATTGCGCTGATGCCGCTGCTGGTGCCGCAGTTCTGGCACCACCACTTCGGCAAGGTGGCAGCGGGCTGGGCGCTGGCGATACTGCTGCCGTTTGCCGCCCTGTTTGGCGCCGGCACGGCGGTGCAGGCGCTGGTCCACACCCTGGTGGCTGAATACATCCCGTTCATCGTGCTGCTGACGGCCTTGTTCACGGTGTCGGGCGGCATTTATGTGCGCGGCAACCTGCACGGCAGCCCGCTGCTCAACACCGGCATCCTGGCGCTGGGGGCGGTGCTGGCCAGCCTGATGGGCACCACCGGCGCGTCGATGCTGCTGATCCGCCCGCTGATCCGTGCCAACGCCAACCGCAAGCACGCGGTGCATGTGTTCGTGTTCTTCATCTTCATCGTCAGCAACATCGGCGGCTCGCTCACGCCGCTGGGCGACCCGCCGCTGTTCCTGGGCTTCCTGAAAGGCGTCAGCTTCTTCTGGACCGCCCAGTACCTGTGGCCCGAAACCCTGTTCCTGGTGGCATCGCTGCTGGTGATCTTCTACCTGCTCGACAGCTTCTGGTACCGCCGTGAAGGCGCGCCGCCCGCCGACCCCACGCCCGACAACGCGCTGCGCTTCGGGCTGGACGGCATGGTCAACGGCCTGCTGCTGGCCGCCGTGATCGGCCTGGTGCTGATGAGCGGCACCTGGAAGCCCGGCATCAGCTTCAGCGTGGCGGGCACGCCGGTGGAACTGCAGAGCCTGGTGCGTGACGTGCTGCTGGTGGGTGTCACCTTGCTGTCGATGTGGCTCACACCCAAGGCGGTACGCCAGGACAACCAGTTCAGCTGGGCGCCGATGCAGGAAGTGGCCAAGCTGTTCATCGGCATCTTCATCACCATGCTGCCGGTGCTGGCCATCCTGAAGGCCGGCGAGTCCGGGTCATTTGCTGCGGTGGCACGTGCCGTGACCGGCCCTGACGGCCAGCCGCTGCCCTGGGCCTATTTCTGGTTCTCGGGCATGTTGTCGTCCTTCCTCGACAACGCGCCCACCTACCTGGTGTTCTTCAACCTGGCTGGTGGCGACCCGGCCACGCTGATGGGCCCGTTGGCCACCACACTGGCGGCCATCTCGGCCGGGTCGGTGTTCATGGGCGCCAACAGCTATATCGGCAACGCGCCCAACTTCATGGTCAAGGCCATCGTCGAGGACCGCGGGCTGCGCATGCCCAGCTTCTTCGGCTACATGGCCTGGTCATTCGGCATCCTGGTGCCGCTGTTCGTGGTGATGACCTTCATCTGGATGGTTTGACATGGCCCCGTCTCCCAAGCCCCGCGTGCTGGTGACGATCCCGATGTTTGCCGAGGTGCTGGCGCATCTGGGTGAACAGTTCGAGATGGACGCACCCTGCGGCACCGCCAGCAACATCGACTGGACGCCCGCCAGCCTGGCCGCCCGTGCCCAGGGTGCGGCCGGCCTGCTGGTGGCCGCGTCGCCACGCATTGATGCCGCCCTGCTGGCGGCGGTGCCCGGCCTGCGCGCGGTGTGCAGCATGGCCGTGGGCTTCAACAACATCGACCTGCCGGCCTGCACCGCTGCCGGCGTGCTGGTCAGCAATGCCCCCGACGTGCTGACCGAGACCACCGCCGACTTCGGCTTTGCGCTGATGATGGCCACGGCCCGGCGCATTGCCGAGAGCGAGCATTTCCTGCGGTCGGGCCGCTGGGCCCACTGGTCGTACGACATGTTCGCCGGTGCCGATGTGCACGGCGCCACGCTGGGCGTGCTGGGCATGGGCCGCATCGGCCAGGCGATTGCCCGGCGCGGCGCGCTGGGC
>JARXAJ010000108.1 GCA_029865965.1 Aquabacterium sp.
ACTCCGTGTCATTCCGGGCCTGCGGCCCTCCCTTCTTGACCTCCGTCGGCCAGGCACCCGACGCCCTCGTCCAGCCGCCGGGTCAGCGCCCGGCGATGCCGAGCAGTTCCACGTCGAAGGTCAGTGTGGCGTTCGGCGGGATCACGCCGCCGGCACCGCGCTCGCCGTAGGCGATGGCCGGTGGGCAGGTGAGGCGGGCGCTGCCGCCGACCTTGAGCATCTGCACGCCTTCGGTCCAGCACTTGATCACCCGGTTCAACGGGAATTCGAGCGGCTGGCCGCGGCTGTAGGAGCTGTCGAACTCCTTGCCCTTGTCTTTGCCGTCGGCCAGCGTGCCGCGGTAGTGCACCTTCACCGTGTCGGTGGCAGCCGGGCTGGGGCCGGTGCCGGCCTTTGTCAGCTTGAACACCAGGCCGCTGCTGGTGGTGACGGTGGCGCCGGCATCGGTGGGCGCCGTGGGGGCGGCACTGGTCTGCGCGGTGGCCAGCAGGGGCAGCAGCAGGGCCGTGGTGGCAAGCAGGCGGGGCAATGTCATTGCAAGGGCATCGAAGTGGAACGAAGCCGCGATGATCGCACCGCCCGCAGGCCGTCAGCTTCTGTATGGCCCCACCAGCGGCGGCAGGTCCCAGTCGGCCGGCACGGTGATGGGCATCTCCAACAGCAGCTGGGCCATGCCCTTGCCCAGCGGGTCGAGCCGGGTGGATGCCGGGCCGCCGCCGTCCAGCGCCTGCTGCATCACCAGGTTCATCGCCTGCAGGCCCGGCAGGTGGTAGCGGTCGACCCGGCCTTTGACCATGTGGGCGAACCAGTCCTTCACCCGCTCGGGCGTCACCTGGGCCCACAGCAGGGGCAGCCATTCGGGGCGGCGGGCGATCAGGCCGATGTTGGAGATGTCGCCCTTGTCGCCGCTGCGGCCCCAGGCCAGGCGCACCAGCGGCACGGTCTGGGTGGGGCCGGCGGGCAGGGCCCAGGCGGCAGGGTCGGGCAGGGGCGCTGCAGCGGCCAGCGGCCGTGCGGTGGCAGCCATCGGCACGGCGATGGTCTGGTCGCCCAGCTTGACCGCCGGCTGCACTGCCGCGCGCGGGACCAAGAAGGCGCAGGGCACGATGTGCGGCGACACGCTGCCACGCCCGCCGCCCGGGCCGGTGGTGCCGGGCGACCAGCTGGTGCCGGGCGCGGCCTTCTCGCGGGTGAACACTTCCAGCGCCTCTTTCTTCGGATGGCGCACCGCCACCCGCACGATCACCTCACGCAGCTGCGCCGTGGTGGCGCGCGGGCCGTACAGCGTCTCGGTGCCGATCACCTCCACCCGGGTGGCGGAGAAATCGCCCCAGCCGCGGGCCAGGATCATCTCGCGGGTGCGCTGCACCAGGCTGTCGCCGGTGCGCCGGGCCTTGGCCACCGCGTCGATGCCGACGATCACCGTCATGCCGTCGCAGCGCCAGCCCACCAGGGTGGTGGCGCTGACCTTCAGCGTCTCGGGCGGGGCGCTGCCCTGCACACCGGCCACGCGCACGCGGTGCTCGCCCACCTGGTCCATCGTCACCTGGCGGAAGTCGCAGGTCACGTCGGGCAGCAGGTAGGCGCCGGGGTCGCCGATTTCGTAGAGCAACTGCTCGCCCACTGTGGCCGGGCTCACCAGGCCGCCGGTGCCGGGCACCTTGGTGACGACGAAGCTGCCATCCTCGGCCACCTCGACGATGGGGTAGCCGATGTGGGCCCAGTCGGGCACGGTATCCCAGTCGGTGAACAGGCCGCCGGTGGCCTGGCAGCCGCATTCGATGATGTGGCCCGCCAGGCTGGCACCGGCCAGGCGGTCGAACTGGTCCATCGTCCAGCCGAAGTGGTGGATCAGCGCGCCCAGCGTCACCGCGCTGTCCACGCTGCGGCCGGTGATGACGATGTCGGCACCGGCGGCCAGCGCGCGGGCGATGGGCTCGGCGCCCAGGTAGGCATTGGCACTCAGCAGGTTGGCCGGCACCGCCTGGCCAGCCACCAGGTCGGTCAGCGTGCCGCCGGCAGCCTCGCGCAGCGCGGGCAGGGCCGCGCGCACGTCGTCACCTTCCACCACGGCAATGCGCACCTGCAGGCCCAGCTCGTCGGCCACCTTGGCCAGCGCCCGGGCGCAGGCCTGCGGGTGGATGCCGCCGGCATTGGTGATGACCTTGATGCCGCGCTGCACCACGGCGGGCAGCACCTGGCGCATCACCGGGTCGACGAAGTCGGTGGCGAAGCCGGCCTCGGGGTTCTTGCGCTGGGCGGCGGCCAGGATGGCCATGGTGGTCTCGGCCAGGTAGTCGAACACCAGCACGTCGATCAGCCCGCTGTTGACCAGCTGCGGCGCGCCCAGGCTGCTGTCGCCCCAGAAGCCGGACGCACCGCCGATGCGCAAAGGGGGGCGGGTGGACGGCTGGTTCATGGCGGCTCCTGGAAGTGGGCCTGCAGGCTAGGCCGCTGTGGCTGCGCTGTCTTGCGGCGATTGGCTGGCCCGGCGCCTGCGCAAGGCAGGCCGGGGCGGGCAAGTACACTGTCTAACGCCTCTGGGCTGTGGGTCTCCACACGCATTGCCCTCAGGCAACCAGGCTTCCCCCGCCCGCCCCCTGCGCCTGCTTCTGCCCGCCCATGTCGCCTGCCGTTCCGGCCAAACCCGCCTTCGACCTGAAAAGCACCGCCTGGACGCTGACGGCCCTGCGCCTGCAATCGCCCGACCTGGCAACGCTGGTGGCCGCGCTGGACGCCCGCTTTGCCGACAGCCCCGGCCTGTTTGACGGCGATGCCGTGGCCATCGACCTCAGCCCGTTGCAGGACGCCGACGCCGTGGTCGACTTCGACGCGCTGTTGCCCCACCTGCGCCGCCATGGCATGGTGCCGATCGCCGCCCAGGGCGGCAGCCCGGCGCAGATGGCCGCCGCCCGTGCTGCCGGCCTGGCCGAAGCGCCCGACGCGCAACCTTCCCGCGCTGACCAGCGCCAGGAAGCGGTGCGCACCGTTGTGCGTGAGGTGCCGGTGGAAGTGGTGCGCGAGGTGGTGCGGGAGGTGGTGCGCGACGTCGTGCATGAGGTGGAAGTGGTGCGTGAGGTCGAGGTGGTGCGCGAGGTGCCCGCCGCCGTGGCAGCGATGGTCGTCGACAAGCCGCTGCGCTCGGGCCAGCGTGTCTATGCCCGCGGCGGTGACCTGATCGTGCTGGCGGTGGTCAGCTTCGGTGCCGAGGTCATTGCCGACGGCAACATCCATGTGTATGCGCCGCTGCGCGGCCGGGCGATCGCCGGCGCGCGGGGCGATGTCAACGCCCGCATCTACAGCACCTGCCTGGAACCCCAGCTGGTGTCGATTGCCGGCATCTACCGCACCACCGAGACCCCGCTGGCCGCCGACGTGGCGGGCAAGCCGGCCCTGGTGCGGCTGGATGGCGAGAAGATCATCGTCGAACCGCTCTCTTCCTGAAAGCTGCATGAAGGTCACCCGCAAGAAGCACGCGACCCCGTACTGCCACCGCACGCAGCCGATCCAGCAGACCGCCACCCACACCACATCCCAGAAAGCAACCCTGATGGCCAAGATCATCGTCGTCACGTCCGGCAAGGGCGGGGTGGGCAAGACCACCACCAGCGCCAGTTTTTCATCCGGCCTGGCCCTGCGCGGCCACAAGACTGCGGTGATCGACTTCGACGTGGGCCTGCGCAACCTCGACCTCATCATGGGCTGCGAGCGGCGCGTGGTCTACGACCTGATCAACGTGATCCACGGCGAGGCCAACCTGCACCAGGCCCTGATCAAGGACAAGCAGTGCGACAACCTCTATGTGCTGGCCGCCAGCCAGACGCGCGACAAGGACGCGCTGACGCAGGAGGGCGTCGAGAAGGTGCTGAAGGACCTGGCCGACATGGGCTTCGAATACATCGTGTGCGACTCGCCCGCCGGCATCGAGACCGGCGCGCTGATGGCGATGCACTTTGCCGACGAGGCGCTGGTGGTCACCAACCCCGAGGTCTCTTCGGTGCGCGATTCCGACCGCATCCTGGGCATGCTCAGCAGCAAGACCAAGCGCGCCATCGACGGCAGCGCGCCGATCAAGGAACACCTGCTGATCACCCGCTACAACCCCAGCCGGGTCGAGGGCGGCCAGATGCTGAGCCTGACCGACATCCAGGAGATCCTGCGCATCCCGCTGATCGGCGTGGTCCCCGAGAGCGAGACCGTGCTGGACGCCAGCAACCAGGGCCTGCCGGCCATCCACTTGAAGGGCACCGATGTGAGCGAGGCGTACAAGGACGTGATCAGCCGCTTCCTGGGCGACACCGTGCCGATGCGCTTCACCGATTTCGAGAAGCCCGGCTTCTTCAAACGTCTGTTTGGTACCAAGTGAAGAAGGACGAGTCAGCCATGTCGTTCCTCTCGTTCTTTCTCGGTGAGAAGAAGAAGACCGCCACGGTCGCCAAGGAGCGGCTGCAGATCATCCTGGCGCATGAGCGCTCGGGCCGTGGCGGCTCGCGTGCCGACTATCTGCCCCAGCTGCAGGCCGAGCTGATGGCGGTGATCGGCAAGTACGTGCAGATCTCGCCCGGCGACATCAAGGTCAGCCTGGAGAAGCAGGACAACTTCGAGGTGCTGGAAGTCAAGATCGAGCTGCCCGACACCGTGAAGTGACCGCCGCTGCGCAACCTGCAGCGGCTGACCCTTGCCGCGCCTTCCTGGCTGGCTATGCCGGTGCGCTGCTCGATCAGGTGCGGGCCCAGTTGGCTGACGGCAGCCTGGGTGACCACCTGGCGCGCCGCTACCCGCAGACGCACACCATCCGCACCGACGGCGCGCTGTACGACCATGCTGCCGCGCTGAAGGCGCGCTACATGCGCAATGCGCCGGCCTTGAACAAGGTGGCCTACGACGGCCGCCTGCAGATCGACCAGCGCGCACTGGGCACGCTGACCGCCGCATCCCGCGTGCAGGGCGGGCGGCTGGCGGCCAAGCGTGAACTGCGGGTGGCGGCCTGCTTCAAGCAGGCGCCGGCGGCGATGCTCGACATGATCGTGGTGCATGAGCTGGCCCACCTGAAGGAGCGCGACCACAACAAGCCCTTCTACGCGCTGTGCGACCACATGCTGCCGGGCTACCACCAAATCGAGTTCGACACCCGGCTGTGGCTGACCTGGCAGCAGCTGCAGGCAGCGGCCCGGCCGTGAACGACTGGCTGGTGCAGTGGGGCCTGCAGGCCTGGAAGCCGGCGTTCAAGCTGCTGCTGCTGCCCCCGGCCCCGATGCTGCTGCTGGCCTTGCTGGGCTTGCTGCTGCTGGGCCGCCGGCCCCGGCTGGGCCGTGCCCTGGCGGGCCTGGGCCTATTGGCCACCTGGCTGGTGTGCACACCCTGGGCCGGCCAGGGCCTGGTCAACCTGCTGACC
>JARXAJ010000094.1 GCA_029865965.1 Aquabacterium sp.
GCCGCCAACCTGCGCCGCTATGCGGAAATCGTGCGCGAGCGCGCCATCCTGCGCAAGCTGATTTCGGCCAGCGATGAGATCGCCACCAACGCCTTCAACCCGCAGGGCCGTCAGGTCAGCCAGATCCTGGACGAGGCCGAGGGCAAGATCTTCAAGATCGGCGAAGAGGGCTCGCGCAACAAGCAGGGCTTCATCGGCATCGACAAGCTGACCATGCAGCTGATCGACCGCGTGACCGAACTGGCCGAGAACGGCGCCGAAGACGTGACCGGCGTGCGCACCGGCTTCTACGACATGGACCGGATGATGGCCGGCATGCAAAAGGGTGACCTGATCATCCTGGCCGCGCGCCCGTCGATGGGCAAGACCGCATTTGCGCTGAACATCGCCGAGTACGTGGCGGTCAATGAAGAGCTGCCGGTGCTGGTGTTCTCGATGGAAATGGGCGCCTCGCAACTGGCGTTGCGCATGATCGGCTCGCTGGGCCGCATCGACCAGAGCGGCCTGCGCACCGGCCGCCTGCGCGACGACGAATGGACCCGCCTGACCGAGGCGGCCGAAAAGCTGGGCAAGGCCCAGATGTTCATCGACGAGTCCCCGGCGCTGAACCCGGCCGAGCTGCGCGCCCGCTCGCGGCGCATGGCGCGGCAGTTCGGCGGCACGCTGGGGCTGATCGTCGTCGACTACCTGCAGCTGATGAGCGGCACGGGAAAAAGCGACGGCGAGAACCGCGCCACCGAGATCAGCGAGATCTCGCGCGGGCTGAAGGCGCTGGCCAAGGAACTGCAGTGCCCGGTGATCGCGCTGTCGCAGCTGAACCGGTCGGTCGAGACCCGCACCGACAAGCGGCCGATGATGAGCGACCTGCGTGAATCGGGCGCCATCGAGCAAGATGCCGACGTCATCATGTTCATCTACCGCGACGAGTACTACACCAAGGACGCCTGCAAGGAACCCGGCATTGCCGAGATCATCATCGGCAAGCAGCGCAATGGCCCGGTGGGCACGGTCAAGCTCACCTTCCTGAAGCCGTTGACCAAGTTCGACAACCTGGCGCCGGGCAGCGCCGGATCCGGCGAATACTGACCACCCTCAGGCAAAAGTACTGGACGGATTCACAGTGACTGTCTATATTGACAGTCATGCGCACCATCCCCGTTTACCCCGCCCGCCCCATTCCGCCCGCCGGCATGGCCCAGTCGCTGTTGAAGGGCCGCGGCACGGCCTGGGCGCTGGCGCACCGGTTCAGCAAGGACGAACGCCAGGCCTGTGACGACGGCTGGGGCAGCCTGGACCAGGCGGTGTCCGAGGCTCCGCTGCCCCCCGCCACCCGGGTGCTGGAAGAGCAGGTCAAGACCATCCTGGCCGGCAATGATTCGCCCGACATCGGCTTCGACCTGTCGATCAACCCCTACAGGGGGTGTGAGCACGGCTGCATCTACTGTTATGCCCGGCCCACCCACAGCTACCTGAACCTGTCGCCCGGGCTGGACTTCGAAACCCGCATCATCGCTAAGACCAATGCCGCGCAGCGCCTGCGCGAGGCGTTCTCGGCCCGCAGCTACAGCCCCATGCTGCTGAACATCGGCTCGGCCACCGACGCCTACCAGCCGGCCGAGCGCAAGCTGGGCATCACCCGCCAGGTGATCAAGGTCTGCAGCGAATTCCGCCACCCGTTCTCATTGATCACCAAGTCGGCCGGCGTCGAACGTGACATCGACCTGATCGCGCCGATGGCGGCGCAACGCCTGGCTGCGGTGTACGTGTCCATCACCACCCTCGATCCGGCCCTGGCCCGGGTGATGGAGCCACGGGCCGCGTCGCCAGAGCGCCGCTTGCAGACCATCCGCAAGCTGGCCGCAGCCGGCATCCCGGTGGGTGTGAGCGTGTCGCCGGTGATCCCGTTCCTGAACGAGCCCGAGCTGGAACGCATCCTGGCCGCAGCGGCCCAGGCCGGTGCCAGCTCGGCCTTCAGCATCGTCATCCGCCTGCCCTGGGAGGTGAACCCGCTGTTCCAGCAGTGGCTGCAGCAGCACTTTCCTGACCGCGCCGCTCGGGTGATGGCCCGCATCCGCGAGATGCGCGGTGGCGCCGACAACAGCAGCCAGTTCGGTGCGCGCATGACCGGCAGCGGCATCTGGGCCCAGTTGCTGCGCCAGCGCTTCCACAAAGCGGCAGACCGGCTGGGCCTGGCGCGGGCCCGGGTCGAGCTCGATCTCACCCAGTTTCACAGTGCGCGCCGCCAGGCGGCGGTGGCCAGCGCACAGGCCAGCCTGTTCTGACGATCCAGCGGCGGGGCACTGCCTGCCGTAGGCCGCACGCCTGTCAGGCGCAGCCGGTCAAGGCTGCCCCGGCAGAAGCAGCACAGCCTCAGCTGGCGTCGTACTTGATGCTGCAGCCGTAAGGCGCCGGGTTGGGCGTGGCCACCGGCTTGCCAGCCAGGCTGTCGGCCAAGGCCGCACGCACGAAATTCTTGGCACCGGGGATGTCCGCCGGGCTGGACGTGCGCTTGTCGTCGATGCCGCCGGCAAACACCAGCTTGCCCGCCGGGTCGATGACATACATGTGCGGCGTGGTGCGCGCACCATAGGCCTTGCCGACGCTGCCCGCTTCGTCCATCAGCACGGCGGCGGGGGCGGCACCCCAGTCCTTCACCAGCTTGTCCTGCAGGGCGGCGGGCGCCAGGTGGTCACGGTGGCTGCGGGCGGTGGAATTGATGCTCAGCCACACCACGTTCTTGGCCTTGGCCTCTTTCTGCAGCGTCTGCATGTTCTGCGGGCCATAGTGCTTGACCACGAAAGGGCAGCCCGGGTTGGTCCATTCCAGCACCACATGCCGGCCCTTGAAGTCGGCCAGCTTGACCGTTTTGCCCTGGGTGTCCTTCAGCTCGAAGGCGGGTGCGGTGTCACCCACCGCCACGGCCAGCGACGGCAGGGGCAGGGCGGCTGCGGCGGCCAGCACGGTGGCCAGGGCAAGATGTCGGCGCAGGGGCATGGTGCACTCCGGTGGGGTTGGCAAACGGGGGACATTGGTGCCGGCGGCGCCGGCAGGGGTCACAGCCCGGCCAGGGCGCTGCGCACCAGGCCGGCAGTCAGAATCTCGGGCAGCAGCAAAGGTTCCTGCCCGGGGCGCAACAGCGCATACACCGGCACACCGTTGCGGCCCAGTCGCGCCAGCGCGGCGGTGATTTCCGCGTCGCGCCGGGTCCAGTCGGCCCGCATGCGCACCACCTGGGCCTTGTCGAAATCGGCCACCACGGCGGGCTGCGTCAGCACCAGGCGCTTGTTGACCTGGCAGCTGACGCACCAGGCTGCGGTGAAGTCGACAAACACGGTGCGGCCCTGGGCCAGCTGGGCTGCCACCGCCGCGTCGCTGTAGGGCAGCCAGTTTGCACCGGCCATGGCCACCACGTCAGGTGCGGTGCCGGCTGCGGGCGTGGCCGCCGCTTGTGCCGGGCGCCCGTCGGTCGTCGGCCAGCTCCAGGCCAGCAGCGCGGCCAGGGCGGCCGCGCCCGCTGCGCTGCCCAGCCGTGCGCCCAGGGTCGGCTGCCGCAGCACGCCCAGCAGCCACACCAGGGCCGACAGCCCCAGCAGCGCCAGCAGGGCCTGGGCAGCGCTGTCGATGCCGGCCTGCAGGCCCAGCACCCACACCAGCCACACCACGGTGGCAAACATCGGGAAGGCCAGCGCCTGCTTCAGGCGCAGCATCCACGACCCGGGCCGGGGCAGGCGGTGGCGCCAGCCAGGCATCAGCACCAAGGCCATGTAGGGCAGGGCCATGCCCAGGCCCAGCACGCCGAACACTGCCAGCGCTAGCGGCGCCGGCTGGGTGACGGCAAAGCCCAGCGCCGCGCCCATGAATGGCGCGGTGCAGGGGCTGGCGGCCAGCACCGCCAGCACGCCCGAGCCGAAGGCATCGACCGCCGGGCGTTGGGCCCGCCAGGTGGCCAGGCCCTGCGGCATCAGGTTGCCCAGCTCGAACTGGCCCATCAAATTGAGGCCCAGCGCAAAGAACAGCAGCGCCAGCACGAAGACCACACCCGGCTCCTGAAGCTGGAAGCCCCAGCCGACCGCGCCGCCCGCCGCCCGCAGGGCCAGCAGCAGGCCGGCCAGCACCAGGAAGCTGAGCAGCACGCCGGCGCCGTAGGCCAGGGCATGGCTGCGCAACTGGGCGGGCCTGTCGGCCTGCTGCGCCAGGCCCAGCAGCTTGATCGACAACACCGGAAACACGCAGGGCATCAGGTTGAGCACCATGCCGCCAACCAGCGCCAACGCCAGCGCGGCCAGCAGGCCGATGCTGGCCGCGCCGGATGCGCTGCTGCCTGCGCTGGCGGTGGCTCGGCCGCCGTTGTCGCCCAGGATCGACAGCTTGCTGCCAGGCTTGCTGGACGTGCCGCCTGCCAGCGGGTCGTCCAGCCGCACCGCACCGGCGGGCAGGGCCAGCGCCGCCACCTCGGTGATCGGCACGGTGAATTCGGCACTGCGCTGCGGCATGCCCCAGGGCGTGGCGGCGCCAGGCGCCACCTGGGCCACGGCAATCGCCCGCAGCGTGGCCGGCACCTCGGTGGCATGCGGGGCCAGCGCAAGTTGCACTGCATAGCCGTCGGCGGTGCGCCAGACGGCATGCCGCGCCGGCTCCAGCAATTGCTCTTGGTAGGGGAACACATGCACCGGCGGCAGGTCGGCCGCAGCGAACGTTGTGTTGCTGCGCACCAGGCGCAGCTGCAGTTCACGGCCGGCGCGCTGCAGCTCAGTGCGCCAGCCGGTCAGCATGGCCGGGGCCTCGGCCGCCGCCGCATCAAACCGGCCGGCCAGCGGCCCGGGTGCCGGGCTGCTGCCGGGTGCCAGCACCGGCACAGCCAAGGTCAGCGTGGCCGATTCGGGGATGCAGACATCGTTGCAGACCAGCCAGTTGGCCTCGGCCTTCAGCTGCAGGCTGCTGCCGGGCTGGGCGTCGGGCGGGGCGGTGAAGCGCAGCGGCAGCAGCAGGTCGCCTTCATAGCCGTAATTGACCAACGGGCCGATGGGCAGGCGCTGCGGCGCCGGCCAGTCGATCGGCCCGGCCTTGGCGCCAGCGGGCAGGGTCCAGGCCAGCGTGGTGGGCAGGCCCGAGTCCCCCGGGTTGCGCCAGTAGGTGTGCCAGTGCGGAATGTGCTGCAGCCGCAGGCCGATCTGCAGTTGCTGCCCCGGCTGCACGCCAGTGTTGCGGGCCACCAGCTCGGCGGTGACATGCTCGGTGCGCACCGGCTGGGCGGCGGCACCCAGTGCCACGGACGCCAGTGATGCCGCCGCCAGCAGGCCGACGGCCCGCCCGGCCAGGCGGCGGGCGGTGGAGCTGGCAAGTCGGCAAACGGCGGTGATGGTGTCCATGGCTGCGGGTGGGAGTGTGGCAGGTGGCCCGAGTTCCCGCCCGCAAGCAGGCATCAGGCGCTCACTTGAACAGGTCCTTGACCCGATCGGTCCAGCTCTTGGCGTTGGGCGAATGCTTTTCGCCGCCCTTCTTCAGCGCCTCGTCCAGCTCCTTCAGCAGCTTGCGCTGGTGCTCGGTCAGCTTGACCGGGGTCTCCACCGCCACATGGGCATACAGGTCGCCCGGGTAGCTGCTGCGCAAGCCCTTGACGCCCTTGCCGCGCAGGCGGAAGGTCTTGCCGTGCTGCGTGCCTTCGGGCAGCTCGATCTCGGCCTTGCCGCTGAGCGTGGGTACCTCGATGCTGCCGCCCAGCGCCACCGTGGTGAACGACACCGGCACGGTGCAGTGCAGGTCGTCGCCGTCGCGCTCGAAGATGTCGTGTTCCTTGATGCGGATCTCGATGTAGAGATCGCCCGCCGGCCCGCCATTGGTGCCCGGCTCGCCGTTGCCGGCGGAGCGGATGCGCATGCCTTCGTTGATGCCGGCGGGGATCTTCACCTCCAGCGTCTTCTGGCGCTTGAGCTTGCCCGCGCCGTTGCAGGTGGTGCAGGGCTCGGGGATGATCTTGCCGCTGCCGTGGCAGTGCGGGCAGGTCTGCTGGATGCTGAAGAAGCCCTGGCGCATGTGCACCGTGCCCGCGCCGTTGCAGGTGCCGCAGGTCTTGGCGCTGGTGCCGGGCTTGGCGCCGCTGCCGTGGCAGGTGTCGCAGGTGTCCCAGCTGGGGATGCGGATCTGCGCGTCCTTGCCGTTGGCCGCCTCTTCCAGGCTGATCTCCATGGCATAGCTCAGGTCGCTGCCGCGGAAGACCTGCTGGCCGCCGCCGCCACCGCGCCGCCCGCCGTTGAAGATGTCGCCGAAGATGTCGCCGAAGGCCTCGGCAAAGCCGCCCATGCCCTCGGCGCCGGGGCCACCGCGGTTGGGGTCGACACCGGCGTGGCCGTGCTGGTCGTAGGCCGCCCTCTTCTGCGGGTCAGAGAGCATCTCGTAGGCCTCTTTGGCCTCCTTGAACTTCTCTTCGGCCTTCTTGGCGTCGTCACCCTCGCCCTGGTTGCGGTCGGGGTGGAACTTCATGGCCAGCTTGCGGTAGGCCTTCTTGATGTCGTCGTCGGCGGCGTTCTTGGGCAGGCCGAGGATGTCGTAGTAGTCGCGCTTTGCCATGTCGAATTCTCAGCACGTGGGAAACAAAACCGCCGCGTTGAGTGGCAGACGGGGTCTGCCAAACGAACGCGGCGAGATAACGCGGCAGCCCGCCAGGGCTGTCCGACATCTCACTTCTTGACTTCCTTGAACTCGGCGTCGACCACGTTGTCGTCTGCGGGCTTGCTGTCTTGCTTGGGCGCTTCGGCACCCGGGGCCGCACCGGCGGCGGCGCCCGCTGCTGCCGCCTGTTCAGCGTAGACCTTCTCACCCAGCTTCTGGCTGGCGGTCATCAGGGCTTCGGTCTTGGCGTCGATGGCCGCCTTGTCCTCGCCCTTGATGGCTTCTTCCGCCTCTTTCAGGGCCGACTCGATCTTGTCCTACTCGCCGGCGTCGAGCTTGTCGCCATGCTCGGTGAGGCTCTTGCGCACCGAATGGATCATGCCGTCGGCCTGGTTGCGGGCCTGCACCAGTTCCACCTTCTTGGCATCTTCGGCGGCATTGGCCTCGGCGTCCTTCACCATCTTCTCGATCTCGGCCTCGGAGAGGCCCGAATTCGCCTTGATGGTGATCTTGTTTTCCTTGCCGGTGGCCTTGTCCTTGGCGCCCACATGCAGGATGCCGTTGGCGTCGATGTCAAAGGTGACTTCGATCTGCGGCAGGCCACGCGGGCTGGGCGGGATGCCTTCGAGGTTGAACTCACCCAGGCTCTTGTTGCCCGACGCCAGCTCGCGTTCGCCCTGGTAGACCTTGATCGTCACCGCCGGCTGGTTGTCGTCGGCTGTGGAAAACACCTGGCCGAACTTGGTCGGGATGGTGGTGTTCTTCTTGATCATCTTGGTCATCACGCCGCCCAGCGTTTCGATGCCCAGGCTCAGCGGGGTGACGTCGAGCAGCAGCACATCTTTGCGCTCGCCGCCCAGCACCTGGCCCTGGATGGCCGCGCCCACGGCCACCGCCTCGTCGGGGTTGACGTCCTTGCGCGGCTCTTTGCCGAAGAACTCTTTGACCTTCTCCTGCACCTTGGGCATGCGGCTCATGCCACCCACCAGAATGATGTCGTCGATGTCCGACAGCTTCACGCCGGCGTCCTTCACCGCGATGCGGCAGGGCTCGATGGTGCGCGAGATCAACTCATCGACCAGGCTTTCCAGCTTGGCGCGGGTGAGCTTGATGTTGAGGTGCTTGGGGCCCGAGGCATCGGCGGTGATGTAGGGCAGGTTGACGTCGGTCTGGGTGTTGCTGGACAGCTCGATCTTGGCCTTCTCGGCGGCCTCTTTCAGGCGCTGCAGGGCCAGCACGTCCTTGGTCAGGTCGACGCCTTGCTCTTTCTTGAACTCGGTGACGATGTAGTCGATCAGGCGCTGGTCGAAGTCTTCACCGCCCAGGAAGGTGTCGCCGTTGGTCGACAGCACCTCGAACTGCTTTTCGCCGTCCACATCGGCGATCTCGATGATCGAGATGTCGAAGGTACCGCCGCCCAGGTCGAACACCGCAATCTTGCGGTCGCCCTTGCCGTGCTTGTCCAGGCCGAAGGCCAGGGCTGCGGCGGTGGGCTCGTTGATGATGCGCTTGACGTCCAGGCCGGCAATGCGGCCGGCGTCCTTGGTGGCCTGGCGCTGGCTGTCGTTGAAGTACGCGGGCACCGTGATCACGGCTTCCGTCACTTCCTCGCCCAGATAGTCCTCGGCGGTCTTCTTCATCTTGCGCAGCACTTCGGCCGACACCTGCGGGGGCGCCATCTTCTTGCCGCGCACCTCGATCCAGGCGTCGCCGTTGTCGGCCGCAGCAATCTTGAAAGGCATCAGGTCGATGTCCTTCTGCACTTCCTTCTCGGTGAACTTGCGGCCGATCAGGCGCTTGGCGGCATACACCGTGTTGCGCGGGTTGGTGACGGCCTGGCGCTTGGCGCTGGCGCCAACCAGCACTTCGCCGTCTTCCTGGTAGGCGATGATCGACGGCGTGGTGCGTGCACCTTCGCTGTTCTCGATCACCTTGGTGGTGTTGCCTTCCATGATCGCCACGCAAGAATTGGTGGTGCCGAGGTCGATGCCGATGATCTTGCCCATGGTGTCTGGCTCCTGAGGAGTGAATCTGATTGGTTCTGAAGTGCGGCTGGCGGATGGGCTTTCAAGCCCGGCCAGCGGGGTGTTTGCGCTGGATCAGCGCCGCGTGCGTGGCGTCAGCTATTTGGGTGCAGCCACCGTCACCAGCGCCGGGCGCAGCACCCGGTCATTGATCAGGTAGCCCTTTTGCAGCACGGCCACCACTGTGTTGGCGTCTTGATCAGCCGGCACCATGCTGATGGCCTGGTGGTGGTGGGGGTCGAACTTGGTGGCCGCAGGCGGGGCGATCGGCAGCACCTTGTTGCGCTCCAGCGCGGCGGTCAGCTGGCGCAGTGTGGCGTGCACGCCTTCGAGCACCGTTTCCACCTTGGCGTCGGGCATGGCGATGGCGGCCTGCAGGCTGTCCATCACCGGCAGCAGGCTTTCGGCAAAGCCTTCCACCGCGTACTTGCGTGCCTTGCTGATTTCTTCATCGGCGCGACGGCGGGTGTTTTCTGCCTCAGCCTTGGCGCGCAAAAACGCATCGGACGCCTCGCTGGCCTTGGCCAGGGCGTCGGCCAGCTGTTGTTCCAGGCTGGGCGTGGCCGGCGCGGCGGCGGTGTCAGGCGTGGCCGTGGTGGCGTCGCCGTTGCTGGGGCTGGCGGCTGTCGCGGGGTCGTGATCCGGCGTCGTCATGTCGCTTGCTTTGTGGTTTTTCTTGAAGGGGTTGAACACGGTTCATCAGGATCTGGGGCCGCGATCCCGTAGTTCAAGAGGGGTTTTTGCAGCAATTGGCGCCCGGTTGCGGCGCACTTGCGCAGCAGAGCGGGCCTGTCAGGCGTCGTCGATCGACGCGCTCCAGCGCTGCCAGCCGTGCTGGGTGCGGTCCAGCTCGCGCCGGTCTCGCTTGGTGGGGCGGCCCTGAACGATCGCCAGCGCCGGCTCGGCCGCCAGGCGGCGTGCGTCGGCTGCCTGGCTGCGGGCGGTGATGCTGTCGGCCGTCTCTGCATACAGCGCCTGGGCCACCGGCGCCGGGCCGCGTTGGTTGCTCAGGCCCAGCACCACCACGGTGCGGGTCACCGGGCCCTGGCGGACCACCAACATGTCTTGTGGCCGCACATCGCGCGACGGCTTGGCCACCTGGCCGTTGACCTGCACCCGGCCTTTGTCGATGTCGTCGACCGCCAGCGCCCGGGTCTTGTAGAAGCGGGCGGCCCACAGCCATTTGTCGACCCGCATCGCGGCCAGTACGGGTTTGTCGGCGGGGGGTTGTCGGCTCAATGGGGTTCCTCAGGTCGGCCGGGCGGTCTCACGCCGGCAGATTGTCGCTGCCCGCTACAGCCAGCGGCAAACACACCACCGCATCCAGGCCGACCGTGCCGCCACCGGCCGCCTGCCGGTTGTCCAGCGCCAGGCTGCCGCCGAGCTGCTGCACGATCTCGTGGCAGATCGCCAGGCCCAGGCCTGTGCTGCCCGGCGCGTCGCCGCCCATGAAGGCCTGCATCAGGCGGGGCCGCAGCGCCTCGGCAATGCCGGGGCCGCTGTCGGAGATGGTGAGCCGGGCGCCGGCGCCGCCCAGCGCCAGCCGCACCGCCAGCGCGCCGCCTGCCGGGCTGTGCTTGACCGCGTTGTGCAGCAGGTTGCGCACCAGCTCGCGCAGCGCCCAGCCATGGCTGCGCACCGGGGCGGGCATGGTCTGCAGCTCGAAGTCCAGCCCGGCCTCGGCCACCAGCGGCGCCAGGTCCAGGGCCACCTCACGCACGGTGTCGGCCCAGTCCAGCACCGGCGCGTCGCCCTGCTGGCGCAACTGCTCCACCTTGGCCAGCGCCAGCATCTGGTTGGCCAGGCGGGTGGCACCGTCCACCGTGTGGGCGATCTCGGCCAGCGCCTGCGGCGGCGGCAGGTCGCCGCGCTGGGCCGACTGCACCTGCACCTTCAGCACCGCCAGCGGCGTGCGCAGCTGGTGCGAGGCATCGCGCACGAAGCGCTGCTGGTGCGCCAGCAGCCGGGCCTGGCGCTGCAGCGCATGGTTGGTGGCGGCGATCAGCGGCGCCAGTTCTCGCGGGGCCTGCGGTGCCTGGATGGGCGACAGGTCGTCGGCCGCGCGTGCCTCGATGGCATCGCTCAACTGGCGCACCGGCCGGGTGGCCTGCTGCACCACCATCCACACCACGGTGGCAATCACCGCCAGCAGCGCGGCCTGGCGCCACAGGGTGTCGACCAGCACCTGGCGCGCCAGCGTCTGGCGCAACTCCAGCGTCTCGGCCACCTGGATGGTGGCCATGCCCTGGCCGATCTGCCCGGAGACCGGCTGCAGCAGCACCGCCACCCGCACGGCCTGGCCGCGGTGGGTGTCGTCGTAGAAATCGACCAGGGCGGCGTAGATGCCCTTGTCGGGGATCCTGCCGTGCCAGGCCGGCAGGTCCTCGAAGCCCGACACCATCTCACCCTGGAAGCCGGTGATCTTGAAGAACATGCGGCTGCGGTTGTCGGCCTCGAAGGCCTCCAGCGCCGAATACGGCACGGTCGCCAGCAGCTGGGGCCGGTCGGGCGTGCCGCCCACGTCCAGCAGCTCGCCGATGGCCTTGGCCGACGCCAGCAAGGTGCGGTCATAGGCGGTGTCGGCGGCACGCTGGGCCTGCTGGTAGAGGCTGGCGGTGTTGATGGCGACCAGCAGCCCCACCGGCAGCAGGATGCCCAGCAGCAGCCGGCTGCGCATGGACAAGCCGGCCAGATGCCTGACCAGTGGCGTCATGCTTCGGCCCTGAGCAGGTAGCCCAGGCCCCGCAAGGTGACCAGCCTGGCCGGCGTGGCCGCCAGCTTCTTGCGCAGCCGGTAGGCCACCACTTCGATGGCGTCGGGCTGCACATCGGCCTCGCCGGCAAACACCAGCTCGAACAGCCGCTCCTTGGCCACCGCCTGGCCCGGGCGGGCCAGCAGCGCGCGCAGCAGCGCTGCTTCACGCGGGGCCAGTTCCAGCGGCAGGCCCTGGTGGTAGATGGCGCCAGATTCACCATCCAGGCGCAGGCCGCAGAAGGCCGGGGCGTCGCTGCGCTCGGCGCCCTGGGCACCGCCCGTGCGCCGGGCCAGGGCGCGCACCCGGGCTTCCAGCTCGTCCAGGTCAAACGGCTTGGGCAGGTAGTCGTCGGCGCCGGTGTTCAGGCCCAGGATGCGGTCGCCCACCGTGCCCCGGGCGGTGAGGATGATCACCGGCGTGGCCAGGCCCTCGGCGCGGGCATCGGCCAGCACCTGCAGCCCATCGCGGCCGGGCAGGCTGAGATCGAGCAGCACCACGTCGGGCACCACGGCGCGCCAGCGGTCCAGGGCGCGCAGGCCGTCGCCGCAGGTGGTCACCGAGATGCCGCGCCGCTCGAAGCTGCGCTGCAGCGTGGCCTGCATGCTGGGGTTGTCTTCGATCAGCAGCAGCTTCATGGCGCGAGTGTGGCGCTGCAGGCCGGCATTTCAGGCCGGCCCCGTGTTTCCCCGGGGGTGGTGGACAGCAGTTCGACAGCCAAGTCCCCGATCATGCAGGCACTGCCGGATGCCCGGTCAGTGCCCACTGCCGCCGCGCCACCGTTGCGCCAACGTCGCGCCCCACAAGCGGCGGGCAACGCCAACCCAGGAGACCCCCGATGCGTCGTGACACCTTCCTCCGTTCCATGGCCGCGCTGGCGGCTGCCGGCGTGCTGCCGCCCGCAGCGCTGGCCAATGCCGCCAACCTGAAGATGATGATCCCGGCCAACCCGGGCGGCGGCTGGGACACCACCGGCCGCGCGCTGGGCAAGGCGCTGCAGGATGCCGGCGCCGCCGCCACCGTCAGCTACGACAACAAGGGTGGCGCTGCCGGCGCCATCGGCCTGGCGCAGTTCGTCAACGGCAGCAAGGGCGACGCCAACGCGCTGATGGTGAT
>JARXAJ010000103.1 GCA_029865965.1 Aquabacterium sp.
CCGGTGCGCTGAAGGCCCTGGGCGAGGACGGCGAGATCCGCGTGCGCACGCCGTCTCTGCTGAAGGGCTACTGGAGACGCCCCGAAGCCACGGCCGAGGCCATCGTCGATGGCTGGCTGCGCACCGGCGACATCGGCCTGATCGACACCGACGGCTTCCTGCACTTCCTGGGGCGCAAGAAGGAGATGCTCAAGGTCAAGGGCATGAGCGTGTTCCCGCCCGAGATCGAGGCGGTGCTGGGCCAGCACCCGGCGGTGCTGGGCTCGGGCGTGATCGGCCGCACCGATGCGCAGCGTGGCGAGGTACCGGTGGCCTTCGTGCTGCTGCAACCCGGTGCCGATGCCGCCACCGCTGTGCAGAGCCTCACCGACTGGTGTGCCAGCCGCATGGCCAGCTACAAGCTGCCCGAGATCCGCCTGGTGCCCAGCCTGCCGATGACCGCCACCGGCAAGGTCAAGAAGCAGGACCTGGCCACGCTGCTCTGAGCCGCGCCGCAGGCCCAACCCGACACCACAAGAGGACGACACATGACCTGGAACCCCGAACTTGACGAACTGGCCAGGCGCACTGCCCTGGCCCACCAGATGGGCGGGGCCGACAAGGTCAAGCGCCAGCACGATGCCGGCCGGCTGACGGTGCGCGAGCGCATCGACCAACTGCTCGACGCCGGCAGCTTCCATGAGGTGGGCGCGCTGTCGGGCATCGGCACCTACAACGCCGACGGCAGCGTGGCCGACGTGATGCCGGCCAACTGCGTGTTCGGCCGCGGCAAGGTCGACGGCAAGCCGGTGGTGGTGGTGGGCGACGACTTCACCGTGCGCGGCGGCTCGGCCGATGCGTCCATCGCCGCCAAGCCGCTGATGGCCGAGGACATGGCCTGCGACTTCCGCCTGCCCATCATCCGCATCATCGAAGGATCGGGCGGTGGCGGCTCGGTCAAGACCATCGAGACCAAGGGCGCCAGCAACCTGCCGGGCGGCATCAGCGAAAGCTCGCGCGGGTTCCTGCGCATGACCAGCAACCTGGCCGAGGTGCCGGTGGTGGGCCTGGGCCTGGGCTCGGTGGCCGGGCTGGGCGCGGCGCGGCTGGCGGCCAGCCATTTCTCGGTGATGACGCGCAGCTCGGCGATGTTCGTCGCCGGCCCGCCGCTGGTGGCCCGGCTGGGCCAGGCACTGACCAAGCAGGAGCTGGGCGGCGCCGACATCCAGACCCGCAGCGGCGCCATCGACAACATGGCCGAGACCGAGGAAGAGGCGTTCGCCCAGGCGCGGCGCTTCCTGTCGTACCTGCCGCAATCGGTGCATGGCGTGCCGCCGGTGCTGCCGCGCAGCGACGACCCCGACCGCGCCGATGAATCGCTGATGCAGGCCGTGCCGCGCAACCGGCGCAGCGTCTACAAGATGCGGCCGATCATCCAGTCGGTGGTCGACCACGGCAGCTTCTTCGAGATGGGCGCCAACTTCGGCCGCAGCATCATCGCCGGCCTGGCCCGCATCGATGGCCACCCGCTGCTGCTGCTGGCCAGCGACCCCTACCACTACGGCGGCGCCTGGAGCGCCGACACCTGCCAGAAGGTGGTGCGTTACGTCGACCTGGCCGAGACCTTCCACCTGCCGGTGGTCTACCTGATGGACTGCCCCGGCTTCATGATCGGCCAGGAGGCCGAGCGCACCGCCACCATCCGCCATGGCGTGCGGGCGATGGCGGCGATGAGCCAGACAACGGTCCCTTGGTGCACGGTGATCGTCCGCAACGCCTTCGGCGTGGCCGGCGCCGCGCACAAGCCGTTCAACCGGCTGAGCCTGCGCTATGCCTGGCTGTCGGCCTACTGGGGAAGCCTGCCGCTGGAAGGCGGCATCGAGGCCGCTTACCGCGCCGACATCGAGGCGGCCGACGACCCCAAGGCCGAGCTGCTGAAGATCGAGGCCCGGCTGAATGCACTGCGCTCGCCATTCCGCAGTGCCGAGAAGTTCTGGGTCGAAGAGATCATCGACCCGCGCCAGACCCGCAGGCAGCTGGTCGACTTCATGCACCTGGCCGAGCCGCTGCGCACGCCCGGCAAGTCCAGCTTCGCGATGAGACCCTGAAGGAGCCCACCATGGCCGACACCGACATCCTGTACGACGTGGCGCAACGCATCGCCACCGTCACGCTCAACCGGCCCGACCGGCTGAATGCCTACACCGCCAGCCTGGGCGACCAGCTGCGCGCGGCCATGCGCCGCGCCACCGACGACCCCGGCGTGCGGGTGATCATCCTCACCGGCGCGGGGCGCGGCTTCTGTGCCGGCGCCGACATGGACAACCTGGCCGCCGGCACCGCCAGCGGCGGCGCCACGCTGGCGGCCGAGAACCCCAAGGCCCTGCCGCCACCGTTCGACCCCGCCAGCAGCCCCGATTACCAGACGGTGCACAGCTACTTCCCGGCCGTGCCCAAGCCCATCATCGCGGCCATCAACGGCGCCTGCGCCGGCCTGGGCCTGGTGTATGCGCTGTACTGCGACCAGCGCTTTGCCGCGGCCGGCGCCAAGTTCACCACCGCCTTCGCCCGGCGCGGGCTGATCGCCGAGCACGGCATCAGCCACACCCTGCCGCGCCTGGTGGGGCTGAGCAAGGCGCTCGACCTGCTGGTGTCGGCCCGCAAGTTCGACGCCGACGAGGCGCTGCGGCTGGGCGTGGTCGACCGGGTGCTGCCGCCCGATGCACTGATGGCCACCACCCGCGCCTATGCGCTGGACCTGGCCGACAACGTGTCGCCCAGGGCGATGGCGGTGATCAAACGCCAGCTCTGGGCGGTCGACCAGCTCAGCATGCGCCAGGCCATCGCGGTGGGCAACCAGGAGATGCTGGCCAGTTTCGCCAGCGCCGATTTCAAGGAAGGCGTGGCCCACTTCGTCGAGAAGCGCCCGGCCGCGTTCACGGGCCGCTAGGCCCGCAGCACCCCAAGGAGCACACAGGATGCACAGCGACACCCACTTGCCGCTGGCCGGCATCCAGGTGCTGGAGATCGGCGGCGGCGCCGCAGCGGCCTACTGCGGCCGGCTGCTGGCCGATGCCGGCGCCACGGTGCGCAGCACCGCGGTGGACGAGGCTCACCGTCTGGCCGGCATCCGGCGGGCCCACACAGCGGCCGAGCAGGCCTATGCCGCCTGGCTGGCGGCCGGCAAACAGGTGCTGCCGGCCCTGGATGCCGCCGCATTGGCCACCTGGAGCCAGGGCGCCGACCTGGTGCTGCTGGGTGAGGATGCCGGCACGGATGCCGAAGCCGGCGCCAGTGCAGCCGCCCTGCAGCCCCGCATCGCCAGCATCGCCCTGCACTGGTTCGGCCCGCAGAGCCCGCTGCGCGGCTGGCGCGGCAGTGACCTGGTGGTGCAGGCGCTGACCGGCATGCCGCAGATGGCCGGCACGGTGGACGGGCCGCCGCTGTCGGCCGGCGACCGGCAGGCCACGCTGCTGGCCGGTGTCACCGCCTACATCGCCGCCTGCGCGGCCCTGCTGGGCGCGGCTCGGCAGCCCGGCACGGCAGCGCGCCGGCTGGACGTGTCCATCCTCGAAGCCAACCTGGTGATGGCCGAGATGCACATGCACTTCTTCGAGCGCGACGGCCTGCCGATGCGCCGCTGCGGCATCAACCGGTTTGCGCCCAACAGCCCGGTGGGCATCTACCCCTGCCGCAGCGGCTGGGTGGGCATCACCGTGGCCACACCCGAGCAATGGCGCGGCCTGTGCCGTGCGCTGGACCTGCAGGCCCAGGCCAGCGACGAAGGCCTGGCCACCCGTGAACTGCGCTTTGCCCGGCTGGACGAGGTGGAAGCCGTGCTGTGCCAGGCACTGGCGCGCCACAGCGCCGACGAATGGGCCGCCATCGGCCGCCAGCACCGCGTGCCCATGGTGGTGGTGCCCGATGCCGATGGCATGCTGGCCCACCCGATCTTCCAGGCCCGGCAGTCGCTGGCCACGCTGGCCCATGCCGGCCAGACGCTGCAGGTGCCGCGCACCCCGTTCGGCCTGACGGCCACGCCGCTGCCCACGCAACTGGGCGCTGGCGCTGGCGCGCCGGTGGCCGCCGCCCCAACCGACACGACCAGCACCACAGGCACCACCGGCACCACCGTCAGCACAGGCGCCAGCACCAGCCCGGCCACCACCACCCCGCCGTTGCAGGGCCTGACCATCGTCGATTTCTCGATGGGCTGGGCCGGCCCGCTGGCCGCGCGCCTGCTGGCCGACCTGGGCGCCGAGGTGCTGAAGATCGAGGCCGGCCGCTACCCCGACTGGTGGCGCGGCATGAACTGGACGCCCGCCTTCATCGACGCCAAGGACTACGAGCGCGCCACCATCTTTTGCGGCATGAACCGCGGCAAGCAGGGCATCAGCCTCGACCTGACCACGCCCACCGGCCGCGGCCTGGCCCTGCAGCTGGTGGCCCGCGCCGACGGCGTGGTCGAGAACCAGGCCGCCGGCGTGATGGCCAAGTTCGGGCTGGACCACAGCGCGCTGGCGCAGGCCCGGCCCGGCCTGGTGATGTGCTCGATGTCGGCCTTCGGCACCGGCAATGCCTGGTCGGACACCCGGGCCTATGGGTCCACGCTGGAACAGGGCTCGGGCCTGCCCGGCTTCACCGGCCTGCCCGGCACCGCACCCACCATGACCCACCTGGCCCATGGCGATGCCGTGGGCGGCCTGTACGGCTGCGCCGCGCTGCTGACCGGCCTGGTGCACCGCCAGCGCGGCGGCAGCGGCCAGTATGTCAACCTGAGCATGGTCGAGGCCATGCTGCAGCTGACCACGCCCGGCCTGCTGCTGCACCAGGTGCAGCCGGGCACGCCGCTGCGGCGTGGCAACCGGCGCGACAGCCTGGCACCGCACGGCTTCTACCCGGCAGCGGGCAGCGACCAGTGGCTGGCAGTGGCGGTCGACAGCGCTGAAGCCTTCAGCGCTCTGGCGCGAGCCATCGGCCAGCCGGCTTGGGCCGACGACCCCGCGCTGCGCACGCTGGCCGGCCGGCAGGCGCAGGAAGACGCGATCGACGCCGCCATCGCCGCCTGGAGCGGCCAGCAC
>JARXAJ010000130.1 GCA_029865965.1 Aquabacterium sp.
CTGCCGCCTTGCGCGAAGACCAGGCCGTGCGGCTGGGCAGCCGCTGGCAAGGCCACCGTGGCCACCACCGCCAGCGAGGCGGGGCTGACGATGCTGATGGTCGACGTGCCCTTGTTGGTGACCCAGATGCGGCCGTCGGGCGCCATGGCCACGCTGCGGGGCGAGTTGCCCACAGCCACTTCGGCCACGCGGGCGTTGGTGGCGGTGTCGATCACGGCAACCGTGTTGCTGTCGGGGTTGGCCACCCACAGCCGGGCCGAAGCGCCGCTGCGGGTTTCGAGCGCCATGGCCGACGAGGCCGTGGGCCGCCCAGGCGCGGGGGGTGTGCCCACCGCCTGCAGGAAGGTGCGTGTGGTGGTGCGTCCGACAGCGTCGCGCGCCGTGAACGTCACGGCATAGACCCCTGGCGTGGCGAAGGCGCGCGTGACCGATGCGGTGGCGCTGAACGGCGTGGCGGCTGTGCCGTCGCCGAAGTCCCAGCTGTAGGTGACACCGGTCTGTGCCGCGACGGTATAGCTGGCGCTGCCGCCGGCGTTGATGACGGGGGCGTTGATGACGTCGCCGACGGTGGGCGGCGTGTAGGGCGTCACCGGCACCTGCGGTGCGCCCACGCCCTGGCCCACGGCCACGATGGTGCCGCGCGACGGCACGCCATTGGCGTCGATGGCCACTACCTGGTAGTAGCCTGGGGGCACCAGCGTGTTGCCCGGCACATTGGCCGTGATGCGGAACTGCTCCTGTGTGAACGCCATCGGGATGCGGCGCTGCCCCGAATTGAACGCGTGCGTGCCCACGCTCAGGCCGATGAGCACCGTCTCGCGGATGGCCTCGGTCGAGGCCAGGTCGAACTGCATCTGTGCGCCGTAGGCGTGGCGCAGGCCGCTGATGCCCACCAGGCGCGGGCGGGGCGCCAACTGAGCCGCGCCGTTGACCGTGCGGAAGAGGTACGGGGGATAGAAGACATCGCCCCGCAGCTGAACCGGCCCGGGCGTGCCGCCGCCGGTGACCAGCACGGTGCCGTTGGGCAGCAGGCCGGCCTGCGAGTGGTAGCCGCGGAAGACCGTGGAAGACGCCATGCGCGCCCAGGTGCTGTTGGCCGGGTTCCACATCTCGGCCGCATAAGCGCCCAGGGCCGGGTCGTTGTTGGCGCGGGTTTCGCCGCCAGTGACCACCACCTTGCCATCAGGCAGCACCACCACGCCAGCGTAGTGGCGGCCGAAGGCCATCAACGGCTGCTCGGTGCGCACGGCGCCGCCGCCATTGAGGTCGATGACCGTGGCCTGCCGGCTGCCCGCAAAGCCCAGGCCGTTGTGGTACGCATTGCCGCCCACCATCAGCACCCGGCCGGGGGCGTACATCACACCCGTGGATGTGGGGCCGGCGTTGGGGGCGTTGTCGTTGGTGAAAGCGCCACCGGGCGCGCCTTTCCAGCCACCGACGATGGTGGTCGTGCCCTGGCCGCCAGCGGCATTGGCGTCCACGTACCACATCTGGTCGGTGCTGACGCCGAAGACGCGACCGTCTGGCGCGAGCCAGGCCTTGGGCATCGACGCGCGCAGGAAGTCAGGGCCCCAGGCCGTGCGGCTCTGGGCGTTGAGCAGGGTGCGCCAGGCGCCGTTTTCATAAACCTCGGGCGTCATCGATGACAAGCCTTCGGTGAGCGCCCCGGCCACGTTGTTCCACTGGCCTTCGGTGTACGGCGTGATGCCACCCAGGATGATGGGGCGGCCGTCGGCCAGCGTGACCATGGTGGCGTACCAGCGTGAATCAGCCACGTTCCCGGCCGACGGCATGGCGCCGTTGCCGGGGTTGTAGGCCACGCTGGTGACGTTGCCGTTGCCACCGGTGATCAGCAACTGGCCGTTGGGCAGGTAGGTGGCGGCGGCGCAGAAGCTGTCTTGCCGGTTCGGGTCGAAGGTGAGGTTGTGCGCACCGGCATCGAACAGGCCGCGGTTGGGGTCCCACACGTCGAAGTAGCGGCCGTTCTGCGCATTGCCGTCGGGCGTGGTGCCCCAGGTCAGCACCCTGCCATCGGGCAGCACCGCCTGGTGCAGGCCGTTCATCGGCCAGGCGCCGACGGCCGACCACATGCCCTGCGTGGGCGCCGTGGCCGGGATGGCCAGGCCCTGCAGCAGCGCGTCGGCGGGCTGCGCGATGCCCACCCATCCGGCCGGGTTGAGCGTGACTGCCAGTGCGCGCTTGGTCGGTGTGGCGTCCGAGGCAGTGACCGGGCTGTCGGTGCTGGTGCCGTCGCCATTGCAGGCTGCCAGCATTGCCGCAACGGCAGCGATGCACAGGGCCGCACGGGGCATGCGGCCAATGGGGGATGGGGTCATGGTGGTCATCGGTGGGGTGGTCGGGTTCAGGCCTTGGGGGCCTGGGGCAGCGCGGCCAGGGCCGCCAGTTCGCGCAGCAGTCGTGGCACGTCGACCGGGTTGCCGCTGTAGCGCATGCGCAGCTGGCCGGTGGCATCCACCAGCCACAGGGCGGTGCTGTGGTCGTCGAGCTTGCGCGCCTGCGGACCGGGGCGGAACAGGCGCAGTGCATCCGACACGCGTTCGATGTCCGGTGGCCGGCCTGTGGCGAAGCGCCAGCCGGATTCATCGGCGCCCATGCGCTGGGCATAGGCCTTCAGCACCTGGGGCGAATCGTGCAGCGGGTCCAGCGACACCGACAGCAATTGCACCTGCCGGCGCAGGGCTGGCGCCAGCTGCGCCTGCATGTCGGCCAGCGCGCGGGTCTGGATCGGGCAGGTGGTGGAGCAACCGGTGAAGACGAAGTGCACCAGCACCAGCTTGCTGTTGAACTGCGCGGTGCGCAGTGGCTTGTTGTCCTGGTCGCGCAGGGTGATGCCGCGGAAGTTGTCGAAGAAGCCGGGTGTGGCATCGGCGGGGGCTGGCTTGGCCGGCCCGGCGGCTGCCCCCATGCGTGGCGGCAGGCCGAGCGCCAGCACGCCAGCAGCGCTTTGCAACAACAACAAGCGCCGAGAACGGCGGGGGTCAGCAGGGGGCGAGAAGGGCATCGGGCAACCCGGCAACGGACTGTGGAATGCAGCAGATCCGCATTGAAGCCTTTTTTATCAATTTGTTCAATCCTGCAGATCGGGTGCTCTGCCGGCCTGCGCGTCCTGGGTCGGCGCTTTGGTGACAGGTGGCCCCGGGCACGGCTGCAAGAATCATTTGCACCACCCTCAGGAGACACCCCATGGACCAGCGCGTCCGCATCACCATCGACGACAACGGCGTGGCCGACGTGGCCCTGGTGCGCAGCGACAAGATGAACGCGCTCGACTTCGCGATGTTCGACGCGCTGTCGGCAGCCATCACCCGCCTGAAGGCGGAAGCCGGCCTGCGCGCCGTGGTGCTGCACGGCGAGGGCAAGGCCTTCTGCGCCGGGCTGGACATGGGCCGCATGGCCAAGCTGAACAACGGTGAGCCCGGTGCCACGCGCGACCTGCGGCCACGCACCCATGGCATCGCCAACTCGGCCCAGTACGTGGGCCTGGGCTGGCGCGAGATCCCGGTGCCGGTGATCGCCGCCGTGCATGGCGTGGCCTTCGGCGGCGGGTTGCAGGTGGCGCTGGGTGCCGACATCCGGCTGGTCACCGCCGACCTGAAGATGAGCGTGATGGAGATCAAGTGGGGCCTGGTGCCCGACATGGCCGGGGTGGTGCTGATGCGCGGCCTGGTGCGCGACGACCATGCGCGTGAGCTGACCTACACCGGGCGCATGGTCAGCGGCACCGAGGCCGTGGCCCTGGGCCTGGCCACCCGGGTGTGCGCCGACCCGCTGGCCGAGGCCCGCGCCATGGCCCAGGCCCTGGCCCAGCGCAGCCCCAGTGCGCTGCGCGCCGACAAGCGCCTGATGAACGCCAGCAGCCAGGTGCTGGCCGACAGCGCCCGGGCGCTGCTGCAGGCCGAAAGCGACGAGCAGGTGGCGCTGATGGGCCAGCCCAACCAGCTGGAGGCGGTGCGCGCCAACATCGAGCAACGCGCCCCGGCTTTTTCCACCGCACAGGCCTGATGCCGCGCCATGCAACGTGACAGCGCGCTGCGCACCCTGGTGGCCGACCGCCTGGCGGCCTGGCAGCTGCATGCGCCCGATGCCGCCGGCCTGAAGCAGGCGGCTGTGGTGCTGGTGGTGGCCGATGAAGGCCGCGGCGCCCGGCTGCGCGGCCTGCGCCAGGCCCGCGGCTGGAGCACCCAGGCCGCGCTGATCCTGACCCGCCGCGCCAAGGGCCTGAGCGGCCATGCCGGCCAATGGGCATTGCCCGGTGGCCGCATCGACGCCGGCGAAACCCCCGAGCAGACCGCCCTGCGCGAGCTGCAGGAAGAAGTGGGCCTGCAATTGCAGCCCGACGACGTGCTGGGCCGGCTCGACACCTTCATCACCCGGTCGGGCTATGCCATCACGCCGGTGGTGGTGTGGGGCGGCGAGGCGCGGCAGCTCACGCCCAACCCGGCCGAGGTGGCCAGCATCCACCGCATCCCGGTGACCGAGTTCCTGCGGCCCGATGCGCCCATCCTGGAACCCCTGGAAGGCAGCGAGCACCCGGTGCTGAAGATGCCGGTGGGCGACAACTGGATTGCCGCGCCCACCGCCGCCATGGTCTACCAGTTCCGTGAGGTCTGCGTGCTGGGCCGGCCCACCCGCGTGGCCCACTTCGAGCAGCCCAAGTTCGCCTGGAAGTAGCAGGCTTTTGACCAACGAGACCCCGCCATGATCGAACACCACATCGACATCCCCACCGCCGACGGCGCGATGAACACCTTCGTGGTGCACCCCGACGAAGGCGGCCCGCACCCTGTGGTGCTGTTCTACATGGACGCCCCGGGCAAGCGCGAAGAACTGCACGACATGGCGCGCCGCCAGGCCACCGTGGGTTACTGCGTGGTGCTGCCCAACCTGTATTACCGCCGCACGCGGGAGTACTGGCTGAAAGAGCGCACCGAGGCCGGGTTTGCCGAGATGTTTGGCCACATGCATGCGCTCAGCGCCCAGACCACGCGGGTGGACACGCAGGCAATGCTGGACTTCGTCGACGGTTTCGCAGCGGCCGATGCCACGCGCATCGGTGCCGTGGGCTACTGCATGAGCGGGCCGTTCGTGGTGTGGGCAGCGGCCGCCTTCCCGCAGCGGCTGCGCTGCATTGCCAGCATTTACGGCGCGAACATGGTCACCGACGCAGCCGACTCACCGCACAAGGTGGTGGGCCAGGTGCGCTGCGACAGCTACTTCGCCTGTGCCGAGCACGACAAGTGGGCCTCGCCCGAGCAGATGGCCACGCTGCAGGCTGCCTTGCAGGCCGGCGGCACACCGCACCGCCTGGAGTGGTACCCCGGTGCCCAGCACGGCTTTGCCTTCCCGCTGCGCGAGGGCATCTACGACAAGCCCTCGGCCGAGCGCCACTGGGCGCGGCTGTTCTCGTTGTTTGCCAGGCATCTGCAGCCGGCTTAAAACGCGGGGCCACGCTGGTCACGCGGCTGTCATCTGCCGCTGCGACGGTTGTGTGGTGACGTTCAAGCCCGGCCAGACGGATCGATCCAGACCCAGACCTTTGCGGTGGTGCGCAAGGACGGCATCAACGTCTCGCATCCGCTGTCGGGCGACAGCCCCCTGGTCGCTGCGTTCGGCCCGCGCGCCAGCATGCTGACCGGCCCCTTGCGCATTGGCCACCGTGAGGTGTTGACCCAGGGCCCGGTGGCGGTGGCCCAGGACTTCGACGGTGACGGCGTTCCAGACACCGCAAGCCTGCGGCGTGAGTTCGAACTGCTGGACGTGGGTGAACAGACCACCCCGGCCGGCACCTTCACTGCCTGTGTGCTGAGAGCAACGACGACCACCTACACCGTGTTCTTCTCCGGCGGCGGGCCGCTGGCCACACAGATCAGCCGCAGCAGCGATTGGATCGCACCGGGCGTGGGAACGGTGACGTCCGCTGGCACCACCCAGGACACGCGCGCGGGCACTGCGCCAATCGAACGCAGCTTCAGCTACACCTTGACGGGCTACCGTGTCGGCAGCCTGAGCGGCGGCGTGGTCGACTGACGCGAAGGTTTGCTGCCGTGGGCCAGGCAGGCCCGCGCCTGCGTACCGGCCTCAGGCCATCACGCCCAGCCGCCTGGCAATCGCCACCGCCTGGGTGCGGCTGCGGGCGCCCAGCTTCAGGTTGATGTTGCGCAGGTGGGTGCGCACCGTGCTGTCGCTGACGAACAGCTTCTCGGCCATCACGCTGTTGCTGTAGCCCTCGGCCAGCAGCTGCAGCACGCGGATTTCCTTGCGGGTGAGCGGCTCGTCC
>JARXAJ010000132.1 GCA_029865965.1 Aquabacterium sp.
GGCCAGGCCAGCCTGCGCCTGGCCGACAGCCAGCTGGCAGGCGTGCCCCTGGCCGCCGACATCACGCTGCAGAGCCAGGGCCCCACCGCCCGGGTGCAAGGCGCGCTGGTGCTGGGCGGCAACCGCCTGACACTGGACGGCCAGGGTGGTGGCGACGCAGCGGCCAACCGCTGGCAGGCCACGCTACAGGCGCCTACATTGGCCACGCTGGCGCCGCTGCGGGCGCTGGCCGACGAACTGGCCCCCGACAGCGCCGCCGCCATCGACCGGGCCTGGCCCGGCAGTGGCAGCCTGCAAGCCACACTGGCCACCCAGGGCCGCTGGCCGGCACTGCAAAGCCAGGGCACGTTGCAGGCCAGCCAGCTGACCAGCCCCGGCTTCCAGCTGCAGCAGGCCAGCATCAGCTGGCGCCTGGGCGACCGCAGCGACGCGCCGCTGCAGCTGAGCCTGCAGGCCCAGGGCCTGCGCGGCGCCGGCCAGCAGCTCGACGGCCTGGCCATCCACCTCGACGGCACGCTCACCGACCATGCCATCCGGTTGATTGCCGACAGCCCGCTGCGCCCGCCGGCCTGGGCCGAGAACCTGCTGGGCCCTGCCGGCAACGGCTCAAGCCTGGTGGGCGAGGCGCGCGGCCATTGGTCGCCCGGCAGCGCCGGCGCCGGCGGCCGCTACCAGCTGCAGGCCCTGGCCCTGAACGGCGGCGCCCGCCAGGTGGCGCCGGGCAGCAAGCCCTTTCTGTCGGCCGAGGGCCTGGCCGCCACCTTGCAGCTGAATGCCGGCGGCAGTCTGCAGTCGGTGCAGCTGGCCCCAGGCCGGGTGCAGCTGCCCGGCACGGCGCTGAACTGGCGCAGCCTGGACTGGGCCGCCGATGGCAGCCTGGTGGTGGCGGCCGAGCTGGAGACCATCGACGTGGCCAGCCTGCTCAGCCGCCTGCAGCCCGACCTGGGCTGGCGCGGCGACCTGACGCTGGGCGGCCGCATCGACATCACCAGCAACGCCCGGGGCCTGGACGCCGACATCGTGCTGGCCCGCATTGGCGGCGACCTGAGCGTGGCCGACGACCTGGGCCAGGCCCAGCCCCTGGGCCTGAGCGAGCTGCGCCTGGCACTCAGCGCCCATGACGGGCGCTGGCAGTTCGCGCAGGGCCTGGTGGGCCGGCGCATCGGCTCGGTGGTGGGGGCGCAAGTGCTGACCAACCCGCCGGGCCAGCGCTGGCCGCAGCCGGGCGCCACACTGCAGGGTTTGCTGGAAGCCAAGGTGGCCAACCTGGGCGTCTGGGGCGCCTGGGTGCCGCCGGGCTGGCGGGTCAGCGGTGCGCTGGACACCGTGGCGCAGTTTGACGGCACGCTGGGCGCACCGCGCCTGACCGGCAGCATGCGCGGCAGCGGCCTGGGCCTGCGCAATGTGCTTGAAGGCGTGAACCTGACCGATGGCCAGCTGGACCTACAGCTCACCGGCGACCAGGCCCGCATCGCGCGTTTCAGCTTCCAGGGCGGCGACGGCCGGCTCGACATCACCGGTGGCGCCGAACTGGGTGCGCAGCCCAGCATGGCGCTGCAACTGGTGGCCGAGCGCTTCCGCCTGCTGGGCCGCATCGACCGCCGGGTGGTGGCCAGCGGCCAGAGCGGGCTGACGCTGCGCGACCGGCGCCTGCAGATCGACGGCGCGTTCAAGATCGATGAAGGCTTCATCGACATCGGCCGCGGCGACGCACCCACGCTGGACAGCGATGTGCGGGTGCAGCGCAGCGCCGGCGCGGCATCGGCCGCTGCGGCTGCCGTGGCCGATGCCGCAGCGGCCCAGCCCGGGCGCAACGGCGTAACGCCCCCACCCCCACCCCCAGCCGCACCGGTGCAGGTGCAGATGCAGGTCAAGATCAACCTGGGCCCCGACCTGCAGCTGCGCGGCCAGGGCGTGGAGACCCGGCTGACCGGCGACGTGGTGCTGAGCAGCCCGGGCGGCAGGCTGGCGGTCAATGGCACGGTCAGCACCGCAGACGGCCGCTATGCCGCCTATGGCCAGAAGCTGGAGATCACCCGCGGGCGCTTCGTCTTCAGCGGCGAGCCGGGCAACCCGCGCATCGACGTGCTGGCCATCCGCCCCAACCTGGACGTGCAGGTGGGTGTGCTGGTCGACGGCCAGGCGCAGAACCCGCGCATCCGTCTCTACAGCGACCCCGATCTGGCCGACTACGACAAGCTGTCATGGCTGGTGCTGGGACGCAGCCCCGACGGCCTGGGCAGCGCCGACACCGCGCTGCTGCAACGCGCGGCGTTTGCCTTGCTATCTGGCAGCGGTGCCGGCCCCACCGACAAGCTGCTGGAGGCGATCGGGCTGACCGACTTCTCGTTGCGCCAGACCGAAGGTGACACCCGCGACACCATCATCAGCCTGGGCAAGCAGCTGTCACGCCGCTGGTATGTGGGTTACGAGCGCGGTGTGCAGGCCACCGCCGGCACCTGGCAGCTGATCTACAGGGTGGCCCAGCGCTTCACCCTGCGGGCGCAATCGGGCAGCGAGAACGCCATCGACCTGATCTGGACCTGGCGCTGGTGAGCCTGGCCGGTGCGGGGCCAGCGGAGCCTGCATGCGAGAATGCCGGCAGGCCGCCACCGTAGTTCAATGGATAGAACGAGCGCCTCCTAAGCGCTAGATACAGGTTCGATTCCTGTCGGAGGCACCACCCCCAACACCACCCCGCCGCCAGCCTGCAGCCGTCAAAGGCCGATCAGGTCGGTCGTGCCGAAATCGGTGGGCGTGGCATCGTTGGGGTGGCCGGTGTCGGTGAGCCGGCGGTCCTGGATGCGCTGCTTGGCCTGCATGCGGCTGATCACCGCCGCCTCTTCACGCAACGACAGCGCAAACGGATACAGCGACCGCTCGCGCGCGGCGGCCTCGGGCTTGCCGCCGAACTCACCGATCTGCGCCATGATGTAGGCGAACTCGGCGCCCAGCAGCACAGCCGGCGCGTTCACCGCGCTGTTGACCCGCTCTCCCGCCAGGATCTGGCAACCCAGCATGCGCTCGTAATACCGCACATGGCGCGGGTTCACTTCCATGATCAGCATGTCGAAGGCGCGGATGCGGTGCGCCACGATGTAGGCCACATGGAACAGTGTGGCCAGCACCCGCTTGGTGCCCACTACAGGGTCGATCGCCAGTTTGGTGAATTCACACACGCGGCGGCCTTCGGCGCGCAGCTTGGTCACCTCGGGCCCGAATGCTTCGTCTGCCCCCAGGCGGGCAGGGTTGTCGAAGGCCACGGTGATGGTGCCGATCACCACCTCGTCTTCCACAGCCGTCAGGGTGAAGCGGTTGACGGTGGGGTCGGTGGGCAGGCTCACCTGCTGGTAGCCGCGCCAACCGTAGCGGTCCTTCAACAGGTTGTTGACCCGCCCGCGCCGCTCTTGCGAGTCGGCTGTCTTGACCTTGAAGCGCCGCGGGCCGGCGGGGCCATCAGGCAGCAAGTCGATCCGGGGGTCTTGCACCAGCATGTGGCCACCCGGACCACGCCAGATGACTGAAGCTGCAAAGATCGTGCTTGACTTCAAGGAGGCACCGGTGGTGTTTGGGGTCAGATTGCTAAAACGCACTGGTTGGGCTCCGATCATAACGAGGGCTGGACGTGGACTGGATGACGACACGGAACGTCAGGCCGTGTTTCTGATGCCAAGACACCGCGATTTGACGTCCAGACGCACGCTGAACCCCCGGAATGAGGGGGTTGTTTATCCCGCAAACTGCACAACACATTGAACTTCTTGACCCACGCACAAAACTCGATTCAATCGGCTAGCCCCGGAATCAAGGCATCCAGTGTCTGCAGGCTGTCGGCCTGCCACAGTGGCTTGTCATGGCGGATGCGCAGCATGCGCGGAAAGCGCAACGCAACGCCGCTCTTGTGGCGCGGGCTGCTGGCGATGCCCTCGAAGGCAAGTTCGAACACCAGGCTGGGTTTGAGGCTGCGCACCGGGCCGAACTTTTCCAGCGTGTTGGCGCGGATGACGGCGTCAACCGCCTTGAACTCGGCATCACTCAGGCCCGAATAGGCCTTGGTGAAGGTGAGCAGCTGCAGCGCACCGGGTTGGGCCGGCTGGCGCGCGGCGATGGCCTGCACCACACCGTCGGCCTCGGCGGCGCTTGCGGGCGGGCGGCTCCAGACCGCAAAGGTGTAGTCGGTGTAGAGCCCGGCGCGCCGGCCGTGGCCGGCCTGGGCATAGACCAGCACCGCATCCACCGTGTGCGGCGCAATCTTCCACTTCCACCACAGGCCGTCGGCCTTGGTGCGGCCGCTGCCGTAGGTCGACTGCCGGTGCTTGAGCATCAGGCCCTCGACGCCGCGGTCCCGGCTTTGCTGGCGCAACACGGCCAGGGCCTGCCAGTCAGCGGCTTCGACCAGCGGCGACAACGCCAGCGCCTGGTCGGCCAGCACCAGCTGCAGCCGGCTGCGCCGCTGCGCCTGCGACAGTGTGCGCAAATCTTGCCCGTCCTGCGCCAGCAGGTCATAGGCGATGAAGCGCACCGGCACCGCCGCCAGCAACTGGCGGCTGAGCGTCTTGCGCTGGATGCGCTGCTGCAGGGCCTGGAACGGCGCCGGCCGGTCGTCGGCGCCCCAGGCCAGCAGTTCGCCATCCAGCACTGTGCCGTCGGGCAGGCCGGCGGCCTGGGCCACCACCTCGGGGAAGCGGTCGGTGATCAGCTCTTCCCCGCGTGACCAGATCCACAGCTGGCCGCCACGCCGCACCAGCTGGGCGCGGATGCCGTCGTACTTCCATTCGGCCTGCCAGTCGGCCACCGGGCCCAGGCGGTCAGCCAGCTGGTCGGGGGGCGCGTCGTCCAGCGCGTGGGCCAGAAAGAACGGATATGGCTGGCCGTCGATGCCCTGCGCCGCCGCCTCACCGGGCGCCGGGGCCGGCGCCAGCAGCGCTGCCAGCCGGTCGGCCGTCGGCGGCTGGCGGCCGTCGGTCCAGCCCATCATGCGCTGGGCCACCAGCTTGGCGTCCAGCCCGGCGTGGCGGGCCAGCGCACGTTGCACCAGCAGCTTGCTCACGCCCACGCGGAAGCCGCCGCCGATCAGCTTGACCAGCAGGAAGCGCTGGTCAGGCGGCAGCTCGTCCCACCAGTGGCGCAGCGCGGCGGTCTGGTGCTCGGGGGGCTGGCCGCGCAGCGGCAGCAGGCGCTGGGTCAGCCAGTCGGCCAGGCCCAGGCTGCTGTGGCGTTGTGGCGGCGGCAGCACCTGGGCAATGGTTTCGGCCAGGTCGCCCACGGCCTGGTAGCTGGCTTCGAACAGCCAATCGGGGATGCCGGCCAGCGCCGTGGCCTCGGCCCGCAGCAGCGCGGTGGGCACGGTCTGGCGCGGCTTGCCGCCGGCCAGGAAGTACACGCCCCAGGCGGCATCGGCCGGCGGCGCATCGGCCAGGTAACGCACCAGCGCAGCCACCTTGGCGTCGGTGCTGGTGCTGGCGTCCAGTTCGCCATACAGCGCGGCAAAGCGGCGCATCAGGCGGGGCTGGCCGGGATGGGGGCCGGGGTATCGGCCACGGCGGCGGTGGTGGGCAGCTCGCCGCCTTCACCGCCGAATTCTGTGCGGAACGAGGCGGCGTCCAGCCCCTGATCACGCAGCCAGCGCACCATCACCGCCTCTTGCCCGTGGGTGACGATGACCCGCTCGGCACCGGTGGCGCCGATGGCGCGCTGCAGGCCAGGCCAGTCGGCATGGTCGCTCAGCACGAAGCCGCGGTCCACGCCCTGGCGGCGGCGGGCGCCGCGCAGTTGCATCCAGCCGCTGGCAAAGCCGTCGCTGAAGTCGCCCAGCTTGCGCGCCC
>JARXAJ010000123.1 GCA_029865965.1 Aquabacterium sp.
CGGCCAAACTGCGCGCAGGCCTCGTGGCTGAAGCCGCGCAGGTCGGCGTCGGCGCCGGCATGCTCGGCCAGGCGGGTGTTGTAGAGCTGCTCGCAGGCCCAGGCCGCCTCGCCGAAGTCCAGCAAACCCACCATGCGGGCACTGCCCTTGAGGGTGTGGAAGGCCCGGCGCACCGTCGTCATGGCCTCGGTGTCGTCATGGCGCACCTGCAGCGCGGCCAGCGCCTCGGTGGCACTGGCCAGCACCTCGGCGGCTTCTTCCAGAAAGATCTCCCGCATGTCGGGGTCGTCTTCCAGGCCGCTGGACACCGGCCCGGCTGGCGGCGGCGCCTTGGCCTGCAACGTGGCGTCAGTGGGCAGCGGCGCCAGGGGGCTGGCGGCCAGGCCATGCATCGCCAGCGTGGGCAGGACGAAGGTGACATCGTGCGCAGGTGGCAGGCGCAGCGTGGGGCCGTCATCCTGGTCGGTCAGGCGCAGGGTGAGGTCGGGTGTGGCGACACCGGGCACGGTGTCATCTTCCTCGGCCATGTCCAGCGACAACATCGGCAGGCCATGGTTGCCCAGCACCGGCAGCGTGGCCGGGGTAGCCGGTGCCTGCATCGGGGACGGGGCCGGGGCAGCCAGGCCGACACGCTGGCTGGCACGGGCCTGCGCAACGATGCGGTCGAACTCCAGCGTGACCGCCATGGCGTCGGTGTCGGGCTGGCCGTTGCCGCGGGCGCCGGCGTGCGGGTCGAACCCGGCAAAGCCGCTGGGGCGGTCTTCACGGGCCATCACCGCCGCCAGGTTGCCGGTGGCCGGGTCGAAGCGGAACAGCGACTTCGCCATCTGCGGCTGCACGCTGACCATGTCGATCAGGAAGCTCAGGGCGCCCAGGTTGTCGGCCAGCCGGTCGAAGCTGCCGCTCTGGATGGCCTGCTGCGGGTTGACCTCGGGATTGATGAGTGCATCGACATCGGCGCGCATGCGCAGCACCGCCAGCGACGCCTGGTCGAGCCCCAGCACCGACAGCACACCGCGCATGGCCTGCAGCTGGGCCGGCACCGGGATCAGCACATCACGCTGGGCCGGCGTGCGGAAGTACTGGTCAATGTTCTTCTCGACCTCGGACAGCGAGGCGCGCAATTCCTGCACCACGCTGCCCATGGTCTGGCGGTCGGAGACACGCCGGTACAACTCTTCCATCCACAAATCGAGCGTGCCGGGGTCGCGCGACTGGCGCACCGCGTCGATGCGCTGGGCCAGTCGCTGCACACGCTGCGCGCTCTCGGGGTGGTCGAAATCACCGTCTTCGATCGAGGCGTCCAGGTAGAGCAGCGCAGTGGCCACTTCCATCGCCAGGTCGGCCGGCGGCTCGGCACCGGCGGCCAGGGTGTGGGCCGTCGCCACCTGCAGCGCCCGGCCGAGCACCGCGCCGTCGGGGTAGAGGCGGACCAGCGAGTCGCTGACCAGCGCAAACTGCTCCGCCAGGCCGTCGCGCCGCGACACGTCGCCTCCGGCCACGGCCGACCACACTTCCTTGGCGGCCGCCACCCGCTTGCGCGCCTGGGCCACCCAGGCGGGGTCGTGGCGGCCAAGGCTGGCGTTGTCGTAGGCGACCGGCCTGGCCTGCGCCAGCCCGTAAGCCTGGCGCACGGCCGCCAGGCGCGGGCCGGCGGGCCGGGCCGCATCCACCGCGGCCTGGCTGCAGAAGAACAGCAGGTCATGGGCCAGGCGCTCGGATGGCTCGGCGGATGCACCGGCGCGCAGCTGGGCCAGCAGCTTCGAGCCCACGCGCTTGCCATAGGCATCGGGCTGCAGCAGGCCATCGGCCTGGGCTTCGAAGAAGCCGGCCGCCAGTTGCCACAGCGTGGCCAGACGGCTGTGCGGCGCAAACGCCGCCGCATCGCCCTGGTCGGACAGTGCCTGCGCGCCATTGGCCAGGCCGGCGAACAGCGCGCTCATGCGGGCGGCAACGCTGGGCGGCGCGCCGCGCATCAATGACAGCAGGTCGGCTTCGATCTGGCCGGTGGTGTCGGCGTCAGGGTGACAGGGCGGCACGCCGGCATCGGGCGCCAGGTCGCGCCAGGACCAGGGCACCTGCCACAGGTCGGCCGGGTGCACCCGCAGCGCGCCGGCAAGCTCCTGCAGGGCCTTGTACTGCGGGAACAAGGCCAGCGCCGACACCGGCTTGCCGGCCACCCGGCGCTCGATGAAATCCAGCAATGCAAAGCTGCCGCGCTCCAGCGCGTCCACCGCCGCAGGCGTGATCAGCTTGGGCCGGGCGCTGAGGCGTTGCAGGGCCGCCTCAGCCGCGCGCGGCAGCTCGGCGGCCGGGCCCAGGCCGACCAGCTCGAGCACGCCCACGCACTGGTGCAGCTGGTTGCGGGCCTGGCGCAGCACCGACGGGTCGACCGTGTCCAGGTCACTGCGCTGGGCCTGCTCCTTCAGGTAGCGCCGCAGCGCCTTGTTGGCCATATCGAGCGAGCGACGCAGCTCGTCGCGCACCCACGACAGCGCGCTCAGGTCCTCGCCCGGGCCGCTGCCGGCGCTGTCGGCAGACACGCCGCCTGGGGGGCTGGGAGGGACGCTGGTGGCGTTGACCATGGCAATGGGCGGGGGCGAACGCTCAGCTGATCTTGAAGCGCGACACCGACTGGCGCAGCTCTTCGGCACTGCGCGACAGCTCGCGCACCATCTGGGCGGTGGAGCGCGTGCCCTCACCGGTCTGCTCGGTCACCGCGAAGATGTGCTGGATGTTGTCGGCCACCACGTTGGCCGAGTCGGCCTCCTTCAGGGCCTGGGCTGAAATCGCTTCGATCAGCTCGGCCAGCCGGCGGGTCACCCGGTCGATGTCGGCCAGGGCCGAGCCGGCGGCGTCCGACAGGCGCGCCCCGTCGACCACGCCCTGGGTGCTGCGCGCCATGGCGGCCACCGCGTCCTGGGTGTCGGTCTGGATGGTCTTGACCAGGGCCGAGATCTGCCGGGTGGCGTCGCCCGAGCGCTCGGCCAGGCGCTGCACTTCCTCGGCCACCACGCTGAAGCCGCGGCCGGCCTCGCCGGCGCTGGCAGCCTGGATGGCCGCGTTGAGCGCCAGCACGTTGGTCTGCTCGGTGATGTCAGAGATCAGCTCGGTGATTTCACCGATCTCCTGGCTGGATTCACCCAGGCGCTTGATGCGCTTGGACGTCTCCTGGATCTGGTCGCGGATGGCGTTCATGCCGCCGATGGAGTTCTGCACCGCCGTCAGCCCGGACTCGGCTGCACGCAGCGACTGCCGCGCCACCTGGGCCGATTGCTGGGCCTGGCCCGACACCTCATTGATGCGGGTCGCCATCTGCAGCACCGCGTCACCGGTTTCGCGGATTTCGCGCAGCTGCTCGTCCGACGCGGCCAGCAGGTCGGTGGACGTGGTGGTGACCTGCTCGGTGGTCTCGGTCACCCGGTTGGCCGTGCCCTGCACCTGGCTGACCAGCGAGCGCAGTTCTTCCACGGTGTAGTTGATCGAGTCGGCAATCGCGCCGGTAATGTCTTCGGTCACCGTGGCCTGTTGGGTCAAGTCGCCCTCGGCCACCGTCTGCAACTCGTTCATCAGCCGGAGAATGGCGCTCTGGTTGGCGTCGTTGACCCGCTTGGCTTCGCGCTCCTGGCGCTCGGCTTCCAGGCGTTGGGCCTCGGCCACGCCGGCGCGCTGCGCCTGGTCGGCCACATACAGCCGCAGGAAGCCCCAGCCGCCGGCCAGCACCAGCAGCAGCGCCACCAGCATGGCCAGGCCATGGCTGAGCTGGAACCCGCCCTGCTGGGCCAGCTGGTCCTGCACGGACTGCAGGCCCTTGCGCAGCGGCTCGGCATCGCCCATCACCAGGCCCTGCGCCTCCCGCGCACTGAACAGGCCCTGCAGGTTGCCGAGAATGGCCCCGGCCTGGATGCGGGTCTGCTCATACTGGCGCAGCAAGATGCCCAGGGCCTGGCGCACTTCGGCGTCTTTCGACGCCGGCAGACGCAACTCGGCACTGCCGCTGGTCAGGCCATCGATGATCTCGCGGAAACTGGTCAGGTCCTTGCCGAGCAGGAACACGGCGTCGTTGCTGGCGCCTTCGCTGGTGAGGAATTCATTGGCGCTCTTGCCGATGCGCTGGGTCAGCATCACCAGCCTGCCGGCCTGGGTGAGCTCGGCCGCCGACGCACCCTGCTGCAGCTTCAGTGCCGACACCGTCTCGGCTGATTCCAGCAGCTCGCCGGCCTGGGCGTTGATGGTGCGCAGCGCCTTGCTGACCTGCACTAGCGCGGCCTCTTGCGCCAGCACGGCCCGGGCGTTCTTCTCGGCCCGGTCGACCAGCGGCATCAGCGGGTCCAGCAGGGCCAGGGCCCCGGCCGGCACCGCGGCCACACCCGGCCCGCCGTCCCTGAGCTGGCGGGTGTTGACGGCCAGCACATCGGCGGCTTCTTTCACCTCGGCAAAGGCCGAGGGTGTGCCCACCAGCGCCTGTGACACCGCCTTGGCCAGCCGCTGCGATTGCATCAGCGCCTGTCCGGTGGCACCCACCTGCACGGCGTTGCGGCTGGCCGAGGTCAGCGCCAGCACCGTGGCCAGCACCAACAACACCAGGCCGGCCAGCACCATGCCACCCAGGATGCGTTGCTGTGTGGCGACGGGCTGGTCGCCGATCAGCGGCAGCACCACCGATGCCGGCAGGGCCGCTGCACCGGCGCTGGCTGCAGGTATCAGCCGGGATTCGGAAAAATCGCTCAGTTGCTCGGATGGCGGCAGCTCGGAAATGATGGACTGCCGGGCCACCGTGGGTGCCGCGCCGTTGTCGGCAGTGGGCGGGTCCAGGTTGGCTGCGCGCGTGACAGCCATGGCCTGGGTGCGGCCGTCATCGCCGGCCGCCTGCAGTTCGTCAAACGTGGCCGGCCCGCGGTCACGCCCGACTTCGTCGCCTGGTCGGTTGTTCTTCAGTCTGTCCAGCAAACCCATCACATCCCCCTGTCCATCTGATGCCGGGTGCCCATGCCCTGCGGCGTTGTCAAGCCCTGAGCGCGCTTACAGCCAGCGCCTGCTCATGCGTGCGCCCGCCATCAAGCGGTGATCGCCAGAAACTGCGGTGACTGCGCCAGGGCCGCGAGATCGATCTCCTGCCACCAGCGCCCGGCACCATCACGCCAGCGCGACAGCGCAAAGGCTGGCCGCGCCACACTGTCCGAATCCTCACCCTCGGCCTGCAGGTCGGCCGCATGGCGCAGGCCTTCGAGCCGGTCGATCAACAGCGCGCCATTGATGCCCAGCCCGGCATTGAAGGCCACCAACCGTGCATGGCCCTGGCCCGGCACACGCGCCAGCTGCGGCGCGCCGCTGCGCAGCCCCAGGAAATGCGCCAGGTCGACCACGGTGAACACGCCACCGCGCAGGTTGACCACGCCGGCCAGCCAGGGCTGGGTGTGCGGCACCGGTTGCACCGGGCCCAGGTCGACGATCTCGCCAGCCTGCTTCAGCGACAGCAGCAGCCCCTGGCCCGCGCAATCGACTGCCAGCCACGAGACGCCGGGCGTCTCGGTGCGCACCTGCTGCATGCGCTCCGCCAGGCGGGTCTGCAGGTCGCGCAGGGCTTGCTTGTTGGCCATGGGCGGGTCGTTGCGGCTTCAGTCGAACTGCTTGATCTTGGCGATGAGCTCGTGGGCCACCACCGGCTTGACGACATAGTCCTTGGCTCCCTGCCGCAGGCCCCAGACGCGGTCGGTCTCCTGGCTCTTGCTGGTGCACATGATCACCGGCAGGCCGGTGTAGCGCGGGTCACGGGTGATGGAGCGGGTGAGCTGGAAGCCGTTTTGCCCCGGCATCACCACGTCCATCAGAATCAGGTCGGGCTTGTCCTCGTCCAGGCGCTTCATGGCCTCGTCACCACTGGCGGCGGTGCGCACCGAGTAGCCATGCTTGAGCAGCAGTTCGGTCATGTGGTGCAACTCGGTCTTGGAGTCGTCGACCACCAGAATCTTGTGCACGGGCATCTTCGGATCTCCGCAGCGGTTGGGGCTGCCAGCTGGTGGCTCAGGCGGCATCGCCGCTGGCACCGAACTGCTGCACGGCGCGCAGCAGCTGTTCCTTGGTGAAGGGTTTGGTCAGGTAATCCTGCGAGCCCACCATGCGGCCGCGCGCCTTGTCGAACAGGCCGTCCTTGGACGACAGCATGATGACCGGCACATGGGCAAATCGCGGGTTGCGCTTGATGATGGCGCAGGTCTGGTAACCGTCGAGCCGGGGCATCAGGATGTCGCAGAAGATGAGTTGCGGCACATGGTCATTGACCTTGGCCAGGGCGTCGAAGCCATCTTCGGCCAGCAGCACCTCGTGGCCACCCTGGCGCAGGAACAACTCGGCGGAACGGCGGATGGTGTTGCTGTCGTCGATCACCAGCACCCGTGTGGCAGCGGCAGGCAAAACGCCAGGCGCTTGACTGACGGCGTCGATACGAACATCGGTGCGGACATCGATGCGGACATCGGTGGGTGCATCATCCATGGCTGGTACTCCTTGGCCAGGGGGTGGGCGGGATGCCGGCAAAGGCGTCACGCACTGCAGGTCATCAGACCTGCACCATCTCGAAGTCTTCCTTGCGGGCGCCGCACTCGGGGCAGGTCCAGTTCATTGGCACATCGGCCCAGGCGGTACCTGGTGCAATGCCATGCTCGGTGTCGCCTGTCGCCTCATCGTAGATCCAGCCGCAGATCAGACACATCCAGGTACGAGGTTCAGTCATGCGGGTTTGGGTCACGTTCTCGGGCACTTCACTACAATGGAGAAGGCATTGTAGCCACCGGTTTTCGGGCCCCAAGGGCCTAATGGCGCGGCGGAAGCACGTTATTTCAACTTTGCGCCAGCATCGCTGGCGGCGCATCCGGCCGCCCCAGCAAGGCGGCCCCTCTCCCCTGCATCGGACCGTTCATGACCCCCAGCCCCGCCCCCCGACCCGACGCCCCGGCAGACGCCGGCGCCGATGACCTGCAGGAGGCCACGGCACCGGCATGCGTGATGAGCTTCAATGCCGCCGACCCCAGCGGCGCCGGCGGCCTGGCCGGTGACATCAGCACCCTGGCCGCCATGGGCGCGCATGGCCTGCCCATCACCACCAGCCTGCTGCTGCGCGACACGGCAGAGATCTTCGACCACCACCCGATCGACGCCGACATGGTGGCCGAGCAGGCCCGCAACGTGCTGGAAGACATCACCGTGGCTGGCTGGAAGGTGGGTTTCCTGGGCAGCGCCGAGGCGGTCAGCGCGGTGGCCGAGATCCTGTCGGACTACCCCGATGTGCCGCTGGTCAGCTACCTGCCCAACCTGGGCTGGCTCGACGACGACCAGGCCCAGCCTTACCTGGAAGCCTTCCGTGAGCTGATCCTGCCGGCCACCGAGGTGCTGGTGGGCAGCCACAAGACCCTGACCGACTTCCTGCTGCCCGACTGGGACAGCGAGCGCCCTGCATCCGCGCGTGAACTGGCGGTGGCCGCCGGTGAGCGCGGCACCCGCTTCGTGCTGGTGACCGGCATCATGCTGCCCACCAAGGGTGGCAAGGGCACGGCCGGCGCGCCCGAGCAGTTCATCGACAACGTGCTGGCCTCGCCCCAGGGCGCGCTGACTGGCGAGAAGTTCGAGATGTTCGAGACCAGCTTCGTCGGCGCCGGCGACACCCTCAGCGCCGCGCTGGCCGCGCTGCTGGCCGCCGGGGCCGAACTGCAGGCCGCCGTGGGCGAGGCACTGGCCTTCATGGACCAGACGCTCGACTCGGGCTTCCGCCCGGGCATGGGTGGCGTGGTGCCCGACCGCTTCTTCTGGGCCCAGCCACCCACCGAAGACGGCGAGCCCGGCCCCGACGTCCCCACCGACGGCAGCGTGCTGCCCGACTCCGACACCCCCGACACCAAAGGCAAACCCGCGCCCCGCCGCGTGCACTGACAAACCGCCATGACCAGCAACCAAGCCTTGTTCGAACGCGCCCAGCGCGTCATCCCCGGCGGCGTGAATTCGCCGGTGCGTGCCTTCCGTGCCGTGGGCGGCACGCCACGCTTCATCGCCCGCGCCCAGGGGCCCTATATGTGGGACGCCGAGGGCAGCCGCTACATCGACTACATCGGTTCTTGGGGCCCGATGATCCTGGGCCACGGCCACCCGGCGGTGCTGGAAGCCGTGCAGAAGGCCGCGCTCGACGGCTTCAGCTTCGGCGCGCCCACCGAGCGCGAGGTGGAACTGGCCGAAGAGATCATCCGCCACGTGCCCAGCATCGAGCAGGTGCGCCTGGTGTCGTCTGGCACCGAGGCCGGCATGAGCGCCATCCGCCTGGCGCGCGGCGCCACCGGCCGCAGCAAGATCGTCAAGTTCGAAGGCTGCTACCACGGCCATGCCGACGCCCTGCTGGTCAAGGCCGGCTCGGGCCTGGCGACCTTCGGCTTCCCCACCAGCGCCGGCGTGCCGCCCGAGGTGGTGCAGCACACCCTGGTGCTGGAGTACAACAACCTCGAACAGATCGAAGAGATCTTCGCCACCCAGGGCGGCGAGATCGCCTGCGTGATGATCGAGCCGATCGCCGGCAACATGAACTTCGTGCGGGCCCAGGTGCCGTTCGTCAAGCGCATTGCCGAGCTGTGCCAGCAGCATGGCGCACTGTTCGTCTTTGACGAGGTGATGACCGGCTTCCGCGTGGCACTGGGCGGTGCGCAGAGCGTGTATGCCAGGCTGATCCCCGGCTTCGCGCCCGACATCAGCGTGTTCGGCAAGGTCATCGGCGGCGGCATGCCGCTGGCGGCCTTCGGCACCAGCCGCAAGATCATGCAGCACCTGGCGCCGCTGGGCCCGGTCTACCAGGCCGGCACGCTGTCGGGCAACCCGGTGGCCACGGCCTGCGGCCTGGCCACGCTCAAGCAAATCAGCCAACCCGGCTTCTACGAGGCGCTGGGAGCCAAGACGCAGTCGCTGGTCGAAGGCTTGTCAGCCGCCGCCAAGGCTGCCGGCGTGCCCTTCGTCGGCGACAGCGAAGGCGGCATGTTCGGCTTCTTCTTCACGGCCGAGCTGCCGCAGAACTACGGCGTGGTGATGGCCACCGACAAGGAGCGCTTCAACCGCTTCTTCCACGGCATGCTCGACCGCGGCGTGTACCTGGCGCCAGCGCTCTACGAGGCCGGCTTCGTCAGCGCCGCCCACACGGCCGACGACATCGCCGCCACCGTGGCGGCCGCACGCGACGTCATGAAGTCCCTGCCCGGCGCATGATCAAGCCCACCACGGTGCTGGGCCAGCCGGCCATGTGGCTGCGCGCGCCCGACGGCGCCGAGCTGACCGTGCTGCTGCATGGTGGCCACATCGTCAGCTGGATCCCGGCCGGCGACCAGGAACGGCTGTACCTGTCGCCACTGGCCCAGGCCGGCGGCACCCATGCGGTGCGCGGCGGCATCCCGGTGTGCTTTCCGCAGTTTGCCAAGCGCGGGCCGCTGGGCCAGCATGGCTTTGCCCGCCAGCAGGCCTGGCAGTGGGTGGAAGGCGCGCAGCGCGGTGACGTGGTCATCGGCGTGCTGCGCCTGACCGACAACGACGCCACGCGTGCGCTGTGGCCGCATGCCTTCGAAGCCGAGCTGAGCTTCAGCTTCAGCGGCCTGCAGCTCGACGTGGAATTGGCCGTCACCAACACCGGTGAAGCGCCGTTCGACTTCACGGCCGCGCTGCACACCTACCTGCTGGTCGACGACGTGCGCCGCGCCCGGCTGGGCGGCCTGTTCGGCGTGCCCTACCTGGACACCACCACCGGCCACAGCCAGCACCAGGAGATGGACCCGTTCAGCTTTGCCGGCGAGATCGACCGCATCTATTGGGACGCCAAGGGCCCGCTGAGCCTGGCCACCGCCGCCGGCCGCACCCAGATCACCCGCGAGGGCTTCGATGACGTGGTGGTGTGGAACCCCGGCCCGGTGCGCGCCGCAGCCCTGGCCGACCTGCCCGATGACGACTGGCTGCAACTGCTGTGCGTGGAGGCTGCACAGATCGGCCACCCCGTCACCCTGGCGCCGGGCCAGGAATGGGTGGCGCGGCAGGGCTTCGAGGTTTAAGCCGTTCAGGCCGGCGACGACCGCAGACCGTAGACCTTGCCTTCGTAGAACAGGTATTCGGCACGCAGCACCGCGTCACCCTTCTCGTCGGTGAAGGTGAAGCCCAGCACCGCCACGGTGGCGCCGGGCTTGATCTCGGGCACCGCCCAGGCCTGCAACCGGGTCAGCGGTGCCAGCTCGATGTCCCAGACCTTGTCGCGCCGCTTCGGCAGCTGGGCCGCAGCCAGCAGGGCCTTGCCGTCGACACTGGCTGTTTGCGCGGGCACGGCACGGCCGGCCAGGTCGGCGGGCAGCTTGGGGTCGGCAGGCAGTTCCAGCTTCAGCTCGGCATGCGGGTTGCGCCAGGCCACCTGGGCGGCGCGGCCTTCCAGCCAGATCGGCCGGGTCTGGTCGAAGCTGCTCCAGCCGTGGTGGGCACGGGCGGCCAGCGGCAGGGCCAGGGCGCTGCCGAGCAGCAGGGTGCGGCGTTGGATCATGAACGGGCCTCCGGTGGTTGACCATCAAACATAGGCGATGAACCGGCCGCAGGTCAGCACCGCCAACCACAGCCCCAATGACAGCACGGTCTGCGCCTTGGCCAGACCATCTTGCAACTGCAGGCCGCCGCGGCCATGGAACCAGGCCGCATTGGTGCCGGCAGCCATCAGCAACAGCATCTTCAGTGTGAACACCCGGTTGGCCAGCAGTTCCATCGGCTGGCTGGAAAACATCAGCAGCCCGCTGGTGGCCGCCAGGGCAAAGCCGGTCAGCACCACGGCCAGCGCCAGGCGGGCCAGCGCCTGCAGCGGCAGCAGCGGTGCGGCGCCGAGCACGCGCAGCTCCAGCAGCACCAGGTTGCCCAGCAGCAGCGCGATGCCGACCAGGTGCACCACCTCCAGCGCGGGGTAGGCCCAGGGGTGGCTGCTGATCCAGGACAACATCGGTCGATTGTGGCCCTGGCAGGCATGGGCGCATGGGGGGCCGGCTCCTAGAATCTGGCCATGCATCTCCACATCCTGGGCGTCTGCGGCACCTTCATGGGCGGCATCGCCGCCATCGCCCGCGAGGCCGGACACCGCGTCACCGGCTGCGACGCGAATGTCTACCCGCCGATGAGCGACCAGCTGCGCGCCCTGGGCATCGACCTGATCGAGGGCTTTGGCGCCGACCAGATGGCGCTGAAGCCCGACCTGTTCGTCATCGGCAATGTGGTGACACGCGGCAATGCGCTGATGGAAGCCATCCTGGATGCCGGCGCGGTCTACACCAGCGGCCCGCAGTGGCTGGGCGAGAACGTGCTGCGCAACCCGGCGCGGGCGCGCCATGTGCTGGCCGTGGCCGGCACCCACGGCAAGACCACCACCACGTCGATGCTGGCCTGGATCCTGGACCAGGCGGGCCTGCAACCCGGCTTCCTGGTGGGCGGTGTGCCGCTGAACTTCGGCATCTCGGCACGGCTGGGCGAGGGCTCCACCTTCGTCATCGAGGCCGACGAGTACGACACCGCCTTCTTCGACAAGCGCAGCAAGTTCGTGCACTACCGGCCGCGCACGGCGATCCTCAACAACCTGGAGTTCGACCACGCCGACATCTTTGCCGACCTGGCAGCGATCGAGACCCAGTTCCACCACCTGGTGCGCACCGTGCCGGCCAGTGGCCGGCTGGTGGTGAATGCGCGTGAGGCGGCACTCGACCGGGTGCTGGCACGCGGTTGCTGGAGCGAGCTGCAGCGCTTTGGCGCCCGCAAGGAAGAGCCCGGCGCGCTGCGCGCCCGTGGCGAGCCGCATGCCTTCGACGTGCTGCGCGGCAGCCTGAAGATCGCCCGCGTGGATTGGCAGCAGCTGGGCGAGCACAACCAGCTCAACGCGCTGGCGGCCATTGCCGCAGCCGAACACGTGGGCGTGCCGCCCGAGCAAGCCGCGGCTGCGCTGGCTGGCTTCACCAATGTGCGCCGCCGGCTTGAGCTGCGCGGCGAGGTGCGCGGCATCAAGGTCTATGACGATTTCGCCCACCACCCCACGGCCATGCGCACCACGCTGAACGGCTTGCGCCGCAAATCGGGCCTGGCGCGGATGCTGGTGGTGTTCGAGCCGCGCACCAACACGATGAAGCGCGGCGAGATGAAGGCCTTGCTGCCCTGGGCACTGGAAGAGGCCGACTTGAGCTTCTGCCTGCAGGGCAACTACGGCTGGAGCGCGGCCGAGGCGCTGGCGCCGCTGGGCGCCCAGGCGGTGGTGGCCGACACGGTGGACGCGCTGGTGGCGGCCATCGTCCAGGCCGCCCGGCCGGGCGACCAGGTGCTGGTGATGAGCAACGGCGGTTTCGGCGGCATCCACGACAAACTGCTGGCGGCCCTGTCGCGCTGATATCGCCGCTGCTGTAGCCTTGCACCAGTCCACACTGGCCGAGGCGACCATGCACCCCGCACCCCTCACCCGCCGCAGCTTCCAGAGCTGGCTGGCCGCGGCAGCCGCGCTGGCCGCAGCGCCGCTGCGTGCCGCGCCCGATCTGCCACTGTTCGATGCCCACATCCACTACAGCCATGACGCCTGGGACCTGGTGCCGCCCAAGCAGGCCGTGGCCATCCTGCGCCAGGCCGGGCTGCGTGGCGCGCTGGTGTCCAGCTCCAACGACCAGGGCACGCAGATGCTGGTGGTCGAAGCACCCGACCTGATCGTGCCCGAGCTGCGGCCCTACCGCAGCCGCGGCGAGATCGGCAGCTGGGTACACGACGCCAGTGTGGCCGGTTACCTGGAAGAGCGGCTGGCAAAGTACCGCTACGTCGGCATCGGCGAATTCCACCTGTACGGCGCTGACGCCGACCTGCCGGTGCCGCGCCGCATGGTGGCCCTGGCCAAAGAGCATGGCCTGCTGCTGCATGCCCACAGCGACATCGACTGCATCGAGCGCCTGCTGGTGCAGTGGCCCGACGCCCGGGTGCTGTGGGCGCATGCCGGCTTCGACCGGCCCGAGAAGGTGCGCGCCGCGCTGCGCCGCCACCCGCGGCTGTGGTGCGACCTGGCCTTTCGCGGCGACCATGCCACCGGCAGCCAGGTCGACACCGGCTGGCGCGAGGCCTTCACCGAATTCCCCGACCGCTTCATGATCGGCACCGACACCTTCACGCCCGAGCGCTGGCACTACATCGGCGGCCATGCCAGCTATTCGCGCAGCTGGCTGGCCAGCCTGCCCGCACCGGTGGCCGAGCGCATCGGCTGGCGCAATGGCGAAGCCCTGGTGCAGGCGGTGCGGGGCGCCAAGACACCATGACCCTGCGTCAGCTGCTGCCCGCGCTGTGGGCCCTGCTGGCCGGCGCCACCGCCCAGGCCGCCTGCGGCGACCACCTGCCGGCTGCACAGCGCCTGCTGGCCGAAGGCAGTGGCCTGCAGGTGGCGTTTGCACCGCGCCCGGCGCCGCTGGTGCTGGGCCGGCACTTCGGGCTCGACATCGTGGTGTGCGCTCCAGCAGGCCAGCCGTTGCCGGACACGCTAGCCGTGGATGCCGACATGCCGGCCCACCGCCATGGCATGAACTACCGCGCCAGCGTCACCGCCCTGGGTGACGGCCGCTTCCGCGCCGAGGGGTTGATGTTCCACATGGCTGGCCGCTGGCGTGTCCTGTTCGACCTGCCTGGCGCCGCCGGTGCCCCGGCGCGCCGCATCAGCCACGACATCGACCTGCGATGAGCCACCGCTGGCGCTGGTGGGCGGCAGCCCTGCTGGTCTGGGCGGGTGCAGCCACCCAGGCCGCGGTGCTGGACTGGAGCGCCGACGAGCGCAACCGCATCCTGGCCCACGGCCCGTGGCCGCCCCCGCCTGCGCGCGACCCCGGCAATGCGCTGAGCGGCCAGCCGGCTGCCATAGCGCTGGGCCGGGCCCTGTTCTTCGAGGCACGGTTGTCGGCCGGCGGGGTGCTGGCCTGCGCCAGCTGCCACCTGCCACAGCACGGCTTTGCCGACGGCCGGCCCCGGGGGCTGGGCCGGGGCACACCAGGCGGGCGCATCGACACCCCGCTGGACCGCCACACGCCCACGCTGCTGAACGCCGGCCACCAGCGCTGGTGGAACTGGGGCGGTGCCTTCGACAGCCTGTGGTCGCAGGCCCTGCAGCCCCTGCTTGCGCCGCAGGAGATGGGCGCCGACCCGACCCGGATCACCGTGCTGCTGCAGTCCGACGCGCCGCTGTCCTGCCTGTGGCAGCGGGCGATGGGCGCACCGCCCCCGGCTGATGATGCACAGGCCGTGCTGGTGCCGCTGGCCAAGGCCCTGGGGGCCTATGTGGCCACGCTGCAAAGCCAGCGCACCGCCTTCGACCAGTTCCGCGACGCGCTGGCCCGCGGCGACCGGGCGGCTGCTGCACGCTACCCGCTGGCGGCGCAGCGCGGCCTGCGCCTGTTCATCGGCCGGGGCAATTGCAGCACCTGCCATGCCGGGCCGCTGTTTTCCAACGGCGAGTTTGCCGACACCGGCGCGCTGTTCTTCAGCCGGCCCGGCGTGGTCGACCCCGGCCGCCATGGCGGCATCGCCACGCTGCTGGCCAACCCGCACAACCTGCTGGGGCCCTGGGCCGACCCACCGCCCGCCGGCGCAGACGACCCCGCACTGAAGACCCGCCATGTGCTGGCCCAGCACCGCAACTTCGGTGAGTTCAAGGTGCCCGGTCTGCGCCATGTGGCCCAGACTGCCCCCTACCTGCACGACGGCCAGAAGGCGACGCTGGCCGATGTGGTCGACCATTACGACCGCATCAGCCCCGACCGCCTGCATGCCGATGGTGAGCAGGTCTTGAAGCCGCTGCAGTTGCAGGGCACTGAACGGGCCGATCTGCTGGCATTCCTGCACAGCCTGGACGGCGGGCCGGTGCCCGACCCGCAACTGCGCAAGCTGCGCTGCCGCTGAGCCCGGCGCTGCGGCAAGGTTCAGCCTGCGCCATGCCAGGCCACGTCGATGTCGGTGGCCAGGCCCTCCGCAGGCGCGCGGCCCGGCACCGGCCTGGCCAGCGCCGTCGCGTGGAAGGCATGGCAGCCCTTGCCCAGTGCCTTGGCCTGGTACATGGCATCGTCGGCCAGGCGCAGCAGGCTGTCGGCGTCCAGGGCATCGGCCGGAAACAACGCAATGCCGATGCTGGCGCCCACTACGGCCTGGCTGCCGTCCAGGGCCACCGGGCGGGCCAGGGCGGCCAGCACACGGCAGGCCACCGCATCGGCGTCGCCGTCGCCGGCACCGGCCACCCGCGGCAGCACGGCGGTGAACTCGTCACCCCCCATGCGGAACAGCAGGTCGCCCTCGCGCAGGCAGGACTGGATGCGGCCGGCCACGGCCTGCAGCAGCAAATCGCCAGCGGCATGGCCGAACCGGTCATTGACGGCCTTGAAGCCGTCGAGGTCGATGAACATCAGTGCGGCCGTGTGTTGTTGCCGGCGCGCCACCGCCAGGACCTGCGTCAGGCGTTCGCCACAGCTGCGGCGGTTGGGCAGGCCGGTCAGGCCGTCGTGGTAGGCCAGGTGCAACACCTGGGCGGCCTGCTCGGCACGCGCCTGCTCCTGGGCCGCCATCACCCGGTCGGCGCGGCGCACGGTGACCAGCAGGAACAGATACAGGGCGCTCAGCAGGGCCAGCACGGCGGCGGCCACGGTGTACCAGGCCTCGGCCTCGTTCTGGCGCTGCCGGGTCACATCGCCATAGACCTCGAACACCGCCTCGGCCGGTGTGCCTGCGGCACCGCCCACCGGCACATACGACGCGATCAGGTCGCGGTCGACCAGCGCGCCCTCCATGGCGTCGAAGCGGTGGCGGTGGGTGATGGCGCTGACCACCGTGCCGGCCAGGGCCTGCCGCAGGCCGGGGTTGTCGCGCTTGTCCTCGCCCACCTGCGCCAGATCGGTGGAGAACACGGTGACGCCGCTGCGGTCGTAGATCTTCAGCTTCACCAGCTGCAGCCCGCGCATGGCATCACGCACCCGGGCTTGCAGCGCCTGCTGGCGCGGGTCGGCCAGCAGCTGTGCGCGGCTGCGGCCCGGCGGCCCGACCACGAAGTCGCCGAACTTCGGCCACAGCACATTGGCCAACAGCTTGGTGGCTTCGGCATTGGCCAGGCCCACCTGGCTGGCCAGGCGGCTGGTGGTGTGCTCGCGGTAGAACAGCAGCAGGCACACCATCACCACCAGCACGCCAGCCAGGCTGGCCAGCGAGAAGTGCCATGTCAGGCGGAACGGGGGCGGCGTGTGATCGGGCATCGGCGTGGGCTGCGCGGCCGCGCGGGTCGAACCCGGCGCCGCCGCTATCCGCTGCATTTCGACCGGGCACCGCAGAACTTGAGCCGGCCCGTACCCGCAGGGCGCTTGACGCCGAAGCAACCCCACGTCGCTGCGGGCTGCTGGTCTTTCCCCATGTGCTGGCGCCCGGTGTCGTCGCATCATCGGCCCACGTCGTTTGCAAGGGAGACCCGGATGCCCAACCTGACCGTCAATGGCCAAGTGCGTGCGCACGACGCCGAGCCCGACACCCCGCTGCTGTGGGCGCTGCGCGAGCAACTTGGCCTGACCTGCACCAAATACGGCTGCGGCGTGGCCCAGTGCGGCGCCTGCACGGTGCACATCGACGGCGTGCCCACCCGCAGCTGCGTGCGGCCGGTGTCCACCGTCGAGCCCGGGCAGAAGATCACCACCATCGAGGGCCTGTCGCCCGACGGCCAGCACCCGCTGCAGAAGGCCTGGGTGGCGCTGGATGTGCCGCAATGCGGCTTCTGCCAGAGCGGCATGCTGATGGCCGCCGCCGCGCTGCTCAAGAGCAAGCCCCGGCCCACCGAAGCCGAGGTGCGCGAGAACATCACCAACATCTGCCGCTGCGGCACCTACAACCGGGTGCAGGCAGCCATCATGATGGTCAGCAAGGCATGAGGGGAGCGAAGATGACCACCGACACCCCCATCCCCACCCAGCCGCGCTCGCCCGCCCGCCGCCGCTTCCTGGCCACCAGTTCGGCCGCCGCGGGTGGCCTGATGCTGGGCTTCCATGTGCCGATGGCGCAGAGCCAGGGCGCCGCGCCCGAGATCAATGTCTGGGTGCTGATCAAGCCCGACGAGACGGTGGTGGTGCGCATCGCCCGCAGCGAAATGGGCCAGGGCACCCTGACCGGCCTGGCCCAGCTGGTGGCCGAAGAGCTGCAGTGCGACTGGGCCCGCGTCACCACCGAGTACCCCACGCCCGGCCAGAACCTGGCGCGCCAGCGTGCCTGGGGCAACTTCAGCACCGGCGGCAGCCGGGGCGTGCGTGAATCGCACGACTACGTGCGCAAGGGCGGCGCCGCCGCCCGCATGATGCTGGTGCAGGCCGCCGCCGACAGCTGGGGCGTGCCGGCAGCCCAGTGCCAGGCCGACAAGGGCGTGATCACCCACGCCGCCAGCGGCCGGCGCACCACCTATGGCGCCATGGCACCGGCTGCGGCCAGGCTGACGCCGCCCACCGATGTGCCGCTGAAGGACCCCAAGACCTGGACCATCGCCGGCACATCGGTGCCGCGGCTCGACACCGTGGCCAAGACCACCGGCGCCCAGGTCTACGGCATGGACCTGCAGCTGCCCGGCATGCTGTGCGCGGCCATCCGCGACTGCCCCATCGTCGGCGGCAAGCTGCGCAAGTTCGATGCGGCGGCCGTGATGGGCATGCCGGGTGTGAAGCAGGTGGTGCAGGTCAACGACACCGCCGTGGCCGTGGTGGCCACCACCTGGTGGCGGGCCCAGAAGGCACTGGCCGCGCTGCCGGTCGACTGGGACGAGGGCCCGCACAACAAGCTCGACAGTGCCGCCATCGCCCAGCTGCTGCAAGCCGGGCTCGACGCGCCCGAAGGCCTGGTGGGCCACACCACCGGCCAGGCGAAAGAGGCGCTGGCCGGCGCTGCCCGCACCATCGAGGCGGTCTATAGCTACCCGTACCAGAACCATGCCTGCATGGAGGTGATGAACGCCACCGCCCGCTGGACCCCCGAGCGCTGCGAGGTCTGGACCCCCACCCAGAACGGCGAGGCCGCACTCGCCGCCACCGCCGAGGCCGCCGGCCTGCCAGCGGCCAAGTGCGAGGTCTACAAGATCCACCTGGGTGGCGGCTTCGGCCGGCGCGGCGCCACCGACTGGGTGCGCCAGGCGGTGGCCATCGCCAAGGCCATGCCGGGCACGCCGGTCAAGCTGATCTGGAGCCGTGAAGAAGACATGCGGCACGGCTTCTTCCACCCGGTCACCCAGTGCAAGCTGAAGGCGGGGGTGGACGCGCAGGGCAAGATCACTGCGCTGCACATGCGCATCTCGGGGCAGTCGATCCTGGCCGGGCTGTTCCCGCAGAACATGCGCGACGGGCTCGATCCGGTGGTGTTCCAGGGCCTGAGCAAGGGCGGGGCCGAAGGCGCGCTGGGCTACAACGTCCCCAATCTGTTGATCGACCATGCGATGCGCAACCCGCCGGTGCGGCCGGGGTTCTGGCGCGGCGTCAACCTGAACCAGAACGCGGTGTACATGGAATGCTTCCTCGACGAGGTGGCCCATGCAACCCAGCAAGACCCGCTGGCCCTGCGCCAGACCCTGCTGGCCGGTGCGCCGAAGCACCTGGCGGTGCTGAACGCGGTGGCCCAGCGCGCCGGCTGGGGCACACCGGCCAAGCCCGTCAATGGCATGCCGGTGCACCGCGGCCTGGCCCAGATCATGGGCTTCGGCAGCTATGTGGCGGCCTGCGCCGAGGTGTCGGTCAGCCCGGCGGGTGAACTGACGGTGCACCGCATCGTCGCGGCCACCGACTGCGGCCATGCGGTGAACCCGCAGCAAATCGAGGCCCAGGTCGAAGGCTCGTTCGCCTATGGCCTGTCGGCGGCGCTGCTGGGCGAATGCACGCTGGAGAATGGCCGCTTCGTGCAGACCAACTTCCACAACTACCCGGTGCTGCTGATGGCGCAAATGCCCAAGGTCGAGACCATCGTGATGCCCTCGGGCGGCTTCTGGGGCGGCGTGGGCGAGCCCACCATCGCCGTGGCCGCGCCGGCGGTGCTGAACGCCATCTTTGCCGCCACCGGCCAGCGCATCCGCCACCTGCCGATCAAGAACCAGAACCTGAAGAAGGCATGAGGCTGGACATCCTTGCCCTGGCCGTGGTGCTGGCGCCTGCGGCGCTGGCCCAGGGAGATGCGGCCCGCGGCGAGGCGATTGCGCACAACCGCAGCCAGGGCCTGTGCGTGCTGTGCCATGCCCTGCCGGGGCAGAACCCGGCACTGCAGGGCAGCATCGGCCCGCCGCTGGCCGGCGTGGGCAGCCGGCTGGATGCGGATGGCCTGCGCCAGCGCCTGGTGGCGCCCGAGCGCTTCAACCCCGACACCGTGATGCCCAGCTACAGCCGCAGCAGCGGCCTGCACCAGGTGGCCACCGCCCACCGCGGCAAGCCGCTACTGACCGACGCGCAGATCGACGACCTGGTGGCCTGGATGGGCGGCCTGCGATGACCACCGCGCTGCCGCGCCGCCGCCCGACCCGCCGCACCATCCTGGGCGCCGCCGCCGGGCTGAGCCTGGCCCTGCAACTGCGGCCGGTGGCTGCCGTGTCGGCCGCACCCACGCTGCAGGCGGTCGAGCGGCAATGGGCGGCCGGCAAGCCCGTCACCGAAGGCCGGGTGCTGCTGGACATCGCCCCGCTGGTGGAAAACGGCAACGTGGTGCCGATCAGCGTGGTGGTCGACAGCCCGATGACTGCGGCCGACCATGTGGTCGAGATCGTGGTGTTCAACGAGCGCAACCCCCAGCGCGACGTGGTGCGCTTCAGCCTCAGCCCGGCCAGCGGCAAGGCCCAGGTGCAGACGCGTATCCGCCTGGCCACGTCGCAGCAGCTGGTGGCGCTGGCGCGTCTGCGCGACGGCAGCCAGTGGTCGCACCATGTCGACGTGCTGGTGACGCTGGCCGCCTGCATCGAACCCTGACCCAGCCCGCCATGGCCGACACCCCAGCCCCGCGCGCACGCACCCTGATCCACGGCCTGGACGGCCTGCGCCGTGGCCAGCCCGCCGAGCTGCGGGTGACGCTGGCCCACCCGATGGAAAACGGCCTGCGCCACGACGGCTTCGGCAACGTGGTGCCGCGCAACATCGTGACGCGCTTCGAATGCCGGCTTGACGGGCAGCTGGTGTTCGGCGCCGATCTCTACAGCGCCATCGCCGCCAACCCATACCTGGCGTTCTGGCTGCGGGCCGACGGCCCCGGCACGCTCAGCTTCGAATGGACGGGCGACTGGGGCTTTCAGCACCGCGAGACGCGGACCATCACGCCGGCATGACACGGCGCACATGGGCCTGGCTGGCCATGGCCGTGGTGCTGCTGGTCGGCGGGGCCAGTGCCGACGACGGCCGCCGTTCGGGCCTGAGCTTCATGGGCCCGGCACTGCAGGCCCTGCAGCGCGACGATGGCCAGAACCCGGCCATGCTGGGGGTGCAGGACGGTGCGCAGCTGTGGCGCACGCCCGCAGGCGCTGCCGCCAAGCGCTGTGCCGACTGCCACGGCGAGGCGCCCCGCAGCATGGCCGGCGTGGCCGCCCGCTACCCGGCCTGGGACACCCGCAACAACCGTGCGCTGAACCTGTCCGGCCGCATCAACGCCTGCCGCCAGCAGCACCAGCAGGCAGCGCCGTTGCCAGTGGAGCATGCCGACCTGCTGGCGCTGAGCGCCTATCTCGGCCTGCAATCACGCGGGCAGCCGCTGGCGCCACCCGACGATGCGCGCCTGGCGCCGCTGCGCCAGCAAGGCCAGGCCCTCTGGCAGCAGCGCTTCGGGCAGCTGAACCTGGCCTGCCTGCACTGCCATGACCAGCGCCCCGGCCAGCGCCTGGGCGGCGCCGTCATTCCGCAGGGCCATGCCACCGGCTACCCCACCTACCGGCTGGAATGGCAGGCCCTGGGCAGCCTGCAACGGCGGCTGCGCGGCTGCGTGGTGGGGGTGCGGGCCGAGCCCTGGGCAGACGCTGCGCCCGAATGGCTGGCGCTGGAAGCCTACCTGGCCCAGCGCGCGGCCGGCATGCCGGTGGAAACTCCCGCCGTGAGACCGTGAGACCGTGAGGCCGCCAGGCGGTCAGGCCGTCAGGTCGTCAGGCCGGGGGGCCGTGAGCCGCCAGGCGGCGCTACAGCAAGTGCCCCACGTTCAGCAGTGTCAGCACCCCCAGCACCGCGAAGATGGCCGCCGCGATGCCGTGCACCAGCCGCATCGACACCCGCTTGGCGATCTGGTCGCCCAGCAGCACGGCCGGCACGTTGGCCAGCATCATGCCCAGCGTGGTGCCGGCCACCACCGCCAACAGGTCGGTGTAGCGCGCGGCCAGGGCCACGGTGGCGATCTGGGTCTTGTCGCCCATTTCGGCCAGGAAGAAGGCCAGCACCGTGGTGCCGAACACACCCAGGCGCCGGCCTTTGCCTTCGGTCTCCACGTCGTCCAGCTTGTCGGGGATCAACATCCACACCGCCATCGCCAGGAACGAGCCGCCGATCACCCAGCGCAGCCACTGCGGGCCCATCCAGGCAGCCAGCAGGCCGCCCAGTGCCCCGGCCATGGCATGGTTGACCAGCGTGGCCACCAGGATGCCAAGGATGATGGGCACCGGCTTGCGGAAGCGGGCGGCCAGCAACACGGCCAGCAACTGGGTCTTGTCACCCATTTCACCAAGCGCGACGATGCCGGTGGAGACGAGGAAGGCTTCCATGGAATGCACTTTCAGGGGGCCGGCAGGACGCCGATGACCACACCACCCCCCGGCCCACGGCGGAGGCAGCGCGGTCAAAGGTCTTGCCAGGCGCCAGCCCGGCCAGGCTGGTGCTGCGGGCGCCATGGCCAGGAACCCCGAAGGATGCGGCCAAGTGTGTTGACGCCCGCCCCGTCACGATTGCATCATGGCCGGGCGGCTACTCCCCAATGACAGGTAGCAGCCGGCAGTTTATCGGCCCGCGCTGTTGATCTGCTGACACAGATCAACCCGACCCATCAACACGAAACAAGAGACGAGAGACAAGAGACATGACCATGCTGGATGCTGCCGCCGTGCAAGCCATGTTGGACCCCCTGTTCCCCGGCCTGATGGGCGTGCGCCTGACCGCCGTGGCGCCCGACCGCGTCGTCGCCGAGATGCCGGTGCGGCCCGATCTGTGCACCGCCGGCGGCATCCTGCACGGCGGCGCCTACATGGCCTTTGCCGACACCCTGGGTGCGGTGGGCACGGTGGTCAACCTGGGTGCGGGGCAGCGCACCACCACCACCGACAGCAGCACCAAGTTCATCGCCGGGGCCAAGGTGGGCAGCACCGTCACCGGCGAAAGCATTGCCCTGCACCGCGGCCGCACCACCCAGGTGTGGCAGACCATGATCCGCAATGACCAGGGCAAGCTGTGTGCCGTGGTCACGCAGACCCAACTGATCATGTGAGCGGCCGGCCGCTGCCGGCCGGGGTGCCTTAACGGCTCTTCAGGCCGTAACGGCTGAACTTGTCGACCACCACGGCGATCTCGGCATCGGGCAGCACCCGCGGCCCGCCCAGGCTGAGGCACATCACCATCTGCTGGGCCAGCGTCTCCACCTCAGCGGCCAGCCACATGGCCTTGTCCAGGTTGTACTCGAAGGCCAGCAGGCCGTGGTGCGCCAGCAGGCAGGCCTTGCGCCCTTCCAGCGCAGCCACGGCGGCCAGCGACAGCGCTGCCGTGCCATAGGTGTGGTACGGCGCGCAGCGGATCGGCGCCCCGCCGGCGGCGGCCACCATGTAGTGCAGCGCCGGGATCTCCAGCCCCTGGATGGCCAGCACGGTCGCGTAGGTGGGGTGGCCGTGCACCACCGCACCGGCCTCCGGCCGGGCCTGGTAGACGGCCTGGTGCATCAGCCATTCGCTGCTCGGGTCCAGCGCATGCTGCCAGCTGGCCGTGCCGGGGCCGGTGAACTGCACCGGCACCATGTCGGCGGGCTGCAGCGTGTCGTAGGCGATGCCGCTGGGCGTGATCAGCATGCCGCCAAACGCACCCAGCGGGATGCGCACGCTCAGGTTGCCCGACGTGCCGGTGGCCAGGCCCAGCGGCTGCAGGCGGTTGGCATGGCGCACCAGTTGCTGGCGCAGGTCGGCGTGGTCCATGGCCTCAACCGCCACTGTTGAGCACCTTGGCCACCGGCGCCGGCCGCAGGCGGTAGGCATCGCTCAGGCCCGAGCCCAGCAGCGGGCGCAGGTACAGGCGGAAGGCGTCGGTCACGTCGGTGCCGCTGGCGCTGATGAAGGCGTCGTCCATCACCCGGGTCTTGCCGGCCACCGCCTCCAGCGGCAGCAGGCTGTAGTCGGCGCTGTAATGACCGGTGCGCTGGATCGCCACCGAGCCGTCGCGCAGTTCGCCGTTGACGCCCCACATCGCAAACTGCACCGCCTTCTCGCCCACCTCACGCGCCTCGCGCTGGTCGACGTCGCTGACGCAGCCGATGAAGCTGCGCTGCAGGTAGCCGAGGGTGTCGCCGCGCACCCGCTTGATGCCCAGCTTCTGCTTGATCTCCTCGCACAGCAGGTCGGCCAGCGCGCCGGTGCCCGACAGCTGCACATTGCCATGCGCGTCCTGCTCCAGATCCTTGGCCAGCTGCGCCAGGATGGGGACGCCGCTGGCGTCGTGGATGCCTTCGCTGACCGCTACCACGCAGCGGCCGTGGCGCTGCTGCACGGCCTGCACATCGGCCAGGAACTGCGGCAGGCTGAAGGTGCGCTCGGGCAGGTAGATGAGGTGCGGGCCGTCGTCGGGGAACTTCTTGCCCAGCGCGCTGGCCGCTGTCAGGAAGCCGGCATGGCGGCCCATCACCACCGCCAGGTACACACCGGGCAGTGCGGCATTGTCGAGGTTGGCACCGGCAAAAGCCTGGGCCACGAAGCGCGCCGCGCTGGGGAAGCCGGGCGTGTGGTCGTTGCCGACCAGGTCGTTGTCGATGGTCTTGGGGATGTGGATGCAGCGCAGCGGATAGCCCGCTGCCTGCGCCTGCTGGCTGACGATGCGCACCGTGTCCGACGAATCATTGCCACCGATGTAGAAGAAGTGGCCGATGCCATGGGCCTGCAGCACCCGGAAGATCCGCTGGCAATAGGCCAGGTCGGGCTTGTCGCGGGTGCTGCCCAGGGCCGACCCGGGCGTGGCGGCCACCAGTTCCAGGTTGTGGCTGGTCTCCTGCGTCAGGTCGACGAAGTCTTCATCGACGATGCCGCGCACGCCGTGGCGGGCGCCATAGACGCGGTCGATGCCCTTGTGGCGGCGCGCCTCCAGCACCACGCCGACCAGGCTCTGGTTGATCACCGCCGTGGGGCCACCGCCCTGGGCGACGAGGATTTTCTGCAAGCTCAAGGAATGCTCCTGTTTCCGGTGGGTGTTCGGGCCCGTGCACCGGGCCCAGGTGCTGAGCGTAGCCGGTGTTGTGACCCGAGGGCCTGTGCCGGCCGCACTCCTGCCTTCAGCCAGCCCCTGGGGCCTGCGCCTGCGCCGCAGCACCGGCTGCAACTACCGGGTGTGGTGCACCGGCGCCAGGCCGTAGACCGGCGTGGGGATGCCGGCCAGCCGGGCCTTCAGTTGCAGCGACAGGAACTGCGAGTAATGCCGGCTCTGGTGCAGGTTGCCACCATGCACCCACAGATGCGGCACCTGGGTGGGCTTCCACATGTTGCGCAGCTCGCCTTCCCAGGGGCCGGGGTCCTTGGGCGTGTCGCTGCCCAGGCCCCACACCTTGCCCAGGCGGTCGGCCACGGCGGGCGAGATCAGCCCGGCCAGCCACTGGTTCATCGACCCGTAGCCCGTGGCATAGACCAGCACGTCGGCCGGCAGCTCGGTGCCGTCGGTCAGGGTCACGCTCTTGGGGTTGATGCGCTCGATGGTGGTGTGGCTCTTCAACTTGATGCTGCCGTTGGCCACCAGCTCGGAAGCGCCCACGTCGATGTAGTAGCCCGAGCCGCGGCGCAGGTACTTCATGAACAGGCCGGAGCCATCGACGCCGAAGTCGAGCATGAAGCCGGCCTTCTCCAGCCGGGCATACAGGTCGGCGTCACGCCGCTTCATCTCGTCATAGACCGGCACCTGCAGCGGCGCCATGATCTTGTAGGGCAGGCTGGCAAAGATCAGGTCGCCCTTGTGGTGGTCCACGCCGTTGGCGATGGCGTCTTCGCTGTACAGGCCGCCCAGGGCCAGCTCCATCAGGCTGGCCGACGGGGCGATGTGGGTGGAACTGCGCTGCACCATGGTCACGTCCACGCCCTGCTCCCACAACGCGGCGCAGATGTCGTGGGACGAGTTGTTGCTGCCCAGCACCACCACCTGCTTGCCCTGGCAGGCCTGGGGGCCGGGGTGCTTGCTGGAATGGTGCTGGTCGCCCAGGAAGGTCTCGGCACCGGGGATCTGCGGCACGCTGGGGTAGCCCGACACACCCAACGCGATCACCAGTTCCCTGGGCCGCAGCACAGTGGTCTGGCCGTCGCGCTGCACCGTCACCTCCCAGGTCTGGCTGGCCTCGTCGAAGGTGGCGCTGGTGGCGGTGGTGGACGCCCAGTAGTTGATCTCCATGATCTTGACGTAGGCCTCCAGCCAGTCGCCGATCTTGTCCTTGGGCGCAAACACCGGCCAGTCGTCGGGGAAGTTCAGGTACGGCAGGTGGTCGTACCACACCGGGTCGTGCAGGCACAGGCTCTTGTAGCGGTTGCGCCAGCTGTCGCCGGCGCGGGCGTTCTTCTCGATGACGATGTGCGAGATGCCCAGCCGCCGCAGCCGTGCACCCAGCGCGATGCCGCCCTGGCCGCCGCCGACCACCACCACCTCGGGCTGCACCGTGTGGCCCAGGTGGGCGGTCTCGTCGGCCCTCAGCTCGGCCCAGCTCTTGCGGCCGCGGTGCACGCCATGCTCGGCACCGGCGGCGCGGTGGCGGCCGGTCTTCTCTTCATGGCCCTTCAGCTCGACCATGGTGGTCAGCAGGGTCCAGGCGCGGCCGTTGATCAGGCGCACCAGGCCCTTGCCGCGTGACAGCCGGGTCTCGAAGGTGAACCAGCCTTCGGTCACGCCATCAGCGGTGGTGGCCTCGCCGGTCAGCTGCCAGTTGCCGGGGGCCACGTCGTCCAGCCGGGTGGCCAGCATGGCGCGCACGGCGGCCGGGCTTTCCTGGGTGCAGATGTTCCAGGTGAAGCTGACGAGGTCGCGCCAGTAGCAGTCGTCGCCCATCATCGCCACGGCAGCGTCGATGTCGCGGCGCTGCAGGGCATTGTCGAAGCCGGTCAGCCAGGCCTGGGCATGGTCGCTCGGGCTGGGGCTGGGGCTGGGGGTGGTGTCGCTCATCGGGTTGTCTCCGTGGGGTGCTGAACAGTGCAACAGCCGAAGGGCTGTGCGCCGTCAACAGCGCAAAGCGCGTGCCGCGCCCGATGCGCCAGCAGATGCGGCAGCGCAACACGGCTGCAAACCTCACCAGGACAAGGTCTTGCCGCTGGTCAAGCGACAGCGGTGTTGCGATGCAACAGCCAGGTGGCGGCTGTCACAGCGTGACAGGTGTCACACCCCGGGTGTGACAGCACAGGTGGCGCGCAGGGCCGTCAACGGGCGGGTGGCACGGGCTGCTGCAGCGGGCGCTGCAGCAAGGCCAGCGCGGCGCCGATCAGCAACAGCCCTGCGGCCGCCAGCAGGCTGATGCCGATGTTGCCCGCCAGATCACCCACCAGCCCGGCGCCATAGGGGCCTGCGGTCTGGGCCACGGCAAACACCAGTGTGAACAGGCTGATGGCGCGGCCCCAGGCCTGGCTGGGCAGGTTCTGCCGGGCGAAGTTGGTCACCGCACCGGGGGCCATGAAGACGGACAGCCCGAAGACCACCGCCGACACCAGCAGCACAGGCCCGTTGGGCAGCACCACCGGCAGCGCCGACCCGATGGCGATGCAGACCAGGATCAGCGCCAGCGGCAGGCCCGATGCATGGCGCGCCAGCACGCGCCGCCAGACGAACGGCGACAGGCAGATGCTGGTCCCCAGCACCACCCACACCAGCGCGATGAACCCGGCGCTGGCCCGCTGCTCGGTCATCCACGCCGACAGGAAGGTGAGGTAGACGATGTAGCCCAGGCCGAAGCCCGCATAGCCGGCCATCTCGGGCAGCATGCGGCGCCACGGCAAGGGCATGCTGTCGGCTTGCTGGCGGGCTTGCGCGGGCACATGCAGCTGCGACGCTGCCCACAGGCTCAGCGGCACGCAGCACAGGCTGGTGGCGCCGATGACCACCCAGCCCAGCGGCCACGAGGCCGGCCCCCAGGCCTGCAGCATCAGCGGCAGCGCTGCGCCTGCCAGCACGATGCCCAGCCCGCCACCCGTGCCGAACAGGATGGCGATGGCCAGCGCATTGCGCCGCGTGTCACCCTGGAACAGGCCCGCCGCCAGTGCACCGGCGGTCGAGAACGACATCGCCCCCAGCACGCCGGCGGCGATGCGCCACCCCGTCTGCCACCACAGTGCCGCATTCAGCCCGGTGGCCAGCAGGGCCAGCGTGGTGGTGACCACGCCGAAGGCATACAGCCGTGTGGGCGGCACGCGGCGGATCAGCAGCATGGTGAGCAGCGCGCCACCGATGTAGCCCAGCGCATTGGCCGTGTTCAACCAGCCGGCCTGGGCATAGGTCCAGCCCATTTCCGACTTCATGGCCGGCAGCAGCAGGCCATAGGCGAAGCGGGCAAAACCATTCGTCACCGTCACGCCCAGCGCCAGGCCGGCCAGCACCAGCCAGGGTCGCCGCAGGGCTGCGCCCGTCATGCGGCGGACGACGATCTGCTCGCCCAGGTTGAACACCGCCACCGCGATCTGCCGGCACCGGCGCCGAGGATCAGGCAGACGGGTTTGCGCATGGTTTGGTCCGGTGCTGGCATGGCTGGCGATTGTGGCCCTTCAGTCCAGAATGCCAGTTGCAGAGGAGGACTTCACCATGACCCATGCGCCCACATTCCGGATGGGCCAGCCCACCGACAGCGCCGACCTGGCCCTGCTGTTCGACGCCGCCTCGCGGCGGATCTGCGCCTGGCTGTGGGGCACGCTTGCCGCGCCCGGGCAGTCCTGCTTCGAGGTGGGCCGCCAGCGCATCCGCGATCTGCCGGCAGCGACCAGCCACCACGCCAACTGGCATGTGGCGCAGGTGCAGGGCCAGACCATCGGCGCGCTGTTCGGCTTCTCGATCCCGGACCCCTACGACCGGGTCACGCTCGACGAACTGCCCGCGACCCTGCGCCCGATGGTCGAACTGGAGATCGTCGCCAAGGGCTGCTGGCTGCTGCAGGCCGTGGCCCTGTTTCCGGAACACCGCGGCCAGGGCCATGGCCCGGCACTGGTGGCGCATGCCTGCCAGGCCGCCCGCGCGGCCGGGCACCGCCGCATCGCACTGCAGGTGGAAAGCCCCAACACCGGGGCCATTGCGCTGTACCGCCGGTGCGGCTTCACCGAGTGGCAGCGCCGGGTCTTCGTGCCGTTTCCCGGCTCGGACGACGCGGGCGACTGGATCCTGATGGGCAAGGACCTGTAGCCCGGCGCCAGCGGCAGGCCGGCCGGCAGCAAGCCGCCTAACGCAGCTTGCGACGGGGCGCGATGCCGGCGCGCGGGGGCAGGCCGGTGTGCTGGGTCAGCAGGCTGCCGCGCCGCGGCGCGGCAGGCGCTGCGGATGGCGCTGCCGCCTGCACCGCAGGCTGGTAGCTGGGCACCAGGTGCTTCTTGCCG
>JARXAJ010000292.1 GCA_029865965.1 Aquabacterium sp.
AAGGCCAGAAGCTGGCTGCTGAGCTGACATCGCGTGACGAGTCGCTCAAGCAATCCCAGGCCGCAGTGGCCAAGGCGCAATCTGATCTGGCAGCGCGCGCTGAAACTCTGAAGCAGGCGCAGGCGGCGCAACAGCAGTTGAGGCAGGAGATGCAGGCCAAGACTGCTGCCTTGGCGGCAGCCCAACAGCTGGTTGATCAGGGCAAGGCCCAGGCTGCTGAGCTGCAGAGCGAGAACGAACTGGTGCTGCTGCAGATGCACCAGGTGCAGGAAGAGCTGGAGCAGCTGTTCTTGGACAAACGCCAGCAGGCGGCCGATGCCGACAAGGCGCAAGCCGAACAGGCCGCGCAGCTGGCAGCCTTGCGTGCTGAGGTCAAACAACAATCCGACAAGCTGGCCGCTGGCGCTGCGGCGCTGGCCAAAGAGGCGCAAGCTGGACAGGCGCTGCAGGGTGAACTGGGGCAGCTCAAGCCCGACCTGGCCGCAGCCCAGGCGCAAAGCCAGAAGCTGGCTGTTGAACTGACGTCGCGTGACGAGTCGCTCAAGCAATTCCAGGCCGCAGTGGCCAAGGCGCAATCTGATCTGGCAGCGCGCGTTGAAACTCTGAAGCAGGCGCAGGCGGCGCAGCAGCAGTTGACGCAGGAAATGCAGGCCAAGACTGCTGCCTTGACGGCAGCCCAACAGCTGGCTGATCAGGGCAAGACCCAGGTTGCTGAGCTGCAGAGCGAGAACGAACTGCTGCTGCTGCAGATGCACCAGGTGCAGGAAGAGCTGGAGCAGCTGTTCTTGGACAAACGCCAGCAGGCGGCCGATGCCGACAAGGCGCAAACCGAACAGGCCGCGCAGCTGGCAGCCTTGCGTGCTGAGGTCAAACAACAAGCCGACAAGCTGGCCGCTGGCGCCGCGGCGCTGGCCAAAGAGGCGCAAGCTGGGCAGGCGCTGCGGGGTGAACTGGGTCGGCTCAAGCCCGAGTTGGCCGCAGCCCAGGCGCAAGGCCAGAAGCTGGCTGTTGAACTGAAGTCGCGTGACGAGTCGCTCAAGCAAGCCCAGGTTGCAGTGGTCAAGGCGCAGGCAGATCTGGCAGCGCGCGCTGAATCTCTGAAGCAGGCGCATGCGGCGCAACAGCAGTTGAAGCTGGACGCGGCGTCAGCTGCAACGCAGCGCAAGGCGGATGTGAAAGCGTTGGCCAAGTTGACCGAGGCCGAGCAAGCCACTCGCGAGGCGCTGGCCGCAGCCCAGGCGCAGGGCCAGAAGCTGGCTGCTGAATTGATATCTCGTGACGAATCGCTCAAACAAGCGCAGACCGCAGCGGCCACGGCACAGGCCGACCTGGCGGCGCACGCTGAAGCCTTGACCCAGGCGCATGCGGCCCATGCGCAATTGACGTCAAACCTGTCTGACAAGAACCTTGCGCTGGCAGAGGTGCAGCAGCGTGCCGAGCAAAGCCTGGCCCAGGTTGCCGTGCTGGAGGGTGAAAATCGCCTGCAGCTGATTGAGCTGCACCAGATGCAGGGCGCCCTGGACCAGCGCGAGCTCGAGAAGCGGCAGCAGGCGGCCGATGTGCAGCAGGCCCAGGCCGAGCAGGCCGCCTTGCTGGCCAGCGTGCGTGCCGAGTGGGCGCAGCAGGCAGAAGCGCTGGGCGCCCGGGTCGAGACGCTGGCCGATGCACTGGCAGCCAAGGCGCAGGCGCTGTTGCATGCCCAACACGCCATGGCCCAGGGTCAGACTGAATTGGCCGCGCATGCTGAAGCCCTGAGCCAGGCACAAGCGGCGCAGGCGCAGCTAACGGCCGCGCTGCAGGACAAGGGCGTGGCCCTGGCCGCTGCTGAGGCGCTGGCCGAGCAGGGCCGTGCCCAGGCCACCACGCTCGCAGAGGAGAACCAGGCGCTGCTGCACGATGTACACCAGATGCAGGGCGCCCTGGACCAGCGCGAGCTACAGAAGCAGCAGCAGGCGGCCGATGCCGTAGCCGCCAAGCAGCAGGTGCAGGCGCTGCAAGCGCAGCTGACGGCAGACCTTCAGGGCAAGGCCGAGGCCCTGGCCGCCGCGCAGCAACTGGCCGAGCAAGGCCGCGCCCAGGCCGTTCAGCTGGAAGCCGAGAACGACCTGCTGCTGCTGCAGTTGCACCAGGCGCAGGGCGACCTGGACCAGCACGCCTCGCAGAACCGACAGCTGCAAGAAGTGATGGGCCAGTCGCGCCAGTCGCTGGACCGCGCGCGTCGTCTGATCAGCCGCCTGATGCTGCCTGCGCCTGTCTCCGGCGAAGCCGTGCCGGCGGCGCAGGCCGCCCAGGCGGCGTGATGGCACGCCCGATTGCAGCGTGTCCGCGCTGACGCCGGGACCGGCCGCCTACGCGGGCACCCAGCCGGCCGTCAGCCCGCTGGTGCAACTGTCGGTGGTGATGCCCTCGCTCAACCAGGCAGCCTTCATCGAGCGGGCAGTACGCAGCGTGTTCGCACAAACTGGGACGGCGCTGGAACTGGTCGTGATGGATGGCGGCTCGACCGACGGCACGCAGGCATTGCTGGCCCGCCTGGGCAGTGAATTCGGCCCGGCGCTGCGCTGGTCGTCAGCACCTGACAACGGCCCCGGCCATGCGCTGAACAAGGCGCTGGCAGCGGCACGCGGCAGTGTGATCGGCTGGCTCAATGCCGACGACGTGTACACGCCCGGCGCGGTGCAGCGTGCCCTGGCGCACCTGGATGCGCATCCGCAGCATTGGATGGTCTACGGCCACGGCGAGCACATCGGTGCCCAAGACCAGCCACTGGGCGCCTACCCCAGCCAGCTGCCGCAAGCCGGCCTGCAGGGCTTTGCCCAAGGCTGCTACATCTGCCAGCCCACGGTCTTCCTGCGCCGCGCCGCGCTGCGCGGCATCGGCGGCTTCGACGAGCGCCAGCGCACCGCCTTCGACCTGGCGCTGTGGCTGCGCCTGTTCAGCCGCCACCCCGATCGCATCGGGTGGATTGATGCCCTGCAGGCACGCTCACGCCTGCATGGCGCCTGCATCACGCTGACACAGCGCAGCCAGGTCATCCGGGAAAGCATGGCGCTGCTGGCACAGCACCTGGGCGCGGCGCCCCTGCATTGGCTGCAGACCCATGTCGACGAGTTGATCGCCACCCACCCGTTCGGCCAGATCACTGGCGACCCGCGCGCCCATGTCGAGGGCTTTGCCGCATCGGTGGCCGCGCTGCTGTCGCCTGCTGACCAGGCATCGATGCGCCGTTGGCTGGACAGCGACGCCCGCATCCGCCTGGCACGGCCCGATGCCTGCCTGCAGGTGGACCCCGATGGCTGGCTGCTGGCGCAGTCTGTGCTGCGTGTGCGGGCGGGCAGTTGGCGCAGCGTGCGCCTGGTGGGCCGCCATGTGTCGCCCCTGCCCGGGCCCCTGGTACTGCAGGTGCTGCAGCCTGACGGCCGCTGGCTGCCCCATGCCGTGCCAGGGCATGGCCCGTTTGACCTGCAGATCGCGCTGCCGGCCAGCGCCGCAACGGCAGACCTGAGCCTGCGCATCGTCACCAGCGGCGGGTTCATCCCCAGCCAGCAGGACGCCGCGTCGGGCGACGACCGCCGGCTGGCCTGCCAGATCGACGATCTGCAGCTGTGCCCATGACGCCCTCTCACTTCCTGCGGGCCGGCCATGCCCCCGCGCCCGAAAGAACCGCTTGAGCAAGACCATCGACCGCGACCACATCGTCTGGGCCTACCGCCTGCTGCTCGGCCGCGAGCCGGAAAGCCCCGCCGCTGTCGACCAGCATCTGGGTGAAACCCTGCATGGCTTGCGTGATTCGTTCCTGCGCTCCGACGAGTACCTGGCGCAAGCCAACCGGCGTGGCCCCGCGCCGCGCGCGCCTGCACATGGCGTGATCATTGAGCAGCTGCAGACGCCCGAGACCTTGGCCCTGCTGCTGGACCATGTCGGCGCCGAATGGTCCAGGCTCGGTGAAACTGAACCCCACTGGTCGGTGCTGACCGCCGACAAGTACAGCAGCGGCCAGATCGCCGTGCATCTGGCAGACTTTCAGCGCAGCGGCGCAAAGGACGTGCGGCACCTCGACACCGTGCTGCGGCGCAACCACCTGGCCTGGCCGAGCCAGGGCCTGTGCATCGACTACGGCTGCGGCGTGGGCCGGATGACCCTGCCCCTGGCCACACATTGCGCCCAGGTGCTGGGTGTAGACATCTCGGCCGGCCACTTGCACGTGGCAGCCCAGGAATCCGCAGCGCAGGGTCTGGGCAACAGGTTGCAGTGGCTGCAGCTGCGCAGGCTGGCCGATCTGGACAGCTTGCCGCAGGCTGACATGGTCTACAGCGCCATCGTGCTGCAGCACAACCCGCCGCCTGTGATGGCGCTGACGCTCGACCGCCTGCTGCGCTGCCTCAAACCCGGCGGCGTGGGCGTGTTCCAGCTGCCGACCCACATCCCGGGTTACCGCTTCGTGGTGGCCGAGTACCTGCAGGCCCTGCGAGACGGCCAGCACCAGGGCATGGAGATGCACATGCTGCCGCAGGCCCGGGTGTTCGAGATCATCGATGCCGCCGGCTGCCAGCCCTGTGAGGTGTTCAGCGATGAGGCCGCCGGCCCCGTCTATACCAGCCACACCTTCGTGGTCAGGGCCCGGCGATGAGCGCTGCAACCCGCCTGTCACCACTGGAGGCGGTGCGCCTGCTGCGGCACGATGTGGTGGCCGCGCTGGCTGCCACAGCCGACACCGACACCGACAACGAGCAGGCCTTTCTGCTGTGGTGGATGCTGGCGGGGCGGCGCGAATACCCGGCCACCGATGTCACGCTCAGCGAGGCGCAGCGCCGTTGGCTGTTCGAGCCGCTGGCGGGTTGCCCCGCCACAGGCGGGCTGGGCATGAACCGACTGCTGCGGGCGCTGTTTGCCAACCGGCCCGATCTGCCGCGCGCGTTTGATCTGGCCTCCCCGGTGGGCTATTGGGACGCCCTGGGCTGGTTCTACACCGCAGGCCTGTTCGAGCTGGGCCTGGCCGACTGCGTCGACAGCCTCACCCTGGCGGCGCTGGCGGGCCCCGCTTTCACGCAGGCTCCGGCGGCGCAGCAACCCAGCTGGTTGATGGTGCTGTTGTGGCGCCGGCATGCCAAGCTGCAAGCGGTGTTTGATCTGCAGCTGCCCACCGGGCGCGCGGGCTTGCTGGCCTGGTTCACCCAGCGCGGTGCGGTGCAGTTCGGACTGCAGGCGCTGGTGCCGCCACCAGCGCCGCCGGTGGTGCCAGTGCAAACGGTGGCCTCCGGCGCGGCTCCGGCGGCCGGGCATGCGCAGGCCGTGCCCGCCTTGGGCGTCAACCTGATCGGCTTTGCCTATGGCGAGCTGGGCATTGGCGAAGACTTGCGCATGGCGGTGCAGGCCTGCCAGGCCGCAGGCGTGCCGTTCAAGGTGCTCAACATCAACCCGGGCCAGCACCTGCGCCAGGCCGACCGCTGGCTGGCGCGGCATTGCACCGACGACATCGCTGCGCTACCGCACGCCACCAACATCTTCTGCCTGACGGGCTTCGACACGCTGCGGGTCTATGCCGAGAAGGGCACGGCCTTGTTCGACGGCCGCCACAACATCGGCTGGTGGCCCTGGGAGCTGCCGGTGTGGCCGCAGCGCTGGGCGGCCGCGTTTTCGGTGGTCGACGAGGTCTGGGCCGCCACCCGCTTCACGCGGGCGATGTTCGCCCAGGTCACCGACAAGCCGGTCACGCTGATGCCGCTGCCGGTGTGCGTTGGCCGACTCAAGCCCACCTCGCGCCGCACACTGGGCCTGCCGGCGAAGCGCTTCCTGTTCCTGTTCGTGTTCGACTTCAACTCCTACCTGGCGCGCAAGAACCCGCAGGCGGTGATCGCCGCATTCGGGCGCGCCTTCCCGGCCAGTGACAGCGGCGTGGGCCTGGTGCTCAAGACCATGAACAGCCGGCCTGACGACCCGGCCTGGACCGCATTCCAGGCCGCCTGCGCGGCCGATCCCCGCATCACGCTGATCGACCGCACGCTGGACCGGCCCCAGGTGCTGGGCCTGGTGCAGGCCTGCGATGCCTATATTTCGCTGCACCGGGCTGAAGGCTTCGGCCGCACGCTGGCCGAGGCCATGCTGCTGGGCAAGCCGGTGGTGGCCACCAACTTCTCGGGCAACACCGATTTCCTCGACCGCAACAGCGGTTATCCGGTGCGCTGGGCCCGCGTACCGGTGGCCGCTGGTGATTACCCCTTCGTCACGTCTGACGACGGCGCCTGGTGGGCCGAGCCCGATCTGGCCGACGCCGCCCGCCAGATGCGCGCTGCACGTGGCGCGGCCGGCAGCGAATGGGCGCTGCAATTGCCCGCGCAGGTGGCCGAGCGGTTCTCACCGGCGGTGATCGGGCAACGCATGCGGGCCCTGCTGCAGGCCCGTTGCGACCAAGCGCTGAAGCGGTGATCGGTCCAGGCGCTGGTCTTCCCGGCGGGCTCCGCCATCTGTTGCGGGCCCGCACCTGGCGCGCGCAGGCCGACCCTTGCCTGCACGGCCAGCACGTGGCCCGGTTCAAGCTGCGCCAGCCCTTTGTGGCCAGCACCAGCGCGGCCTACCAGCTATTGCGTCATGAGCTGCTGGCGCAACGCCGCACTATGGGCGGGCCGCGCCGGATGCATGCACGCCTTGAGGGTCGGCGATGGCGTCGATCCGGACCGCGACTTGTTGGTGTGCAGAAACAAAACCGATGTAGCTGTAGCGCACTGCATGCTGGGTCACGAACTCCTGGAAGGCCTTGAATTCATGCGCGCGCCAGCCCGGACAGTTGAAGTACTCATCAAAGACAAGCCTCCTTGCCTTGCAGGAAGTCGGTGATGCCTTCCCATTTCGAGCCGGTGCAGGCGTGGAAGAAGTCGTACTGGTCGAGGTACCGGCCGTGGTGCCGGCCGTCATGGCTGACGACGATGTCGAAGTTGCGTGCTTCTGCGCCGAGCCATTGCGGATGCAGTGACCTGTCGCCGGCACGAACGATGACGAGATTGGGGCGTTGCATGGTTGAACCGTCGATGGGTATGTGCTTACCAAGGAATCCAGCCGATGTGGCGCAGATGCCCTACTACCTCGTCTGCCACCTGCCCAGGCTCGTTGTCGTTGGCAGCCAAGTGCAACGCGGCGCCATCGGGCAGCGGCCAGGGCGTGTCGAGCCCGGCTTGCGCAGCCTGCTCGGCCGGGTCGGGCTTCAGGGTCGGGGTGGTGTCCAGGTGCACGTCGACAAACTCGGTCGGGCCGAACAGCGGGTGCACCAGGTCGCGCTGCGCGCGCTGGGGCAGGCTGCACGTGGTGATGACGATCAGGCCGGCGTCGACCATCAGCCGCGCCACTTCGCCCAGCCGGCGCAGGCTTTCCGCGCAGTCCGCGGGGCTGTGCCCCAGGTCGCGGCTCAGGGTCTGGCGCAGGTGTTCGCCGTCGAGCAGCACGCTGTGGCGGCCCAGCCCGTGCAGGCGCAGTTCCAGCAGGTTGGCGATACCCTCGGCCTCGGCCTCCGATGCACCTGTCAGCCACACCAGCCCAGGCTTCTGCCCCTTGATCCAGGCGCGCGCCGCCTTGCGCATGGCCGTGCTCTGGCGATGGATGCCGCGGGTCTGGCGCAGCGGATCTGCCGTGGCGGCGCGCGCCGAGGTGGGAAGTGGGCCTGGAAATGGCTGCATGGCAGGTTGCGTTGGGTGTGTCTGGGGGGCGCGGCCCGTTCAGGCCGGCATTCCGGTTGCAGTGCCGAGGCTGCGCCGTGGCTGTCCTACGCTGGAGTCGCCGTCGAGCCGGTACAGCCACAGCGCACGCCGGCCGGGGGCCCGCAGCACGGCAGTGGGCGCCAGGTCGGGGTGCCAGAAGTCCAGGCTGGCCAGCCAACTGCCCGGGCGCATCTCGCGTTGCGCCTTGTGCAGCGCACGGGGCAGGGTTTCGGGCCGCTGGAACAGGTAGACCAGGTCATAGCCGCCCCAGTCGGCGGCCCACAGGTCGGCGCGCCGCACCTCGGCCCAGCGGCAGCGCCAGGCGCACAGCGCCCACAGGCCCAGGCTCCATTCGATGCCGACCAGGCGGGCCTGCGGGCAGGCGCGGCGCAGTTCCAGCAGGCCGGCGCCCAGACCGCAGCCGCCGTCCAGGCAGCGCCGGCCGGCACCGCCATCGGCCCAGCCGATGGCCGCGGCCAGGCCCTGCAGCGCAC
>JARXAJ010000050.1 GCA_029865965.1 Aquabacterium sp.
TCGACCGCCTGGGTGTGCCCAAGTTCTCCTGACCTCAACTTCTCGAACCGCCCGGTGCGGACCCGCATGCCGGGTGGTGTGGGAGGGGCCCGGCCAGTGCGCCGGCCCCTATCCCGATTGGAGTCGGCCAGGTACCCGGCGTCCTCGTCCCCGCACCGACCTGTGAATGTCGGCTGTTCTCTGCCCGCAACGACCGACAAGAGCCCCAGGCGGAGCTTCAGATCGGATCCCAGGTGAATACATCGCCCGAGCGGTCCAGGCCGTAGAAACCGCTCTTCAACGCCGGCATCGCGTGCGAGGCCACGGTCTCTGCGGTCCAGCCTTCACTGCGGTGCACGCTGCGCTCGGGGCGCGGCTGGCTCATCAGGAAAATCTCGTTGTTGCGCACCGCAAAGATCTGGCCGTTCACGTCCTTGGCCGCATCGCTGGCCAGGTAGACGGCGATCGGCGCGATCTTGGCCGGCGTCATCTGCTGGATCTTGGCCACCCGGGCCTGCTGCTCGGGCGTGTCGGTCGGGATGCTGCCGATCATGCGGCTCCAGGCGAACGGTGCAATGCAGTTGCTGCGCACATTGAACTTCAGCATGTCCAGCGCGATGCTCTTGCTGAGCGCCGCAATGCCCAGCTTGGCCGCTGCATAGTTGGCCTGGCCGAAGTTGCCGATCAGGCCCGAGGTGCTGGTCATGTGCACATAGGCGCCGCTGCCCTGCTCCTTGAAGTGGTTGGCGGCCGCACGGCTGACGTAGTAGGCGCCGTACAGGTGCACCTTGATCACCGCATCCCACTCGTCGATGCTCATCTTGTGGAAGAAGCGGTCGCGCAGGATGCCGGCGTTGTTCACCACGCCGTCAATGCGGCCGAAGCTGTCCAGGGCGCACTGGATGATGCGCCCGGCTGCGGCCACCTCGGCCACGCTGTCGGTGTTGGCCACCGCCTGGCCGCCAGCAGCCACGATCTCGGCCACCACCTGCTGCGCCGGGCCGGTGTCGCCACCCTCGCCCGACACGCTGGCGCCGATGTCATTGACCACCACCTTCGCGCCCTGTGCGGCGCATTGCAGGGCGATGTCGCGGCCGATGCCGCCGCCGGCGCCGGTGACGACGACGACCTTGCCTTCGAGCATGGTTCCTTGGCTCATGGTTGTGTTCCTCAGGTTGTGGATGTTGGGGGCGGTCAGCGCTTGGCGCTGTCCATCTGGCGGGCGATCAGCTCCTTCATCACCTCGTTGCTGCCGCCATAGATGCGGCCCACGCGGGTGTCGGCATAGAGCCGGGCGATGGGGTAATCGTTCATGTAGCCGTAGCCGCCGTGCAGCTGCACACATTCATCGACCACCTGGCCGACCATCTCGCTGACCCACCACTTGCTCATCGACGCGGTGGCCACGTCCAGCGTGTCGTCCAGGCTGCGCTGGATGCAATCGTTGATGAAGCTGCGCGCAATCGTCAGCTTGGTCTGGCATTCGGCCAGCTTGAAGCGGGTGTTCTGCATCGCCATCAGCGGCTTGCCGAAGACCTGGCGCTGCTGCACATAGGCCAGGGTCTCGTCGATGGCGCGCTGCATGGTGGCCACGCCGCCCACGCCGATGATCAGCCGCTCACGCGGCAGCTGCTCCATCAGTTGCACAAAGCCGCGGCCCTCGTCGGTGCCCAGCAGGTTGCCCACCGGCACGCGCATGTTGTCGAAGAACAGCTCGGCGGTGTCGATGGTGTGCTGGCCCACCTTGTCGAGCAGCTTGCCGCGGCGGAACCCCTCCAGCCCGTCCACCTCGGCCATGATGAGGCTGATGCCCCTGCCGCCCTGCTCGGCCCCGGTGCGGGCCACGATGCACACCAGATTGGCGTGGTAGCCGTTGGTGATGAAGATCTTGGCGCCGTTGATGACGTAGAAGTCGCCGTCTTTCTTCGCGCTGGTGCGGATGGCCTGCAGGTCGGTGCCGGCGCCGGGCTCGGTCATCGCGATGGCGGCCACCATCTCGCCGCTGGCCATCTTGGGCAGCCACTTCTTCTTCTGCCAGTCGGTGGCATAGCGCAGGATGTAATGGGCCACGATGGCCGAATGCACGCTGTTGGAGAAGCCGCCGGCCATCTTGTAGGCATGGCTCTGGGTCAGCACCACCTCGTGGCGGAAGTCGCCACCACCGCCGCCGTAGGCCTCGGGGATGCTGGCGCACAGCAGGCCGGCCTCACCAGCCTTGGTCCACAGATCGCGGTCGGCGCGGCGCTGCTGGCGCCAGCGGGCGTCGTTGGGCAGGCATTCCCGGTCGAAGAACTTGTCAGCGGTGTCGGCCAGCATGGTCAGGTCGCTGTCCATCCAGGCGGGGGTGGGCGTGGTGATCATCGGGGGGTGTCCTTCAGGCGCGGGATCAGGAGAGTGCGACCACGGCATCGCCGGTCAGCTTGACCTGGCCGTGCTGGTTGGTGGTCTGCAGGGCCAGGCGGGCGCGGCGCTCGCCGTTGGCTTCGAACAGCTCGGTCACCGTGCCGCTGCAGGTGATGACTTCGCCCACCTGGGTGATGGCGACGAAGCGCACGCCGTAGTCGCGGATGCGCTGCTGCGGCACCCAGTTGGTCAGCAGCCGGCCCAGGTAGCCCATGCTCAGCATGCCGTGGGCAAACACGTCGGGCGACCCACCAGCCCGGGCGTAGTCGATGTCCACATGCATCGGGTTGTGGTCGCCCGACGCGCCACAGTACAGCGCCAGCGTCAGCCGGGTGACCGGCAGGGTGGTGAAGGCGGGCAGCGCCTGGCCCACTTGGAGTTGTGCGGTTTCAACCATGTCTGACCACCGTGATGCCGTGCAGGTCGGCAATGTGTTGTCCATGCTGGTTGGTGACGCGGGTCTCGCGCACCACGAATTCCAGCAGCCCACCCTTCTTCGCATAGATGTCGGCGATGTGCTGGGCAAAGGTCAGCGTGTCGCCGGCATAGGCCATGGCGTGGTAAGCGAATCGCTGCTCGCCGTGCAGTACCTTGGGCACCGGCAGGTCCAGCAGTTCACGCACCGTGAACGGGTTGTTGCCGTCCATTTCCAGGCAGAACAGGAAAGTGGGCGCCACCGGCAAGGCCGGGTGGCCGGCGGCCAGCGCAGCCGCTTCGTCGGTGTAGACCGGGTCGGTCTGGCCGATGGCCTTGGCAAAGAACTTCAGGCGGCCCGCCTCCACACCCACGCTGTAAGGCGCGAAGCGGTGGCCGATGTGCCGGGTGTCGAGTGTCATGCATCCATCCTTTCATACAGGGTGACAACGCAGGCGCCACCCAACCCCAGGTTGTGTTGCAGCGCCAGCCGGGCGCCTTCCACCTGCCGCTGCTGCGCCTGGCCGCGCAGCTGCCAGGTCAGCTCGGCGCATTGGGCCAGGCCGGTGGCGCCCAGCGGGTGGCCCTTGCTCAACAGCCCACCCGACGGGTTGGTGACCACCCGCCCGCCATAGGTGTTGTCGCCATCGAGGATGAACTTCTCGGCCGTGCCCTCGGGGGTCAGGCCCAGGCTTTCATAGGTGATCAGCTCATTGGCGGTGAAGCAGTCATGCAGTTCCACCACGTCCAGGTCCTCGGGCCCGATGCCGGCCTCGGCATACACCTTGGCGGCTGCGTTGCGCGCCATGTCGGCACCCACCAGCTTGCGCATGTCATCGCTGCCAAAGGTGGACGGGCCGTCGGTGGTCATGGCCTGGGCGGCGATGCGCACCCGCGCGTCCAGTCCGTGGCGGCGGGCGAAGTCTTCACTGCACACCACCGCCGCAGCGGCGCCGCAGGTGGGCGGGCAGCACTGCAGGCGGGTCAGCGGGTCGAACACGCTGGGCGATGCCAGCACCTCGTCCATCGTCACCGTCTGGCGGAACACCGCCAGCGGGTTGCGCGCCGCATGTTGGCGCGCCTTCACCGCGATGCGGGCGAAGGTGCTGGGCGCGATGCCATGCTCGGCGATGTAGTCGCGCGCCGCACCGCCGAAGAACTGCGAGGCGAACGGCGCCTTGGCATCCAGCCCCTGGTGCGCCTGCAACGCGCTGGTGAAGCGGCCCAGCGGAGACGGCCGGTCGGTCCAGCCCTCCTTCAGCGCACCGGGCACCATCTGCTCGAATCCCAGCGCCAGCACACAGTCGGCCGCGCCCGAGGCCACGGCCTGCCGCGCCAGCCACAGCGCGGTGCTGCCGGTAGCGCAGTTGTTGTTGACGTTGACCACGGGGATACCCGACAGCCCCACGCCGTAGATCGCCGCCTGGCCGGCCGTGCTGTCGCCGTACACATAGCCCACATAGGCCTGCTGCACCAGGGCGTAGTCGATGTGGGCGTCGTCCAGCGCCAGCCTGGCGGCGCGGCTGCCCATCAGGTCATAGGCCTCGCTGGCCCCGGGCTTGGTGAACGGGATCATGCCCACGCCCACCACATGCACCGCTTGTGTCATCGCAGTCTCCTATCAGGTCCAGGGGTGGTCAGCGCAGATGCGGTTGACCCGTGCCTGTGCGGCGGGCACCAGCGCGGCGCCAAGCAACAGCGCGCCGGCCAGGCACGGCCACAGGCCGCAGCGGATGGGGTGCATGGGTGTCTCCTGCGGCGCCTGTGCGCGCCCGTGGTGTGTCATTCGCCCGCCTTGGACGGCCCCGGCGTGCGGTAGCGGAAGGTGCCCATGGCCTTGGCCGTGACGGTGCCGTTGGCGTCGGTGATCTCGGCTTCGCAGAAGCACACGCTCTTGCCGCCGCCGGTGGCGCGGCCGGTGGCGGTCAGGTCGCCCACGGCCGGCTTCATGAAGGCGATGTGCATGTCGATGGTGACCACCTCGCGCTGGTAGTCCACGCGGCTGAGCGCGGCATTGGCCATGGCGCTGTCGAGCAGGCTCATCACCACGCCGCCGTGGCCGCCGCCGTGGTTGTTCAGCAGGTCGGGCCGCAGGGCCAGTTGCACCACCGCCACGCCATCGGCCTCGTGCGTGATGCGCGCTCCGATCATCACCAGGAACGGGATCACGCGGGCACGGCCGTCGTGGTGGGCGCTTGGCTGGGCGGGCAGGCTCATTGGGGGCGGGGCAACGTCTGGACAGGGCCGCAGCATCGGCCTGTGGCGCGCTGCGGCCAATGGCCAAGCCGCACTTTGTCATTGGCCAAAACGTTCAGCCAGGGTTTGCCCGGATGCCTGGCGCGGCAGGTCAATGCGGTGACACAGGCCGCCCGGCTGCAGGCCTAGACTGCACCCTGTCGATTCCGACAACGGAGATCCGCATGTCCATGCCCCTGCCCCGCCTGACCCGCCTGCGCCGTGCCCTGGTGCCCCTGGCTGCCGCCACCGCATTGCTGCTGTCGGCCTGTGCCGGCATGGTCCCCGGCAGGCCTGCTGGCTGGGCCGCACCGCAGCCGCTGGTGGCGCCATCCAGCTTCACCGGCGTGCATGGCCTGGCGGTGGACAAGCAGGGCCGGCTGCTGGCCGGCAGCGTGGTGGGCAATGCCATCTGGGAGGTGGACCGCAACACCGGCGCGGCCAAGATCCTGGTGGCCGGGCCCGACGGACAGGCCGACGACATCGCCATCGCGCCCAACGGCGCCATGGCCTGGACCAACTACCTGCAGGGCTCGGTGCGCATCCGCGACAACGACCAGCAGCCCGCGCGCGTCATCGCATCGGGCTTGCCGGGCCTCAACTCGCTGGCTTTCGACCCGCGCAATGGCAAGCTCTACGCCACCCAGGTGTTCCTGGGGGATGCGCTGTGGGAACTGGACCCGAGCGGTGCCACGCCGCCGCGCCCGATCGCCAAGGATCTGGGCGGGCTGAACGGCTTTGAGGTGGGCCCGGACGGCATGATCTACGGCCCGCTGTGGTTCAAGCGCAGCGTGGTGCGGGTTGACCCGAAGGACGGCGCGGTCAGCGTGATCAGCGCCAGCTTCGACACCCCGGCCGCCGCCAACCTGGACGGCAAGGGCAATGTCTGGGTGATCGACACCGCCACCGGTGAACTGGTCAAGGTGGCGCTGGACACCGGTGCGCGCCAGGTGGTGGCCCAGCTGGCCAGCGCGCTGGACAACCTGGCCATCGCGCCCGACGGCACCATCTATGTGTCGAACATGGCCGACAACGGCATCCAGGCCGTCAACCCTGCCACCGGCGCAGTGCGGCAGCTCACCCGCGGCGCGGTGGCGGTGCCGGCCGGCATCAAGGTGGATGGCAACAGCCTGTGGGTGGCCGACATCTTCACCCTGCGCAAGGTGGACCTGGGTAGCGGCGCGGTGACCGATGTCAAGCGCATGCATGCGGTCGACAACGACATGGAATACCCGTTCGCGGTGGGCCTGGGCACCAAGACCATGGCGCTGTCGTCGTGGTTCACCGGCACGGTGCAGCTGATCGACCGCGCCAGCGGCAAGACCATTGCCATGCTGCATGGCTTCAAGGCGCCTTACGACGCCATCCCGATGGACGACGGCAACCTGCTGGTGGCCGAGATCGCCACGGGCAGCATCACCCGCGCCAGCGGCGCCAATTTCGTCGATCGCGCACCGCTGGCCACCGGCCTGGGCGGCCCGGTGCAGATGGTGCTGGGCCCCGATGGCCAGCTCTACGTGACCGAGGCGGCCGGCAACATCCAGCGCATCGACCCCAAGACCGGTGCCAAGACCCAGGTGGCCACCGGCCTGGCCCTGCCCGAGGGCCTGGCCTTCACCCCCTGGGGCAGCCTGGTGGTGGCCGAAGCCGCTGCCGGCCGGCTGACCGAGCTGGACCTGGCGGCCAACCAGCGCCGCACCATCGCCGAGAACCTGCCCATCGGCCTGAGCGCCGGCCCCGGCCTGCCGCCGCCCTATGTGCCCACCGGCGTGGCCGTGGGCGCCGACGGCAGCATCTACATGAGCGCCGACCGCAACAATGCCATCTACCGCATCAGGCCGGTGCGCTGATGGCCGGCCAGGTGGTGATCAACACCGGCGCGGCCGGTGGCATCGGCCGCGCGGCGGTGCTGGCCGTTGCCCAGGCCGGCGCGCGGGTGGTGGCGGCCGATCTCGACGGCGCCGGTGCCGAAGCCGCGGCCGAGGCTGCACGCACGGCCGGCGCCCAGGCGCTGGCGGTACAGGTCGACGTGACCAGCAGCGCCAGCGTGCAGGCCATGGTGGCGGCGGCGGTGGCGCAGTTCGGCCGGCTGGATGCAGCCTTCAACAATGCCGGTGTCGAGCTCGAAGGCGTGGCCACGGCCGACGCGGATGAAGACGTGTTCGACCGCACCATCGCCGTCAACCTGCGCGGTGTGTTCCTGTGCATGAAGCACCAGATCCGCCAGATGCTGGCCCAGGGCGGCGGGGGCGCCATCGTCAACACCGCGTCGGTGGCCGGCCTGGTGGGCGCGGCCACGATGCCTGCCTACACTGCCAGCAAGCATGGCGTAGTAGGACTGACCAAGGCCGCCGCGCTGGAATACGCCAAGCGCAATATCCGTGTCAATGCCGTGTGCCCGGGCGTGGTGCGCACCGCGATGACCGAGCGCGCCGTGGCCCAACGCCCCGAGCGTGCGGCCTTCATCGACAACCTGCACCCGATGGGCCGCATCGCCGAGCCGGCCGAGATTGCCGCCACCGCGTTGTGGCTGTGCGGGCCGGCGGCCAGCTTCGTCACCGGCCAGGCGCTGGCGGTCGACGGCGGCATGCTGGCCAGGTGAAGGACGCAACGCCCATGACCGATCAACACACCCAGGCCGCGCACTTGCTGTGGCAGCACCGGCTGGCCGGCACCAAGCTGGCCGCGCTGCCGCCTGCGCTGCGGCCAGCCGATGCCGATGCCGGCCACGCCATCCAGGCCTGCCTGCCCGCGGTGGCGGGTGGTGCGGTGGCAGGCTGGAAGATCGCCGCCACCAGCGCCGCCGGGCAAGCCCACATCGGCGTGGGCGGCCCGCTGGCCGGCCGGATGCTGGACAGCCGCATGGCGGGCGACGGCGCGTGCTGGTCGCTGGCCGGCAACGGCATGCGGGTGGCCGAGCCCGAGTTTGTATTCCGCTTCGGCAGCGACCTGCCGGCGCGCGTTGCGCCCTACACGCTGAACGACGTGCTGGCAGCGGTGGCCAGCCTGCACACCGGCATCGAGGTGCCCGACTCCCGCTATGCCGACTTCGTGCAGGCGGGTGAAGCCCAGTTGCTGGCCGACGATGCCTGCGCCCACCAGTTTGTGCTGGGCCCTGCCGCCGGCTGCGACTGGCGGGTACTGGATCTGAGCCGCCATGCCGTGCAGGCCACCATCCACAACGACGGCGCCCGGCGCCTGGTGTGCGACGGCAGCGGCGCGGCGGTGCTGGGCGACCCGCGCCTGGCGCTGGCCTGGCTGGTGAACGACCTGCGCCAGCGCGGCATCGGCCTGCTGGCCGGCCAGTTCGTCACCACCGGCACCTGCATGCCGCCCCTGCCGGTGCAGCCTGGCGACACGGTGCGGGCTGATTTCGGTGTGCTGGGGCAGGTGTCGACGGTCTTCGGCGCCTGACGGCGGGCTGCGGCGGCGGCGGTCATGGCTTGGCGGCTTGGATCGCCGC
>JARXAJ010000092.1 GCA_029865965.1 Aquabacterium sp.
CAGGCCACCATGGTGGCCGCGCCATAGGCGCCCAGCGCATAGAAGCTGCCATGCGCGATGTTCAGGATCTTGAGCACGCCGAAGACCAGCGTGAGCCCGAGCGCGACGATGAACAGCCAGGACGCATAGGTCAGGCCGTCGATCAGGATGGTGACAAGGGCAGCCATGGGGTGGCTTTCAAAAGTTCATGGGGACCGGAGGGCTGATGGCTTGAAGATCCCGTCGCGAGCGGGCCGAGGTGGTGCCGAGCAGCGCAGCCGTACACCCGTACGGCGCGCAGCACAGGCGCCAGATCGGCCCGCGCAGCAGGGAGATTCATGCCATCAGGGGCAGTATCAGGGGCAGTTCTTGGCGCCCGGGAATCCCGCCTTGATCCAGTCTTCGGCGTCCATGTTGGCCGGCGGGTTCACGCAGTCGGCCGGGAAGCGCACGATGTCCTCGATCATCACCATCTTCTTGGCGGCGTCGTACTTGGTGCGGCCGATGGCGGTGTCCTGGATGGCTTGGTGGCCACCGCCCAGCGCCATGCGGATCTTGCCGGCGGGCGATTCCCATTCAGAGTTGCGCAGTGCGGCGGCCAACTGCTCGCTGGTGGGCTTCTTGCCGCCATTGGCGGCCATCGCCTTCTCGGCCGCCAGCTTCAGGCCCAGCAGGCCTTGCACCATGCGGTACGGGGCCTGCACCGGGTAGACGTTGTAGGCCTTGCTGTACAGATCCCACCACCAGTCGTTGAGTGCGCTCTTGGGCGACATGTGGCCGTAAGCGCCACGGGCACCCAGGATCACGCCGTCGGGCATCTTGTCGCCCAGGCCGGGCAGCACATGGTCGCCGGCCGACAGCAGCATCTGGGTGCGCTTGAACAGGCCACGCGGGCCGGCCTGCAGGATGAAGGCCTGCAGGTCGCCGCCCCACAGGCTGCTGTGGGTCACGTCGGCGGGCTTGCTCATCAGCGCCGAAATCTCGGTGCCGTATTGGCCGGCGCCGAACTTGGGCAACTGGTCCTCACCCGCCTTGGCATTGGGGAACAGCTTGCCCATCGAGCCGGCGAAGTCCTTCTTTGAATCCTGGCCCCAGGCGTAGTCCTGGTTGATCATGTTGAAGCTGTCGGCCTTGATGTTCTTGGCCTTCAGATAACGCGCCAGGGCCACGTTGTCCATGGCGCCGTGGCTGGCGGTGCGGAACACGTACTGGAACTTGTTGTCCTCGAAGATGCGCGGCGTGCCGCAGTCATACAGGATCAGGAACTTCTTCATCTCCTCGGCGGCCGGCGCCACGGCCAGGCAGTCGCCCGACGACACATAGCCCAGCACGGCATCGACCTTTTCGCGGTCGTACAGGGTCTTGAGTTCCTGCACCTGCTTGGTGGCGCCGCCGGCTTCGTCCACATAGACGAATTCCAGCTTCATGCCGCCGAAACCCACCTTGTTGTAGGGCGCGGGCGCTGCGCCCTTGTTGAAGGCGTCCAGCAGCACCTTGGCGCCGTTGACGGCGGGGATGCCGAAGCTCTCGGCCGCCTGGCCCGACAGGAAGCTGACGATGCCGACCTTGAAGGTCTCTTGTGCTTGGGCGCCGGTCGTGGCGCAAACGGCGGCAGCGGCGGCCAGCAGGCGCAGTGCGCCCAGGCCCTTGCGGGGTGACTTTGGTGTGTTGGTGCGGGTCATGGGTTGTCTCCTAGCGGGTCGCCCGGGGCGGGCATGGGGTCGGCTGGGCGATGGGCGTGCGCATGCTGAGCCCGGCCATCGCGAAGCCGCGTTGAAAATCGACCATGTGCTTGCGCGTCCATTCGGCCGCCGCGTCAGCATCGCCGGCGCGCAGCGCGTCCAGCGTGTGCTGGTGGGCCGCCAGGTTGCGCGCGCTGGCCTGCGGCAGGTGCTGGTAGATCTGCAGCAGCGTGGGGTTGTAGAGCAGGCCCACCGGCTCGCGGGCCAGCATCAGCGCGCGGTTGTGGCTGGCGCGGCCCACCAGGGCATGGAACTCCATGTCCAGCGCCACCAGGGCGGGCAGGGCGGTCTCGGCGGCGGTGGCGTCCACATTGGCCTGCAGCTGGGCCAGGTCGTCAGCGGTGGCTTGGCTGGCGGCCAGGCGGGCGGCCAGCGGCTCCAGCGTCAGGGCCACGTCCCACAGTTCCTGGAAGGTGGTCTGGTGCAGCAGCAGCAGCCGGGTGGCGCGCGGCGCCAGGTCATGCACGCCGGGCAGGCAGACGAACAGACGCCGGCCCTCGCGCCGCTGCAGCAGGCCTTCCTGCTCGACCTGGCGGATGGCTTCGCGCACGGTGCTGCGGTGCACGCCGAAGCGGTCGGCCAGGTCTTGTTCAGTGGGCAAGGCGGCACCAGGGCGCAGCGCGCCGTCGAGGATGGCACGCTCGATGGCCGCCGACACCGTCTTGTACGCCGGCTCGACCACCACACGCTGGAACACCTCGGCCCCGGTTTGGGCGCCCATCCAAGTCTCCGATCCATCCGCTGATTGCGGAGCGCGATCTTTGTCCGACAAGTGGATTGTTGGAACCTCGCTAACCCGTGGATGGTTTGTCCGGTGCGGGACAGGCGGGTGCGCGGCTGCAGCGCTGCGGGCCTGCAGTGCCGGCCCGGTCAGCCTGCTCAGTCGGCCAGTTCGGCCAGCCTGGCCAGCGCCTGTTGCGTGGCCTGCAGGCCTTGCTGCCACAGGGCGCGCTTCCAGGCGTCGGTGTCGGGGTGGACCGCCAGGCCGCGTGCCGCAGCCAGCGCCAGGGTCAGTCCAGCTTCAGGCCCAGGTCCATCGCCGCCTTGGGCAGCACCGCCAGCTCACGTTGCAGCACCTCGGCAAAGGCCTCGGGCGTGTTGCCGCTGATCAGTGTCACGCCGCCCAGCTCGTTCAGCCGCTTGCGGAACTCGGGCTCGGTCACGATCTGCGCCACCTTCTGGTTCAGCAGGGCCACGGCGGCCGGCGGGGTCTTGGCCAGGGCCACCAGGCCGAACCACACGTCGAAGTCGACACCGCCCTTGAAGCCTTGCTCGGTGACGGTGGGCACGTCGGGCCACAGCTCGGACCGGGTGGCGCGCAACTGGGCCAGCGCCTTGAGCTTGCCCGACTGGATGAAGTTGCGGGCGTCGGCCGTGCCCAGCAGGCCCCAGGGCACTTCACCGGCCATCAGCGCCTGTGCCAGCGGTGCGCCGCCCTTGTAGGGCACATGGGTGTAGTTGCCGTTGGCGTTCGCGTTCAGCAGCTCGGACGCCAGGTGCGACAGGCCGCCCGCGCCGGTCGATCCATAGGGCAGGCCACCCTTGCCGGCCGACTTGCCGGCGGCCACCAGGTCGGCCGTGGTCTTCCAGGTGGACGTGGCCGGCACCACCAACACCAGCGGTGCCAGCGACACCCGCGCCACCGGCACGAAGTCGGCTGCGGTGAAGCCGGCCTTGCTGTAGGTGGCCGGGTTGATCGACAGCATGCCGGTCAGGCTCATGGCCAGGGTGTGGCCGTCGGCCGGGCTCTGCATCAGCGTGACCATGCCCAGGTTGCCGCTGGCGCCGGGCTTGTTCTCGACGATGACATTGACCTTCAGCTCTTCTTGCAGGCGCGGTGCCAGCAAGCGGGTGGCCACGTCGGTGGCGCCACCGGCCGGGTAGGGCACGATGATGCGGATGGGCTTGCTCGGGAAGGCTTGCGCCAGCACCAGGCCAGGGGCGGTGGCCAGCAGGGCCGAGCCGATCAGACTGGCCGCGACGACGCGGCGGCGAATCAAGCGCATGGAAGACTCCTCATGGGTGTGTTGTGGTGATGGTGATGGTGTTCGGGACAGGGCACGTCAAGGCTTGGCAGCGGGGCCCACTTCATACGAGGCCTGGCGCTCTTCCAGCGCATGCCAGCCGATCAGGTGCTTGAAGTCGGCCATGGTGGTGCGGCCGCAGGGCAGCGCACCCATGGGCGCGCCGCGCTGCGCGGCCAGGGCTGCCAGGTTGGCCTGCATCGCATGCACGATGCTGAGCAGGGTGACGATGGGGTAGGTGGCAAAAGCGGCCACCGACTCGATCTGCGCCCGGTCGAGCTGGGCCATCCAGGTGCCTTCCATCAGCTGCAACGACAGCGGCCGGCCGCAGGCTTCACGCAGGCGCACGAGGTCGTCGTAGGTGCTGAAGGTGCGCGAGATCGGCTGGATCAGGTCGGCGCCGGCCTCGGCAAAGCGGGCGGCGCGCTCCAGCGCCTCACCGGGGTCGGCCACGTCGGTGCGGGCGACGATCAGCAGGTCGGGGTCTTGCCGGGCATCGACGGCGGCGCGGACGCGGGCCACGGCATCGGCCATCGGCACCACCAGCGAGGTGACAGTCGCCGCCGGGCAGCGCTTGGGGCTGATCTGGTCTTCGATCGACAGTGCGGCGACGCCGGCTTTCTCGAAGGCGCGCACGGTGCGCGCCACGTTCAGCGCATTGCCGTAGCCGGTGTCGGCGTCGGCAAAGATGGGCTTGCGCACCACGTTGGCCATGTGGTCGACGACCTGCACGTTTTCGCTGAGGGTGTAGAGCTCCATGTCGGGCTGGCCCAGCAGCGACGCCGAGATGCCGAAGCCGGTGGAGAACACGCCGTCGAAGTCGGACTGGTCGACCAGCAGGGCCGACAGCGCGTCTTGCGCGCCGGCAAAGTAGACGGTCGGGCCGTGGCTGATGCGCTGGCGCAGGGCTTGGCGTAGGGTGGTCATGGGGTGCTTTCTGGCGTGGTGGGCATGGTGGCGGCCTGGCTCTTTGCGGCCATGCGCGCCTTCAGGTAGGGGTTCAGGCCGCCGGCCTCCAGCGTGCCGCGTTCGGCTGCGCCCAGCGGCAGCAGCGCCAGTGTCTGGCCGCGTCCGGGCAGGCGCACCTGGGCGGCCTGCCAGTCGACCTCGATCGCATCGCCGCGCTGCGCCGCACCCAGGATGCCGGGGCAGGTGACCAGCGGAAAACCCATGCTGATCTCGCCGCGGAAGAAGCCGGGCGAGAAGGATTCAGCCACCACGCCGGCAATGCCCAGGTGGCGCATGGCGCGCATGGCCGGGTAGTGCGGGTGGCCGTAGCCGAAGTTGCGCCCGCCCACCAGCAGGTCGCCGCGCTGCACCGTGGCGGCAAAGCCGGGGTCGGCGTCGCTCATGGCCAGGCGGGCCAGCTCCTGCACGTCGGTGATCTTGATGTTGCGCACGCCGATGATCAGGTCGATGTCGTAGTCGTCTTCCGCAAACACCCAGGCGACGCGGCCACGCAGGTTGTTCAGCCCCATCATGCGGCTCCCACGGGGTTGGCCAGGTACGGCCGCGGGTCGGCGATGCAGCCCTCCACCGCCGACGCGGCCACCACGGCGGCGTTGCAGATGTAGATCTCGGAGTCGACGCTGCCCATGCGCCCGGGCGTGTTCAGCGTGCCGGTGGACACCGCGCGCTGGCCGTCGGCCATGGTGGCAATGCGGCCGTAGCAGTAGTCACAGGTGGGTGAGCTGATGAAGGCGCCGGCCTCGACCAGGGTTTCGATCAGGCCTTCCCGCGCGGCCGCGGCCATGATGGCCTGCGACGTGGGCACCACATGCAGCTGGAAGCCGGGCTTGACCTGGCGCCCGCGCAGCACGTCGGCGGCGATGCGCAGGTCTTCGAGCCGGCCGCTGGCGCACGATCCCAGGTAGCCTGAATGCACCGGCAGCCCCAGGTGGTCGGACAGGTCGCGGGTGTTGGCCGGGCTGGGCGGCACCACCACGATGGGCGCCAGGTCGGACACATCGATGGTGACCACGCGCTCATACACCGCATCGGCATCGGGGTGCACCGGCGGCACGGCCAGCCGCTGGCGCCCGTCCAGCCAGGCCAGGGTCTTGGCGTCGGGCGCCACCAGCATGGTGGTGGCACCCAGGAACATCGCCTGGCCGCACACCGTCTGCCGGCCTTCCACGCTCATGGCGTCGATCACCGGGCCGCACAATTCCACGGCCTTGAAGGCGCAGGACGACGGCCCCAGCACCCGCACCAGGTGGTGGAACACATCGCGCGCCATCACGCCGGCCTGCAGCGTGCCGGTGAGTTCGATCTTGACGGTGGGCGGCACGCGCAGCGCGATGGTCTCGGACACATAGGCCTCCAGCACGCCCTTGCGTGCGCCGAAGGCATAGGCGCCAAACGCGCCCAGCTGGCTGACATGGCCGTCGAAGTGCACGATGAAGGCGCCCGGCGTGGCATAGCCCAACTCGGCCGACACCTGGTGGCCGATGCCCTTGCGCTCATGCACCGGCACATTGTTCTTCGCACCCCAGGCGCGGGTGTTCTGGTGCAGCTCTTCTTCCTTGGGCGCGGCGGCCGGAATCATGTGGTCGATGAACAGCACATAGCGCTCGGGCGTGGCCACCTTGTCGACGCCGAACTCGTCCTTCGCTTCCTTGAAGAACACGTCGGTGTAGCCGGGGAAGTCGTAGCTGATGACGAAGTCGGGCCGGGCCTCGATTTCGTCGCCCGGTTGCACCGATGCCCGGCCGCTGGCGCGGGCAAGGATCTTCTCGGTCATGGTTTGCGGAACGCGGGGGGCAGCAGTTGTCACGTTGTGGCAATCCGGCAAGGTTGGTGTGGCCTAGCATTGCAGGATGAAACCAGCCGTGATGCGTACGGGTCGAACCCCAGGTTCTGCCGCATGGTGGCAACGATCTTCAACTTGCCGCCAGCCATGAGCCCGACCATCCCTGCCGACAGCCCGCGCCGCGGCACGCAGAGCATCGCGCGGGTGGTGGGCATGTTGCGGGTAGTGGCCTCGCGCGGGCGCAACGGCATGCGCCTGGGCGACGTGGCCACTGCCAGCGGCCTGCCCACGTCCACCTGTTTGCGCATGCTGCAGCGGCTGGAATTGGAGGGCCTGGTTGAGCGCCACCCGGTCACCCGCAAGTACTTTCTGGGCCCGCTGCTGCATGAGCTGGGCCTGCTGGCCCGCCCGCGTGTGCAACTGGCCGCGCACTGCGAGCCGGTGCTGGCCGAGATTGCCGACGCCACCAAGGACACCGTGTATCTGAGCGAGCGGCGTGGCCTGGAGGCGGTGTGCACGGCCCGGGCGCTGGGCGACTACCCGATCAAGGCGCTGACGCTGGACGTCGGCATCCGCCGGCCGCTGGGCGTGGGCGCCGGCGGCCTGGCCATCCTGTGCGCGCTGCCACCTGACGAAGCCGGCGAGATCATCGAGGCCAATGCCCGCCGCTACGACAAGCTGTCGGCGCTGGACCCGGCGCGCGTGCAGGCCGCGGTCGACGAAGGCCGGGCGCGGGGCTTCGCCTTCCTCGACAGCGCGGTGGTGGCCGGCAC
>JARXAJ010000162.1 GCA_029865965.1 Aquabacterium sp.
TCATGTTCCTGTGGAACATGGTGGGTGCGCTGGTGCTGTTGCCGGCGCTGGCGCGCTGGCTGCTGCGCCCGGCGCAACCGCAGGGCGCTGTCGCAGCAGCCTGACTGGAGGCTGGAGGGCGCACCCGGGAGCGCCACCCGAGCCCCTCAGAGCGCGCCGTTTCGGTGTGCACGCAGACCAGGCCCGCGAGACGGTTGCGCTGCCTCCATCGCACCGACCGATGTGCCCAGCCCCAAAAACAAAGCCCCCTCACCTTGCGATGAGGGGGCGTTGAATGTGCGTTGTCTGGGGTGGCTGATGGGACTCGAACCCACGACGACCAGAATCACAATCTGGGACTCTACCAACTGAGCTACAGCCACCGTCGAGCCAATCAGTATAGCGTGCTGCGCTGCAACGGCAGCGCAGCACGCTCCGCGTCAGGGCCGGGCGGCCGATGCCGCCGTGGCCGCCGCCACCGGGTCGGCCTTCTTCACGGCCTTGTAGCGGGCGCTGATCGCGCGGTAATAGGCCTCGGCCTCGGCACGGGCCCAGGCCTGGGCGTACTGGCCATTCAGTGCCTCGTTCTCGGCTGGCTGGACGTCGCGCGGCATCAGCTTGTCGATGCGCGCCACCATGTAACCCTCACCCGGCAGCGACAAACCCACCACCGCCGGCAGCTTGGTCGCATCGGCGGCCAGCACGGCTTCGAGCGCATTGCGCGACAAGCCTGCCGGCTGGGCGCGTGAGACCACCACCGGGCCGGTCAGCGTGCCATTGGCCGGGTCGGCCTTCAGTTGGGCCAGCCGGGTTTCGCCGTCCTTGCGCGCCAGGGCCTCGGCCTGGGTGGCCACCAGGCGCTGGCGCACCAGGTCGCGCACTTCGGCCAGCGGCAGGGTGCGCGCCGGCTGGTGCTGCACCACGCGGGCCGATGTCAGCTGGTTGGGGCCGGTGTCCACGGCATCGGTGTTGCGTTTGTTTTTGACAGCGTCGTTGCCGAAGACCGCATCCAGCAGCTTGGCCGACACCAGCGGCCCGCTGGCACCGGGCAGCGGCTGGCGGCGCACGGTGGCAGTCTTCTTGTCGAGCTTGAGCTTGTCGATCACCGGCTGCAGGCTGTCTGCCTGCTCGTAGACGGTGTTGGTGAACTGCTCGGCCGCCTCGGCCCACCTCTGGGTGGCGCCCTGCTGGCGCACTTCATCCTCGATGGCCGCACGCACCGCCTCGAACGGCTTCTTCTCGCCGCCGCGCACGGCGTCGAGCAGGATGATGTGGTAGCCGAAATCCGATGCGACCACGTTGCTGATTTCGCCCGGCTTCATCGCGAAGGCAGCATCCTCGAACGGCTTGACCATCGCGCCCCGGCCGAAGAAATCCAGGTCGCCACCGTTAGGCGCCGACCCGGGGTCGTCCGAATTCTTCTTGGCCAGCTCGGCAAAGCCGGCCGGGCTCTTGCGCGCTTCAACCAGCAGCGCGTCGGCCTTGGCCTTGGCCTTCTGCTTGACGTCGGCCGGCGCGTCCTTGGCGGCCTGCACCAGGATGTGCCGGGCGCGGCGCTCTTCGGCTGCGGTGTAGCGGCTGGCGTTCTCGGTGTAGTACTTGCGCAGGTCTTCCTCGGGCACGGCCACACTCTTCTTCAGCAACGCCAGGTCGAGCACCACGTATTCGATGCTGGCCTGCTCGGGCGCACGGAAGTCGGCCTCGTGGCTCTTGTAGAAGGCCTCGATGTCGGCGTCGGTGGGCGCCGCGTTGGCCAGGTACTCGGGCGTGCTGAATTTGGTGAAGCGGATCTCACGGCGTTGCAGCAAGGCGTCCAGCGCCTGGTTCACCGGCGCCTTGGCGGCCAGCACCGACCCGATGATGCCGCCCTGCACCTGCTGCAGCGTCAGGTCCTGGCGCAGCCGGGACTCGAAGGCCGCCACGCTCATGCCCTGCGCGGTAACCAGGTCCTTGTTGATGCTGTTGTCGGCATTGCGCAGCATGGCGAACTGCGGATCGGTGACGAACAGGCGCTGCAGCCGCTCATTGCTGACGCCCAGATGCAGCTTGTCGCTGGCCACGGCCAGCACCCGCTCGCGCACCAGGGCGTCGAGTGTCTGGGCGCGGGCCTCTGGCGAATCCAGCAACTTGGGGTCGATCTCGGGCCGCTGCTGGCGCACCCGCTGGGCCTGCTCCTGGTGCGAGGCGTCCCATTCGGCCTGGGTGATTTTCTGGCCGGCAACGGTGGCCACGGCGGCATTGGCGCCTTCGGTCATGCCCGAGTAACCCTGGATGCCGAACACCACGAACGACGGCAGGATCAGGATCAGGATCAGGCCAAGGAAGATCCGGTTGTGCTTGCGGACAAAATCTAGCATGGTGACAGCCTCGGAGGGGCGCTGGCCCTGGCAGCCCAGGCCGACGTGCGGGCTTGGCGCCAAGCATCGACCAGGGGGCGACAGGTGCAAAAAAGGCGAACCTGGGTTCGCCTGGGCTGATGGTGCTGCCAGCATGGCAGCGAAATCGAACCGGCAGATTCTAGAACGAGCGCCGGTGGCCGGCCGCAAGGTGCGGCCCGGCCCTGCAATGCAGGCTGCGGTGGTGGGTGCTGAGGGGCTCGAACCCCCGACCTACGCCTTGTAAGGGCGCCGCTCTACCAACTGAGCTAAGCACCCGCAGTCTTGGGCAATTGTCCGATCATGCCCCACCGGGCCATGCCGGCAGGCAAGTCAGTTCAGCGCGTCTTTCAGGCCCTTGCCCGGGCGGAATTTTGGCACCTTGGCAGCCTTGATCTTGATCGCGGCGCCAGTGCGTGGGTTGCGACCGGCGCGCGCAGCGCGTTTGGTGACGGCAAAGGTACCAAAGCCGACGATGGACACGCTGCCACTCTTTTTCAGGGTGGTTTTAACGCCGCCGATGATAGCTTCGAGCGCACGCGTGGCAGCGGCTTTGGAAATGTCGGCCTGCGCGGCAATGTGATCGATCAGCTCAGCTTTGTTCACAAAAATGACTCCCTCTCCATCCTGTTTTTCGTGTGCGCTTTGCGCTGTGCCGCGCACCTGCTGGCGGTGGCGTCTGGGCGGTCGCTGAGGCACTGGTCCGGGCCAGGTGTAGCAGTGTGCGGTGGCGGCCTGACGCTGCAAATCATTACAGCGGCCACCCCAGGCAGTGTCAAGTGCGCGCGCTTCAGTTTAGGTGGATTCACCACCCTGGGATCAGGGCGGCAGGGCATCTCTTTGCCCGAAGCCGGAACGGGCGTGCATTCGTTTCCAGCGCCTTGCTGGCGTCCCGGGGGCGTCAGCGTGCCGGGCTGCGCAAGACCAGGCCCACGCCGACAGCGCACAGTGCCATGCCGGCCCAGCCGCTGGCGGCCATGCGCTCGGCAAACAGCCACCAGGCCAGCAAGGCGGTGCATGGCGGCACCAGGTACAGCAGGCTGGTGACACGGGTGGCGGCGCCACGCTGGATCAGCACCATCAGCAGCGAGCTGCCACCCAGCGTGAGCACCAGCACCGACCAGGCCAGCGCGGTCAGCAGATCGGGGTGCCAGACCAGCACGCCCGGCTCCAGCCAGGCCAGCGGCGCCGACACCACCAGTGCGGCGGCGATCTGCACGAAGTTGCCGCTGCGCACATCGGCGGGCACCACATGTTGCTTCTGGTAGAGCGTGCCGATGGTGATGGACGCCAGCGCCACAACCGCCAGCCCCAGATTGGCTGGTGTCACCTCGCCCAGGCTGAGCTTGGGCCAGACCACGGTGACCAGGCCGGCCAGGCCCAGCAGCAGGCCGGCCCATTGCTGTGCGGTGACAGCGGCCTGCCCAGGGGTTGCCACGCGGCTGACCCACAGCGCGGTGAACAGCGGCTGCAGCCCGACGATCAGCGCCGCCGTTCCCGCCGGCATGCCCAGGCGCACGGCGGCCCACACGCCGCCCAGGTAGCCGGCATGCATCAGCACGCCACTGACCGCCAGGTGGCCCCACTGCGCCGCACCACGCGGCCAGGGCGCGCGGGCCAGGGTGATCCACAGGCCGAAGGCCAGCAGCGACAAGGCGTAGCGCCAGCTGAGAAAGGTGAGCGGCGGCGCATGCGGCATGGCCAGGCGCGCCACCACGAAGCCGGTGCTCCAGATCGCCACGAACACCCACGGCATGGCTGCCAGCCAAGCCAGCTGGCGGTTGGAAACGATAGCAGTCACTGGCAGGCCCTCCGGTCACTGCGTGACCACCTCCCCAGGGGAGGATCGCGCTCCCTTCGGAGCGGCCGTGCGGCAGCGCTCATCGGCCGGCCCTCCGGTCACTACGTGACCACCTCCCCGGGGGAGGATCGCGCTCCCTTCGGAGCGGCCGTGCGGCAGCGCTCATCGCGCCTTGGCGCGAATCTCGGGCAAGGCCCGCTGCAGGTAGTACACCATCGACCAGATGGTCAGCACGGTGGCGATGATGATGAGCACGGTGCCCCAGATGCGGGTGTCGATGAAGCCGAACAGCGCGCCGTCATACAGCAGAAACGGGATGGCCGTCATCTGCGTGCCGGTCTTGAGCTTGCCCAGCATGTGCACCGCCACGCTGCGCGAGGCGCCGATCTGGGCCATCCATTCGCGCAGTGACGAGATGGCGATCTCGCGGCCGATGATCACCAGCGCGATCAGCACATCCACCCGGTCGAGCTTGACCAGCACCAGCAGCGCCGCACACACCAGGAACTTGTCGGCCACCGGGTCGAGAAACGCCCCAAAGGCCGATATCTGGTTGAGCTTGCGCGCCAACCAGCCGTCGAGCCAGTCGGTCAGCGCAAACGCCACAAACATCACCGTGGCCACCAGGTTGCGGGTGGCGGCATCCAGCGGCAGGTAGAACACACCGACGATCAGCGGGATCGCGACGATGCGCGCCCAGGTCAGCAGAGTCGGCACGGTGAGAAACATGCAAGCATTGTGCAGGACGGGGCCCGCGCAGGCCCCGCCCGCTACAGGTCCAGCGTGCGGGGCTTGAAGCGGCGCTGGTGATCGAACAAGAAAGTCTCGGTGAAGCGCCAGGGCCGCGGCAGATGCGCCACGCTGCCAAAGGGCGCCGCCCGCTGCACGGCAGCGATGGCCAGTTGCACCGTGTCAGCGGCCTGGCCCGGGCGGCGCAAGACCTGGATGCGGCGCACGCTGCCATCGGCGTTCAGCTCGATCTCCAGCACCGGGATGGCCAGCGCCGGCTGGTGCACCGGGCCGGTGTAGACGGCTTCCGGGTTCAGCGCCACCAGGCGCAGCGCGGCCTGGTGGCGGAAGTCGTCCCAGTCGCGTGCACGGCGCCAGGGTGGCGCGGCCACAGGCTGTGGTGGGTCGGCGCGGGAGCCCTGCGCCGGCGGCGCCGTTGGGGTCGGTGCGGCTGGCCGGGCTGTTGCCGAGCCCGTCGCCGCGCCAGTTGCCGGGGGCGGGGTCTCAGCCGGCAGTGGCGTCTGGCTGCAGCCCGCGCCCAGCAGCATGCCGGCCAGCATCCCGGCCACATGCCGCAGGCGGTTGCGCCGCGGCTCAGCGCAGCGCACGGTAGATGGTCTCGGCCAGGTCATGCGACACGCCTTCCACAGTACACAGTTCGTCCACGCTGGCCGCTGCCACGCCGCGGATGCCGCCAAAGCGCTGCAGCAGCTTGGCGCGCTTCTTCGGCCCCACGCCGGTGATGTCTTCGAGCTTGCTGCCGCCGGTGCGCACGCTGGCGCGCTTGGCGCGCATGCCGGTGATGGCGAAGCGGTGGGCCTCGTCGCGGATCTGCGCCACCAGCATCAATGCGGCCGAGTCATGGCCCAGGTACACCTTGTCACGCCCGTCGGCAAACACCAGTTCTTCCAGGCCCACCTTGCGGCCTTCGCCTTTTTCGACGCCGATGATCAGCGACAGGTCCAGCCCCAGGCTGGTGAACACCTCGCGCGCCATGGACACCTGGCCACGGCCGCCGTCCACCAGCACCAGGTCGGGCAGGCGCAGGGCCTTGGGCAGCACGCTGTTGGACGCATCGGCGGCCATCTCACCGGCCAGTTTGCCGTCCTTGATGGCAATGCTGCGGGCCTCGGCCACCTTGGCATAGCGGCGCTGCAGCACCTGGCGCATGGCGGCGTAGTCGTCGCCGCCGGTGATGCCGTCGATGTTGAAGCGGCGGTAATCGGCCGGGCGCATGGCGTGGCCCTCATAGACGACGCAGCTGGCCTGGGTGGCTTCTCCAGCGGTGTGGCTGATGTCGAAGCATTCGATGCGCAGGGCGTCCAGGTCTTCCACCACCAGATCCAGCGCCTCCACCAGGGCGCGGGTGCGTTCACGCTGGCTGCCTTCTTCGGCCAGCAGCCGTGCCAGCGCAATCTGCGCGCCCTTTTCGGCCATTTCCAGCCACAGCTTGCGCTGCTCTCGCGGCTGGTGCTGGGCAGTGATCTTGCTGCCGGTCTGCTCGCTCAGCGCGGCCAGAAGTTCGGGCGCCACCGGGCAGCTCAACACCAGCAGGCCGGGCGGCCCCACGCCCAGGTAATGCTGGGCGATGAAGGCCTCCAGCACCTGCTGTTCCACCGTCAGCGCGGTGCTGCGTTCCTCGGCTTCGTCGGCGGTCAGCGCGGTGGCATCTTCCACATGGGCCGGAAAGTAAGCCCGGTCGCCCAGGTGGCGGCCACCGCGCACCATGGCCAGGTTGACGCAGGCCCGCCCGCCCTGCACCTTGACGGCCAGCACGTCCACGTCGCGGTCGCGCACCGATGTGAGGCTGCTTTCTTCCATGCTCTGCTGGTGCAGCACACGCGACAAGGCGCTGATCTGGTTGCGCACCTCGGCCGCGCGCTCGAATTCCAGTGCGTCGGAATAGGCCATCATCTGCGTCTGCAGGGTGCCGATCACCTCGTCGGTGGCGCCCAGCAGAAAGCGCTCGGCATTCGACACATCGCGCCCGTAATCGGCCGGCGTGATCAGGCCCACGCAGGGGCCCGAGCAGCGGCGTATCTGGTAGAGCAGGCAGGGCCGGCTGCGGTTGGCATACACCGTGTCTTCGCAGGTGCGCAGCTTGAAGGCCTTCTGCAGCAGCAGGATGGTCTCCTTCACCGCCCAGGCGCCGGGGTAGGGGCCGAAGTAGGTGTGCTTGCGGTCGACCGCACCGCGGTAGTAGGCAATGCGCGGGAACGGATGGCGCTGCAGCTTCAGGTAGGGGTAGCTCTTGTCGTCGCGAAACAGGATGTTGAACTTGGGGTTCAACGTCTTGATCAGGTTGTTCTCGAGCAGCAGGGCCTCGGCCTCTGTGCGCACCACCGTGGTTTCCATGCGGACGATACGGCTGACCATGTGGCCGATGCGGGTGCCGCCGTGGTCCTTCTGGAAGTAGCTGGCCACCCGCTTCTTCAGGCTGCGCGCCTTGCCCACGTACAGCACACCGCCCTGGGCGTCGAAGTAGCGGTAGACGCCGGGCAGGCCGGGCAGCGCGGCCACCTCGGTCAGCAGGCGCTCGCGCACCTGGTCGGGGCCAGGCGCAAGGGCGGCGGGGGTGTCGGCAGGGGCAGCGGGGTCGGTCATCGGTGGCGGGGCGGGCGGTGCCGGATTCTGCCGCTGCCGATAATCCCCCCATGCAATGGCACATGCTTGATTTGCAACCGGGCCAGCGCTGGGATGTGTTCTGCCGGGTGGTCGACAACTTCGGCGATGTGGGCGTGTGCTGGCGCCTGTGCAGCGCGCTGGCAGCGCGCGGCCAGGCCGTGCGGCTGTGGATCGACGACGCCAGCGCGCTCGCCTGGATGGCGCCGCTGGGCGCGCCCGGCGTGCAGGTGCAGCCTTGGGCTGGCGCACTGCAGGCCGACCACCCGGGTGATGTGGTGGTCGAGGCCTTCGGCTGCCACCTGCCCGATGCCTACATCGCCCGCATGGCAGCGCAGCCGGTGGCGCCGGTGTGGATCAACCTGGAGTACCTGAGCGCCGAGGCCTACGTGGACCGCTGCCACGGCCTGCGCTCACCGCAGTTCAACGGGCCGGGCGCCGGGCTGGACAAATGGTTCTTCTACCCCGGCTTCACGCCGGCCACCGGCGGCCTGCTGCAGCACCCGCCGGCGCCCAAGGCGGCGGACGCAAGCGCCTGGCTGGCGCAGCGCGGCTGGGCGCCCGCCGCAGGTGAGCGCGCGGTGCTGCTGTTCGGCTATGCCAGCCCGGCATTGGAATGGCTGCTGGCTGCGCTGGCTGGCCTGTCCATGCGCCAGCCCACGCTGCTGTGGGTGCCGCAGGGGCCGCTGCAGGCCCAGCTGGCCGGCCTGCCGCTGCCGCACGGCCTGCGCCTGCAGCCGCTGCCCTGGCTGGCGCTGGCCGACTTCGACTGGTTGCTGGCCGCCGCCGACCTGAAACTGGTGCGGGGTGAAGATTCCTTCGTGCGCGCGCAATTGCTGGGCGCCGGCCCGGTGTTGTGGCAGATCTACCCGCAGGACGACGGCGCCCACGCGCCGAAGCTGGACGCCTGGCTCGACCACAGCCTGGCCGGCAGCCCGCCCGGCCTGGCGGCGGCGGTGCGCCAGGCGCACCACGTCGCCAACGGGCTCGCGCCTGGCCCGCTGCAACTGCCCGACCTGGCCGCCTGGCGCGCCCAGCACCTGGCCTGGCAGACCGGATTGCACGCCCGGGCCGACCTGGCCATCCAGCTGCTGGCCTTCGCCTCCAGCCGCCGGGCCAGGAAATCCGGCTAAAATCGCGGGCTTTGCTTCACGCCGACTGGCTGCCCTGAACCCCGTTCAGCACCAGTCCACACCCCCGGGAACTCCCATGAAAATCGCTCAAGAAATCCGCGCCGGCAACGTCATCATGCAGGGCAAGGACCCGTGGGTCGTGCTCAAGACCGAATACAGCCGGGGCGGGCGCAACTCGGCCACTGTGCGCATGAAGCTCAAGAGCCTGCTGAACAACCAGGCCACCGAGACGGTGTTCAAGGCCGACGACAAGATGGACCAGATCGTGCTGGACAAGAAGGAGTGCACCTACACCTACTTCGCCGACCCGATGTATGTGTTCATGGACGGCGACTACAACCAGTTCGAGGTGGAAGCCGAGAACATGGGCGACGCGATCCAGTACCTGGAAGACGCGATGCCGGTGGAAGTGGTGTTCTACGACGGCAAGGCCATCTCGGTCGAACTGCCCACCAGCGTGGTGCGTGAAGTGACCTGGACCGAGCCTGCCGTCAAGGGCGACACTTCGGGCAAGGTGCTCAAGCCGGCCAAGCTGGCCACCGGCTTCGAGATCCCGGTGCCGATCTTCGTCGCCCAGGGCGACATGATCGAGATCGACACCCGCACGCACGAATACCGCAAGCGCGTCTGAGCCTGCAGCACCGCTGCACCACAGAAAGGGCACCCCGGTGCCCTTTTTGCTGCCTGGCCGCCGGTGGTACCGTGCCCGCCATGGCCTTCGACTTCGACGCCGCCGTGCACCTGCCGCACCGCATGCAGCCCGGCCTGCGCCGGCTGCAACCCGGTGCCAGGCAGCTGACGCCAGCGGCTGCGCCGCACGGCGTGGGCATCCGCCACCTGCGCGAGAAGCTGGCGGTGCTGGGCGCCTACTGGCAGCAGGCGCTGCTGCAACAACCCGGCTTCGACGCCGGGCCGGCCCTGGCCGCGCTGGCCGCCCATGCCGCGGCCGAGCAGCCGCAGGCCTTCCAGATCGACGGATCGACTTGGCGCGCGCCCTGGCTGGGCTGGCAGCTCGATGGCGATGACCAGCCGGTGGCCATCGGGCCCGTCAGCCCCATCAGCCCCATCAGCCCCATCAGCCCCGGCCACCCCTGGCCCGAGGTGGGCGCCCTGCTCGCCACCATCCCGCGCCGCTGGCGCCGCGCCGCGCTGCTGGCCCTGGCCTTTGCCGAAGACTTCGCGGTGGTGGACGGCACCACCGGCGCCCTGCCCTGGCTGGCGGTGGCGCTGCCGTCGATGTGGGCGCCCGAGGAGAAGATCGGCCTCAGCTTTGCCGACGCCCACGCGCCGGTGGCCGACAACCGACTGATCGTTGGCGCCGCGCCGCAGTTGGTCAGGCTGGTGACGTCTGGTCAGGCCCCCGAGACGCCTGCGGCGTCGCCGCCCCGAAGGGGTGTCAGCGGGGCCCAGCCCTGGGAACGCTTCGTCTGGACCCTGACCGCCCACCCGCGCCTGCACGGCCACCCGCAGCGGGTGGACCCGGCGCGCTGGGCGCCCGGGTTGAACGACGACGCACTGGCTGCCCAGACCTGGTGGCGCACCGAGCGCCAGACCTTCATCCCGGTGCCCGGGGCACGGCAAGCGGTGTTCACCATCCTGGTGAACGTGACCCCGCTGGCCAGCGCCTTCGCCACACCAGCCCAGGCAGCCCGGGTGCACGACGCGCTGGCGTCGATGACCGACGCCGTGCTGGACCACCGTGGCCTGACCCGGGCGCGCCCGGCCCTGCTGCGCTGGCTGGCGCGGCAGGCCGCAGGCAGCTCTGCCGGCACGCCGGCGTGAGCTGGGGCCCGCTGCAGCCCGCGCGCATCGACTTCCCCGATGCCGGGCCGCCGCGCGCGCCCGACTTCAACGACACCTACCACCCGCCGGCCGGTGCGCTGGGCCAGGCGCAGCAGGTGTTCCTGGGCGGCAACGGCCTGCCCGGGCGCTGGGCCGGCCGCCAGCGCTTCGTGGTGCTGGAGACCGGCTTCGGCCTGGGCCACAACTTCCTGGCCACCTGGCACGCCTGGCAGCAGGACGCGCAGCGCTGCGGCCGGCTGTGGTACCTGGCCATCGACAAGCACCCGCCCTGCGCCGCCGACCTGGCGCGGGCGCATGCGGCATCCGCGGTGCCCGCACTGGCCACCGAACTGCTGCGCCAGTGGCCGCCACTCACGCCCGACATGCATCTGATGGACTTCGACAGCGGCCGGGTGCGCCTGCTGCTGGCCTGGGGCGACATCGCCCAGGTGCTGCCCGAGCTGATCGCCAGCGTCGATGCCTTCTATCTCGACGGTTTTGCGCCCGACCGCAACCCGGCCATGTGGGACGCCTGGCGGCTGCGCCAGCTGCCGCGACTGGCCGCACCTGGCGCCACCCTGGCCACCTGGAGCGTGGCCAGCGCCATGCGCCAGGGCCTGCAGGCCGCCGGCTTCAGCGTGCACCAGCAAGCGGGCCAGGGCGGCAGGCGCGAGATCACCGTGGCCCGCTTCACCCCCCGGTTCACCCCGGCCGCACCGCCCGGGCGCCAGGCGCTGCCTGGTGTGCAGACCGTGGCGGTGGTGGGCGCCGGCCTGGCTGGCGCGGCGGTGGCAGCGGCACTGGCAGCGCGCGGCCTGACAGTGCAGGTGATCGACCGCACGCACGGCCCGGCGCAGGCCACATCGGGCAATGCCGGCGGCCTGTTCCACGGCGTGGTGCATGGGCAGGACGGCACCCACGCCCGCTGGCTGCGCGCCGCCGCCCTGCACACCGCGCGGGTGCTGCGGCCTCTTGTGGCCGCAGGTGCGGTGCCGGGCGCGGTGGACGGCCTGCTGCGCGGCGAGCAGGCCTTGTCGGCCGACGGCATGCGGCAACTGCTTGCAACCCTGGCACTGCCGCTGGACTATTTGCAAGTGCTGCCGCATGCCCGCGGCGCTGACTGGTTGTACCCCGCTGGCGGCTGGGTGGCACCGGCCGCGCTGTGCGCGCATTGGCTGCAGCAGCCCGGCATCCGGGCCTGCTACGGCCAGGCCGTGCAGCAGTTGCAGCACGGCGCCGCCGGCTGGCGGCTGCTGGGCCCCGCTGGCCAGGTGCTGGCCGAGGCCGATGCGGTGGTGCTGTGCAACGCGGCCGATGCCCGGCGCCTGGCCGGGGCGACGGCCGGGGCGACGACCGGGGCTGGAGCAGGGGCCGACTGGCCGCTGCAACAAGTGCGTGGCCAGACCACCGTGCTGCCTGCCTGCCTGCCCGGCGCGCCCGCCCTGCCCCGGCCGCTGGCCGACGCCGGCTATGTGTTGCAACTGGCCGACGGCCGCCTGCTGTGCGGCGCCACGTCGCAGCCCGACGATGGCGACCCCAGCCTGCGCCTGGCCGACCACCAGCACAACCTGGCCACGCTGCAGCGCCTGACAGGCTGGGCGCCGGCCATCGAGCCCGCCCAGCTGCACGGCCGTGTCGGCTGGCGCTTGCTGGCCGACGACCGCCTGCCGCTGCTGGGCCCGCTGCCGGCCACCGGCAACATCACCAGCGCCATCACCGGCACCGGCACCCGCACCGGCACGACAAGCGCCCGCCCGCCTGACCAGCCGCGCCACGTACACCGCCAGCCCGGCCTGTATGTCTTCACCGCACTGGGCTCGCGCGGCATCACCCAGGCTGCGCTGGCCGCCGAATTGCTGGCGTCCTGGCTGACCGGTGACCCGATGCCGGCACCGGCCGCGCTGGTCGACGCGCTGGACGTGGCGCGGTTCACCAGCCGCGCGGTGCGGCGCGCCACGCGGCCGTCAGTCGAATGACAGGCGCTGCACGCCCGTCAGTCGAATGACAGGCGCTGCACGCCTGCGGGCGTGCCCAGCAGGCACAAGCGCGCGCGGTGGCGGGCAAAGATGCCCACCGTCACCACGCCGGGCCACTGGTTGATCTCGGTCTCCATCGCCAGCGGGTCGGTGATCTGCAGGCCGCGCACGTCGAGCAACAGATTGCCGTTGTCGGTGGTGACGGGGCCGTTGGACCCGGCACGCACCGTGGCCACGCCGCCGTAAGCCGCGGCAAAGCGCCGCGCCACCTGGGCAGCGGCCATGGGGATCACCTCCACCGGCAGCGGAAAGCGGCCCATCACGGCCACCCGCTTGCTGTGGTCGGCGATGCACACGAAGCGCTCGGCCAGGTCGGCCACGATCTTCTCGCGCGTCAGCGCCGCGCCGCCGCCCTTGACCATGCAACCCTGGTGGTCGATCTCGTCGGCACCGTCGATGTAGACCGGGATGCGCGCGACCTCGTTCGCGTCGAGCACCCGGATGCCATGCGCCTGCAGCCGCTGCGTGCTGGCCACCGAGCTGCTGACAGCGCCCACGATGCTGCCCTTGATGGTGGCCAGCGCGTCGATGAAGCAGTTGACGGTGGAGCCGGTGCCCACGCCCACCACGGTGCCGGGCACCACCACATCCAGCGCGGCGCGGCCCACGAGGGCCTTCAGTTCATCCTGGTTCATGGTGCAAGGCGGGCCCGGCAGGGCGGGTGGGCGCAGAGAAGGGACAATCGCGAATTATGGCTTTGATCCCCTATGCACTGACCCGCCCCTTCCTGTTCGGGCTCGACCCCGAGCGGGCCCATGAGCTGACGCTGGAGTCCATCGCCACGCTGCAGAACACACCGCTGCAATGCCTGTGGCAGCAGCCCCGGGTGGACAACCCGGTGACGGTGGCAGGGCTGCGCTTTCCCAACCGCATCGGCCTGGCTGCGGGCCTGGACAAGAACGGCCGCTGCATCGACGGCCTGGGCGCGATGGGCTTCGGCTTCATCGAAGTAGGCACGGTCACGCCCAAGGGCCAGCCGGGCAACCCCAAGCCGCGCATGTTCCGCCTGCCGGCGAAAGATGCGCTGATCAACCGCCTGGGCTTCAACAACGAAGGCCTGGCCGCCTTTCTGGCCAACGTGCAGCTCGCCCGCAGCTTTCGCGCCGCCGGCGGCATCCTGGGCCTGAACATCGGCAAGAACGCCGCCACCGCCATCGAAGATGCCGCCAGCGACTACCTGGCGTGCCTGGACGGCGTGTACCCGCATGCCGACTATGTGACGGTCAACATCAGCAGCCCCAACACCAAGAACCTGCGCGCGCTGCAGAGCGACGAAGCACTCGACGCGCTGCTGGGCGCGCTGCAGCAGCGCCGCACCCGGCTGGCCGCTCAACATGGGCGGCAGGTGCCGATGTTCGTGAAGATCGCGCCCGATCTGGACGAAACGCAGGTCGGGGTGATTGCCGCCACGCTGCGGCTCAACGGCATTGACGGCGTGGTTGCCACCAACACCACCATCGCCCGCGATGCGGTGGCCGGCCTGCCGCATGCCGGCGAGGCGGGCGGCCTCAGCGGGCGGCCGGTGTTCGACGCCAGCAACCGGGTGATCGGCCAGTTGCGGGCCGCGCTGGGCGCAGGCTATCCGATCATCGGCGTGGGTGGCGTGCTGAGCGGGCGCGACGCCCAGGCCAAGATCGCCGCAGGTGCCGACCTGGTGCAGATCTACACCGGGCTGATCTACAGGGGGCCTGAGCTGGTGGCCGACTGCGCGCGGGCGCTGGCCGCGCGGCGCTGAGGCAGCAGCCCAGCGCCGTGCAGGCGGTCACAAGATCAGCGCCACGCCGGTCTTCTGCTGCAGATCCTCGGCGTTCACGCCGGGGGCCATTTCCACCACCTTCAGCCCGGCCGGCGTCACGTCCAGCACGGCCAGGTCGGTGATGATGCGGTCGACCACACCCAGGCCGGTCAGCGGCAGGTTGCAGGCGGGCAGGATCTTCAGGTCGATGCTGCCGTCCTTCTTCTTGGCCACGTGCTCCATCAGCACCAGCACACGGGCCACGCCGGCCACCAGGTCCATGGCGCCGCCCATGCCCTTGACCATCTTGCCGGGGATCATCCAGTTGGCCAGGTCGCCCTTGGCGCTGACCTGCATCGCGCCCAGGATGCTCAGGTTGATCTTGCCGCCGCGGATCATCGCAAAGCTGTCGTGGCTGCCGAAGATGCTGCTGCCGGGCAACGTGGTCACCGTCTGCTTGCCGGCGTTGATCAGGTCGGGGTCGACGGCGCTCTCGTCGGGGAAGGCGCCGATGCCCAGCATGCCGTTCTCGCTCTGCAGCCACACCTCGATGTCGGGCGACACGAAGTTGGCCACCAGCGTGGGCAGGCCGATGCCCAGGTTGACGTAGAAGCCGTCCTGCAGTTCCTGGGCGGCACGGGCCGCCATCTGATCGTGGGTCCAGGCCATGGTCAAACTCCCTTCGGGTTCTGCTTGGTGGTGCGCTTCTCGATGCGCTTTTCCGGGTGGGCGTTCAGCACCAGCCGGCCGACATAGATGCCGGGCAGGTGGATCGCGTCCGGGTCCAGGCTGCCGGTCTCGACGATCTCTTCGACTTCCACCACGCTGATCTTGCCGGCCATGATCACCGCCGGGTTGAAGTTGCGCGCCGTGCGGCGGAACACCAAGTTGCCGCTCTTGTCGGCCTTCCAGGCCTTGCCCAGCGACACATCGGGCACCAGGGCGCGCTCCATCACATAGGTGTGGCCATCAAACTCGCGCAGCTCCTTGCCCTCGGCCACCAGCGTGCCCACGCCGGTGCGGGTGAAGAAGGCCGGGATGCCCGCGCCGCCGGCACGCAGCTTCTCGGCCAGCGTGCCCTGGGGGGTGAATTCCAGCGCCAGCTCGCCGGCCAGGTACTGGCGCTCGAACTCCTTGTTCTCGCCCACATAGCTGCTGATCATCTTGCTGATCTGGCGCGTTTCCAGCAGTTTGCCCAGGCCGAAGCCATCGACCCCGGCGTTGTTGCTGATGACGGTGAGGTTCTTCATGCCGGAATCGCGCAGCGCGTCGATCAGCGCCTCGGGGATGCCGCACAGGCCGAAGCCGCCCACGGCCAGCAACTGGTTGTCGGCGACGATGCCGGCCAGCGCCGCAGCCGCACTGGGATAGATCTTGTTCATCGGAGGTTGCCCTTCGCAGGTGGTGTGAGGGTGGCGCCGGCAGTGGCAGGCCCGGCCGCGCCGAGCGTACTACCTACTGCATTACGTAGGGCTTACGTAAAATCGCCTAAACATCCACCCCCTCTCTGGAGCGCACCGATGCCGGCCACACCACTGCTTGACCTGCCCAGCCTGCAGACCATGCTGACCGAGTTGGTGGCGCCCTGGGTCACCCAGCTGAACCTGCGGGTGCTGGCCGCCAGCCCGGGCGAGGTGACGCTGGCCCTGCCCATCGTGCCGCTGCAGGTGCATGTGGGCGGCGTGCTGTGCGGGCAGGCAGTGATGTCGGCCGCCGACACCGCGATGATCCTCGCCATCGCCAGCCAGCTGGGCGGCTTCCAGCCGATGACCACGGTGCAGCTGCAGACCAGCTTTCTGCGCCCCATCCCCGGCAGCCGCACCGAGCCGGCCGGCGACGCCCAGGTGCTGGGCCGGGTGCTGCGCCTGGGCAAGAACCTGGTGTTCGGCGAGATCGAGGTGTTCGACGCCAGCGGCAGGCTGGCGGCACATGCCACCACCACCTACGCCCTGCTGTGACCCCGCCCGCCGTGCTGGCGCTGGATTACCGCACCGCCTTCGACCTGGCGCCCATCGGCCTGGTGCTCAGCCGCCAGCGCCAGATCGTCGACTGCAACCAGCAGGTGCTGGCGATGTTCGGCGCCCAGCACAGCCAACTGGTCGGCCGCAGCTTCGAGGTGCTGTACCCCACCGCCGACGAGTTCGAGCGCACCGGCGTGCGCATCGCCGCCAGCCTGGACGCGCAGGGCTGGTATGCCGACGACCGGGTGATGAAGCGGCTGCACGGCCCGCAGCGCGGCGAACTGTTCTGGTGCCATGTGTCCGGCCGCGCACTCGACCCGGCCCAGCCCCATGCAGCCGGCATCTGGGCGTTCGAAGACCTGTCGGCCAAGCGCAAGCTGAAGGTCGACTTCACGGCCCGCGAACGCGAGATCGCCGCGCTGCTGATCGACGGCCTGACCAGCAAGCAGATCGGCAAGCGCCTGACCATCAGCCCGCGCACGGTGGACGTGTACCGCGCCCGGCTGATGCGCAAGGTGGGCGCGGCCACCACGCCCGAACTGGTCAACAAGCTGCTGGCGGGGTGAGCACGGGTCGTGTCGTGCGGAGACTGGGCGGCAACTCGGGGCTCTTGTCGGTCGTAGCGGGCAGAGAACAGCCGACATTCACAGGTCTGTGCGTGGACGAGGGCGCCGGGTACCTGGCCGACTCCAATCGGGATAGGGGCCGGCGCACTGGCCGGGCCCCTCCCACACCACCCGGCATGCGGGTCCGCACCGGGCGGTTCGAGAAGTTGAGGTCAGGAGAACTTGGGCACACCCAGGCGGTCGA
>JARXAJ010000213.1 GCA_029865965.1 Aquabacterium sp.
CCACACGGCTGCGGCCATCGCCGGCGGCACCGGGCTGCCGGCGGCGGTGGCGCCGGTCTGCAGGCTGTCGAGCAGGCGCAGCAGCGTGCCGGCATGCGGCAGCAGGGTGCCGTGGAACAGCGGCTGGCCGCGGCGCAGCACCATCACCGTGGGAAAGGTTTCGATGTCCAGCGCGTCGTCGCCCAGCGCGTCGGCGTCGTCCTCGATGTCGATCCAGGCGAATCGCAGGCCGGGGTGCTGCGCTGCCACCGCGGCCAGCACCGGGCGGTAGGCATCGCAGGTGGTGCACCAGGCGGCGCAGAGGCAAGCCACCAGCAGGGGTTCATCCATGGCGTAGTCTGCCAGGGCATGAGCGAAACGTTCACAGGTCTCTCAGACCAGTGCCTGCACTGCCAGAAAGTGGCAGGTGCTGCCGGTGATGACGAACAGGTGCCAGACCAGGTGGCTGTAAGGCATGCGGCGGTCCAGCAGGAAGAACACGCAGCCCAGCGAGTAGGCCAGGCCGCCGGCCACCAGCAGGTGCAGGCCGGCCTGTGGCAGCGCCGCCAGCATCGGCAAGGCCATGGCAGCCACCAGCCAGCCAAAGGCCAGGTACAGCAGCGTGGACGCCAGCTGGTGCCGCAGCCGGTTGGCCAGCTTCAGCACCGTGCCCACCAGGGCCACGCCCCACACTGCTGCCAGCGTGCCAGCACCTTCGCCGCGCTGCAGCGCCGCCAGCGCAAACGGGGTGTAGCTGCCGGCGATGAACAGGAAGATCACCGCATGGTCGCACTGGCGCAGCCAGCGCTTGGCCGCACCCACCGGGGCGGCGTGGTACAGCGCCGACACGCCATACATCAGCACCATGCTGGTGATGAATACCAGCACCCCCAGCTGGTGCATCGGGTGCCGGGCCGCGTCCGCTTGCTGTGCCAGCGCCGGCATTGCCAACAGCGCCAGCAGGCAGCCCAGCGCGTGGCTGGCGGCATTGGCGCGCTCTTCTTGGCCGGTCTGGCTGAACGACGGTTCGTCTTGCATGCGCTGCCCCGGTTGTGGCGGTGCTCCGGCAACACTGCCCCACGGCAGGTTGTCGGCCGCCACCAGCCGGACTGAGGCCCCCGTTGTGCCAAAAGCTTTGCAAATGCAGGCAGTTGTGGCGCGGCGTGGCCCCGGGCGGGGAATTGCAGGCCGGCCACCGGGCCGACGCAGCCGAGAAGCACAATCGGCGCCCACCATGCCTCTGCCCACACCGCACCCCACCCTTCCGGCCTGCCTGGCCCTGTCGATGCTGGCGGCCTGCACAGCGCTGCAGGCGCAGCCAGCCGCACCGCCGGCCGCCGCCGCATCGGCACCGTCCCAACCGCAGCAGGTGCAGATCACCGGCACCACCGCGACCGAGAGCAACGACGAACGCCGCCGCGCCACCGCCAGCCGCATCACCTATGGCCGCGAGGAGCTCGACCGCATGGGCGACGCCAGCCTGGGCGAGGTGCTCAAGCGCCTGCCCGGCGTCACCCTGGGCGGCCCGCCCGGGCGTGGCGGCCAGGTGCGCATGCGCGGCATGGGTGGTGGCTACACCCAGATCCTGATCGATGGCCAGCGCATGGCGCCGGGCTTCTCGCTGGATTCGATCGCGCCCGAGCAGATCGAGAAGATCGAGATCATGCGGGCGCCGGTGGCCGAGTTCGGCACCCGTGCCATCGCCGGCACCATCAACGTGGTGATGCGCAGCGACTTCAAGCGCAAGGCCAATGAGTTCAAGATCGGTGGCGGTGCCGACGGCAGCCGGCCGCAGGCGGGCGCCAGCTGGTCGACCAATGGCCAGGCCGATGCCTTGGGCTACAACCTGTCGGCCACCGCCTTCCAGGGTGGGCAGGACAGTGTCAGCACCAGCCGCACCCTGGGGCTGGGCGCCGATGGCACCCCCACGCTCGACCAGCAGGTGCGCAGCAGCGGCGACAGCACCCGCCGCGGCCTGTTCGTCAACGGCCGCCTGCAGTGGCGCCTGGGGCCGGGCCAGGCGCTGGACCTGCAGCCCTTCGTGAACATGGTGCGCACCCGCGGCAACGGCCTGGCCCTGCTGGACCAGCCGGTGGGCGCGGTGGTGCCCTACACCCGTGCGGCCAGCGAGACCGAGAGCGACTGGCAGATGGCGCGCTTCAACGGCACCTGGACCACCGGCACCACCAGCGGCGGCCGCCTGCTGGTGCGCTTTGGCGGCCGGCTGTCCGACGCCGGCACGCGCACCGACCGCTTCGAGACCGGCGGCAGCACCAATGCCCCGCGCCAGCGGGTCAATGACAGCGGCAACCGCGAGGTCTCGATCGACATGAACGGCAAGTTCTCGCAGCTGATCGCCGAGCGCCACAGCGCCAGCGCCGGCTGGGAGCTGGAGCACACCACCCGCGACGACCGGCGCAGCATCACCGTCAACGGCCAGGCGGTGAACAGCGACTTCGGCGAGAACCTGCAGGCCCGGGTGCAGCGCGTGGCGCTGTATGCCCAGGATGAATGGGAATGGAGCAAGCAGTTCTCGTTCTACCTGGGCGCGCGCTGGGAGGCCATCGACACCCGCAGCGACGCCCTGCCGAACCAGCCCGCCCAGACCAACCGCAGCGCGGTGTTTGCGCCGCTGGCCCACATGGTGTGGAAGTTCCCCGATGCCCCGCGCGACCAGCTGCGCCTGAGCCTGACCCGCAGCTACCGCAGCCCCAACCTCAACCAGCTGATCGCCCGGCCGACCACGTCGCCCGACTACGACGACACCAGCCAGCCCAACATCGCCACCAAGCCCGACCGGCTGGGCAACCCAGAGCTGAGACCCGAGCTGGCCTGGGGCCTGGAGCTGGGCTACGAGCACTACCTGGACGCCGGTGGCGTGCTCAGCGCCAATGTCTACCTGCGCCGCATCGACGACCTGATCCGCACTGTGCGCAGCAACGCACCGGTGGTGGTGCCCTGGGCCACGGCGCCGCGCTTCATTGCCCAGCCGCAGAACGTGGGCAGCGCCGACGCCGCCGGCCTGGAGCTGGAGGCCAAGGCCCGCCTGGCCGACCTGTGGGCCGGCGCGCCGGTTGCCGTGCAGGGCCTCAGCCTGCGCGCCAATGCCAGCCTGATGTGGAGCCGCGTGGCCGGCGTGCCCGGCCCTGACAACCGGCTGGAAGGCCAGGCCCCGTGGACCGCCAACCTCGGGTTCGACTGGCCGGTCAAGGGCCTGCCGCTGACCGTGGGCGCAAGCCTGAACTACACGCCCGGCTTCCGGGTGCAGGAGATCGACGACCGCTTTGTGCGCCAGGGCGCCAAGCCGGTGCTGGACGTCAATGCGCTGTGGAAGATCAACCCTGACGCCAGCCTGCGCCTGACCGTCAGCAATGCCGGCGCCCGGCGTTACGACAGCGGCAGCACCACCTTGCTGGCCGACGGCAGCAGCGAAGCCACCGACACCCTGGCCCGCACGTTCACCACCGTCAACTTGCGGGCCGAGTTCCGGTTCTGAGGCGTCCCGCCCGCACCGGGCGTGGCGCGCCAGCGCCCGGCGGTGGCGGCGCGGCGGGCGCGCTGTCATCCAGCCACAGCAGCGCATCGGCATGGGCCATGAAGCGTTGCAGATAGGCCGGTGACAGCTGGCGCAGGCGCTGCAGGGTCTGCAGCATCAGCCGTTGCGAATTCAGCGGCCCGGCGTTGTCGGGCTGGCGTGCCAGCGCGCAGGCCAGTTGCTGGTCGACCCGCAAGCGGGCCCAGGTGGCGCTGAACTGGCGCACCGCCTTCAATTCACTGGCCGGCATGGCTGCGCCGCTGTGGCCGATGTGCTGCAGCAGGGCAGCCAGCGGGCTGGGCCGGGGGGCGGTGGGGGCTGTGGTGCCGGCTGTGGTGGACGGCGGCGGCCCGGCATGGCGCTGCTGCAGATCGGCCAGGGCGCGGGCCAGGCGCTGGTCGAGTTGCTGGCGCATGGCGCCGTGCTGGCTGGCGGCGCGGCGCTGCAGCGCGGCCACGATGTGCCAGCGCACGGGGTCGCGCTGTTGCACACCTTGCGCCTGCAGCGCCTGCAGGGCGGCGCTGGTGGCGTCGGCGTGGTCGCCGGGCTCGACCATGCGGCTAGCGCCCGCCATTGGCCACGCGCGGCACCGGTGCCATCTCCACCCGGCGGTTGCGGGCGCGGCCGGTGGGGTCGGCGTTCGACGCCACCGGCTGCTCGGGCCCGAAGGCCGCCGCGAAGATGGCCGACGCCGGAATGCCGGCGTCGATCAGTGCGCGGGTCACGGTCAAGGCCGGCTGGGCCGACAGCTCCCAGTTGTCGGCGAACTGGCGGTTGCCGTCGCGCAGCAGGCGGTCGTCGGTGAAGCCGCTGACCATCAGCAACTCGTCACGCGCCGCCAGATAACCCGCCAGCGGCGCGGCCAGGCTGGCCAGCAGCTGCCGGCCTTCGGGCTGCAGCTGGTCGGAGCCGGGCGTGAACAGCACGCTGCCGCTGATGCCGATGCGGCCGTTGGCCAGCGTCACCCGGCCGCCGGCCAGCGGGCCGGCCAGGGCTTCTTCAAGCGTCTGGCGCTGCTGCACGGCGGCCTCCAGCTGGCTGGCCAGCTCCAGCTGCACACCGATCACCAGCACCAGGATCAGCACGAAGGCGCCCAGCAGGCCGGCCATCAGGTCGCCGAACACCGCCCACACCGGGGCGGGGTTGTCCAGGCCGCTGTCGGCGTGCTCGCCCAGGCTGTCGGCGCGGTCCATCAGGCGTGCTCGGCGGCTGCTGCGCCCGGGCCGGCAGCGGCGCCGATGGCGGCCACGCGCTGCAGGTCGTCGACGATCTGCTTCTGTGACAACAAGCTGAGGTCGATGATCTCGCGTGCCTGGGCCACGTAGTAGGCCAGCTGGTCGTCGCTGCGTGCCAGGGTCTGGCCCAGTGCCGCCTCGATGCGCTGCAGCTGGCCCAGCAGGGCCTGGTTGCTGTCGCCGAACTGGACCACGGCGGCGCCGAAGGCATCGCCCAGGCTCGCCACGTCCAGGGCGCCCCCGGCCACCTGGGCGGCGGCGGCCGCCACTTGGCTGGCGCAGTCCACCACCCGGCTGGCGGCGTCCGTCACCTGGCTGGCGGCACTGGCCATCTGGCTGGCCGTGGCGTCGGCCAGCGCGGCCTGGCGCGTGCTGGCCTGCTGCTGCAGTGTGTGGGCATGGGCCACCAGGCTGTCGATGGCGGCGCGCTGGCCGGTGGCGGCGTGCTGGGCAGCATCCAGCAAGCTGGCCAGCGTGGCGGCGGTGTGGGCGCGTTCGTCTTGCAGGGCGTCGTCGCGCGCCAGGCTGTCGGCCAGCTGCTGGCGCAGCTGGGCCATGGCGGCGGCGGCGGCGCGTGGCGCCTCGCCTGCGGCTTGCAGCAGTTGCGCCACCTCGGCCACCGTCTGCTGCGCCTGCTGCGCGGCCCGTGTATGCAGGCGCTCGGCGGTGGCCTCCAGCGTGCGGCAGATCTGCGCCTGTTGCGCCGCCGCGTCGGCCCCGGCTTGCGCGAAGGCGCTGCGCAAGCTGGCGGCCATGCTGTGCAGCGGCTGCGCCAGCGTGGCCAGGCGGTCGGCGTCGCGGGCGGCCAGGCCGTCCAGCAGCTGCTGCTGGCGGGTGTGGACGCCGTCCAGCAGCAGCTGCTGGCGGGTGTCGATGCCGGCCAGCAGCGCCGCCGATTGCGCGTCCACGGCCTGGGCCCAGGCGGCCTGCCTGCGGTGCAGGGTATCGGCCAGGCCCAGGCTGCTGCGTTGCTGGTCGGCCAGCGCTGCCTGCCAGGTGCCGGCCACCTGGCCCATGGCGGTGTCGAAGCGCTGCGCCAGGCCATCGAGCTGCTGCTGCACCGTGTCGGCCACCTGCGCCTGCAGCAGGCCGGCCTCGCGGCCGATGCCGTCCAGCGTGGCCTGCACCGCCGGCGCCAGCGTGGCGGCAGCCAGGCGGGCGCCGTCTTCCAGGCTGCGCTGCAGCGATTGCGCGACCGACGCCACCAGCGTCGTTTGTGCCGTTTGCGCCGCCAGGGCCTGCTGGTGGAAGTGCTGCTGGCCCGCCTGCAGCTGCGCGCCCAGGGCCTGGCCATCCTGGCCCAGCCGGGCCGCTGCAGCGTGCAACGGGGCCAGCAGTGCGGCGGCGGCCTGGGCTTGCTGGTCGTGCAGTGCCTGCAGCGCCTGCAGCAGTTGGCCGTGCTGCTGCGTCTGTCGGTCGGCCTGTTGGGCAGCCCGGGAGAAGCAGCGCAGCGTGGTGGCGATGTGGCCGTCCAGCTGCTGGGCGGCCTGCAGCCGGACGCGGCGGCACAGCGCGGCCACCAGGCCCAGCATGGCCGATGCCGCCACACCCGCCACGCTGGTGCCGAAGGCCAGGCCCAGGCCCTGCACCGGCGCTGTCAGCGCGGCGCGGATGGTGGGCAGGTCGGTGCTGGTCTGCAGCGCCAGGGCCGCGCCCTTGAGCGTGACCACCATGCCCAGAAACGTGCCGAGCATGCCCAGCAGCACCAGCAGGCCCACCAGGTAAGGCACCAGCGCCGGGCCGGGCAGGCCCACCCGTTCACCGGCGATGCGCAGCCGCACCGGCTGTTGCAGCGTAGGGTGCAGCTGCAGCAGCCAGCCGTCGAGTTGGGACGCGTCGGCGGGTGGGTCAGCCTGCAGCACCGCCAGCCGCTGCTGCAGGCCGGTGGTGGCCTGGTGGTAGCGCCGCAGTTCCAGCCCGCCCAGCGCGTAAGCAGTGGTGATCAGCAGCGTCATCGCCAGGGCCAGCGGGCTGGTGCTGGCATAGCCCAGGCCCACCCAGGCCAGCACGGCGGCGCCGGCGCCGAATGCGGCAAGCCCGGCCGCCACCCCCGGGCGCCGCGTCATGCGGGTTCGCCCAGGGCGTCCAGCAGGCCCTGACACGGTTGCAGCCGCAGGTCCAATTCGGCCAGCAGCACCTGCTGCAGGGTCTGGTGGAAGTTGTCGCGCCAGTGTGGCGCCCCGGCTTGTTGCAGTCGCTGGAACAGCCGCTCCAACCGCTGCACCACCCCGGCCAGGCTGTGGCGTTCACGTTCGCCCAGGGCGGCTTCCAGCGTGGCGT
>JARXAJ010000266.1 GCA_029865965.1 Aquabacterium sp.
CCGCCGCCAGCCGGCCTGTGCCGGGCGCGCCAGGCGCTGCGCTGGCCGCCCGGCCCGACCTGGCCCGTTGATGGCCCGCTGATGGCCACGCAACGTCTGCGGCAGCGTCGGCTCAGCTGGCTGCGGCGCGACTATTTGCCCTACCGTGCGCTGTGGCCGGCCCTGGGCGCGGCGGTGCAGGCGCCGCTGGCCGGGCGCAGTGGCGCCGGCCTGGTGGTGGATGTGGGCTGTGGCGAGCGGCCCTATGCCGACCTGTTCGGCGCGGCCTGGTGCATCGGCCTGGACCGTAGCCAGGACTGCGCCCGCCCCGACATCCTTACCGAGGCCACGCACCTGCCGCTGGCCGGTGGCTGTGCCGACATCGTGCTGTGTACCCAGGTGGCCGGGCATGAGCGCCAGCCGGCAGCCTTGCTGGCCGCATGCGCGCGCCTGCTGCACCCGGGCGGCCAGCCAGTGCAGCGCGCGCCGTTCTGGTGGTCGCTGCATGAACAGCCGCACGACGACCTGCGCTTCACCCGCCACTGCCTGGCTGCTCAGCTGGCCAACGCCAATCTGCAAGTGCTGGCCGCCGTGCCCGACAGCGGCGCCATGACGGCGGCCGTGGTGGCCGTGATCGAAGCCCTGCTGCGCCGGGCACGGCCCCTGGTGCCGCTGCTGAATCTGCTGGCGCCACTGCCGCAGGCGGTATCGCCCGACCGCCAGTCGACGCTGAACTGGGTGGTGCGCGACATCCCTTCTGGCCCCGCGCCATGGTGGCTGACGGCTACCAGCTCGACTGGCTGGCCGCCGGGGCGCTGGCGGCTGCGGCGCAGCATGCCAACCAGAACGGCATCCCCACGCTGGTGGCCGACATCGGCGCCGCGCCGCGCCGCCTGGTGCGCCCGGGCGGGTGGCTGATGTTGAACCTGCCCAACCACTTCGACTGGCGCGGCCGCTGGCGGGTGTTGCGCGGCGCCGGCATCGACAGCCACAGGTGGTTCCCCGGGCAGCCTGTGTGGCGCTATCCGCACCTGCGCCTCTTCCGCCATGCCGACGTGCTGGCGCTGCTGGCCGTGACCGGCTGGCAGCCGCTGCACGGCCTGTCACCCCGCCAGAGCACGCTGCCCTGGGCAAGCCACCGGCCCGGCCCGGCGGCGCGCCTGACAGCGCGCTGGCCTGACCTGGCGGCCAGCGGCTTTCTGCTGGTGGTCGCCCTGGTGGGCGGCGGCAGGGCGACTTTCGACCTGCACCACACGCCTGAGCCTGCGCCCGGCCCCCACGACTGACCGAAGTTCTTGCCATGCAGAAGTCTTCCGAGGGCTCGGGGCCCGAGCTGCCAAGCCGGTGGGTCCAAGCCCTGCGGCTGGCCGGTTTCGTCATCGTGTTCTTCACCTTGCACCAGGGCTATGGCATGGCCGGGGGCACGGCCGTGGAGCGCTGGGTGATCGAGCAGGCCACGGTGCAGGCAGGTGTCGACATCCTGAACCTGGTGTGGCCATCGCTGGAAGTGCAGGCTGTCGGGCCTCGGCTCGTGTCGGCTGAGGTGCGGCTGAACGTGCTCAACGGCTGCGAGGGGACGGATGTGCTGTTCCTGCTGCTGGCCGGCATCGCCGTGGCACCGGTCGGGCTGCGGCGGCGTCTGGTCGGGTTGGCCATCGGCCTGCCACTGGTCTTCGCGCTCAACCAGGCGCGGCTGATCGCACTGTTCCACGCGTTGCGGCACGACACGGCACTGTTCGGCCTGCTGCACGGCACAGTGGCACCGCTGCTGCTGGTGGCTGCTGTCGGCCTGTTCTTCGCCTGGTGGCTGGGCCGGGCACCGGTGCAGGCCCGGGCCACACCGTGAGCGGCCTCCCCCTGCTGTGGGCAGTGGCAACCGCCCTGGTGATGCTGGTCGCGCTGCTGCTGTCTGGCGAGTGGCTGGTGCGCGCCAGCATCCCGGCCCTGCACAGCATGTTCGAATGGATAGCGCCTGACTTCCAGCTGCAGCGGCTCGAACTGCAGCGTGACAAGGCCGACCAGGTACTGCGTGCCTGGGTGACCCTGGGGCGCTACACCTTCGTCGGCGCCCAGCTCATCACGCCCGACCCGCGCGGCATGGCCCAGGCGTCGACCCTTGCCGTGCATGGCCTGCAAGGCCCGCTGCTGGCGCTGTGGGCGGCCGTGGCCTGGCCGGCAGCTGCGGTGCGCACGCGGTTGCTTCGTCTCTTGGTTTGCCTGCCGGCGGCCGCGCTGATGTTCCTGCTGGACGCACCGGTGGTGCTGGCTGCCAGCATCTGGCAGTTCCTGGTGGATGCGCACGCGCCTGGCAGTTGGCAGCCGCTGCTGATCGCACGCGATCTGCTGCAGGGCGGAGGGCGCTTCGTCATCGGCCTGGCCATCGGTGCAGGTTGCGCGATCGCAGTCAGTGGCACCGTCGGCATCAGGCTGGCGCGAGGCCCTGTAGCGCCAGCGGAGTAACAGACCGTGCATCTCCTGGTCGCTGCAGGGCAGCGAAGTGGGTTCCGCAGCTGCAAGGCGCATGGTGGTCGCAGTCGATCGTGGCGGCAACGGTCGGCCTGCGGCTGCGACGATGGCGCCCTTCAAATCGAGTCGCATGCCGTTGCGCTGTCACGCATTGAACCGAGAATCAAGTTGTCATGAAGGTTGTTACCGATCGGGACCCGACTTGCGTTGAAACAGGGCAATCTGCATCCGAAGCCTTATTGCCTGCTGCTTCTGGTCAAGGCAGTTGCTGTGTCGTGCTCGTCAACTGGCGCCGGGCAGATCTCACACTGGCGTGTATCGAGAGCCTGCTGCGCTCCAGTTGCCAACGTTTCAGGGTTATCGTTTGCGACAACGCCTCAGGGGACGATTCACTGGCTCGGTTTCTGGGTTGGGCCAAGGTTCAAGAGCCTGGTATTGCTTCCCGTGTGGTGACGTGGCCCGGCGCCGACCCGATGGAGCGCCAGACAGACGCTGCGTGCCGTGTCACCTGGCTGGCCAGTGAACGCAACCTCGGATTCGCTGGCGGGGCAAACCTCGGGCTGAGATGGGGGCTTGTACAACGGTCCTTCTCCCACTTCTGGCTGCTCAACAACGACAGCATCGTCGATCCCGATGCACTAAGCGCATTGTTTGCACACCTGCGCCGACGCCCCCAGGTCGGCATCTGTGGCGCCAGGCTGGTTTACCTCGACGGAAAGGAGCGCATTCAGGCGTACGGCGGCGCTCACTTCAATCGATGGACCGGGCGCGGGCGGCATCTGGGTCATGGTGAGCCATTTCAGGCTGCGCACGATCCGAACGGGGTGGAGCGGAGAATGACCTATGTTTGCGGCGCGTCCATGTTCGTGAGCCGGCGCTTTATCGAGTTGGTCGGTCTGCTGGAGGAGCGGTACTTTCTGTACTTCGAAGAGCTCGACTGGGCACGCCGGGCAGCAGGACGGTTCGCGATGGGTTACGAGCCCAGCGCTGTCATCTGGCACCACGAGGGCGCAACGATCGGGTCCAGTAGCGATGCGGGCCGGGCCAGCGCAGTGTCCGATCTCGTCAAGTGCCGAAGTTTGATGCTGTTCACGCGCCGATTCCATCCTGCCGCATTGCCCTCTGTCTGGCTTGTCGCCTTGCTGAGGACAGTTCGACTCGGGATGACTGGCAAGACAAGCCTGATGTGGTTGCAGCTGCAGGTGCTTTTTGGTCTTTCGCAGTGGTCGCCTGACGAACTGGTACGCCGCGAACTCGTCCCGAAGGTGGCCCCCGAAACACGGGAAGCCGAGCGGTGAGTTTTGCGTGCCGTGCTGTGCCGGCGTGGGCTTTCACCGGTTGTCACTTCAGGGTGATCGCACGATCATGAACCAGCCACTTGTGGTATCGGGTCGGGTCGCGCTGGATCGGTACCGGAAGATCGGCGTCTGGAGCAACCACTTGAAACTGCCGGTCTCTCCCGAAGGGATCGACACGGGATTGAACGCAGTGCTCCAAGTGGTCCAGATCCACGTACCGCGCTTGGTTGTATTCCTGATGCGAAAAGCTGGCGATCTTCTTCGCGATGTCTGCAGGTTCCATCAGATAAGTGAAATGCCAACCACCGGGTGCAAGGTGCTGCGTCAGCAGCCTGTCGAGTACCAGGGAGTTGAAGCGGCGACTTGTGACTGGAAACCGGCCCTCTGAGCCGAAGTAGCGCAAGTTCTGCATCGTTCCGAAGTAGCGCCTGAAATTCCTCACCGTCGTGATGCGTGCCGCTTTGCAGGGCAGCTCCCAGGAATCAGCGGACCGGATCAGCTCGTTGTTGAGCGCATAGAAGAAGACTCTCTGATGCAATACAGCGCTGAGGAACCGATTTGACCGGTATCGGGCCAGACAATCTGGATGGGCAATTTCATCGACGTCGGACAGCAGCAGCAAGTCGTCGGGTTTGGCGTCGGTGAGCGCTCTCGCCAGTGCGTTTCGCTGCTTGAATTCGTTGTCCCATACGGACCTTGGCTTGTATGCGAGGTCATCGACCACAAGATGGACGATCCGATCGCGATATCGAGCCGGCACCTTTGCATGCAGTTGTGTCAATTCACGGGGCGCTCCTGAGAAAGTGCGGGTGCCTTCGGCGACGATGAATCTGTCCACCACATCTTTCAAGGTTTCGAGCCTGAGTTCCAGAACATCGAGCTCGCCCGCGAAGGTAAAGCAGTCAAAGATCACGGGATAAATTCCTCCGAGCAAAGCGGTCGTCGATGGTTGCAGGTGCCAATTGCGCTGTTCAACGTCGAACCTCTGACCTGATGCGTTCGAACTCCGCTAGCGGAAAGGGCCGCAGAACACCAAGCATTGCGATGTACGTGACCAGATAAAGCATCAGGGACAGCCAGATGGACCAGCGTCCGTCGAATGTGGCGAGTCCAATTGCGCCGATCACGGCGGCGGCACCAGCCGACAGCAGGATGCGAGACATGCAGCGCCAGCCGTCAGACCAAGCCAGCGTGCCTCTCCCCCGGTACCACAGCAGCACAAAACAGGGACCCAGCTCCAGCCACCAGCACCCCGCCAGAACACCTGCAAGTCCCATGGTCGGCGACATCCAGAAGACGAGCAGTGGTGCCAGGACGGTCATTGCGCTGGCACGCAAGAGTGCATGTCCATCCTTGTGCAGATGGGCAAAGATGGTCAGGCAGATTCGTGCTGTCAGGACGAAGGACAAGGGAGCCAGCGCAACCAGCAGTGTTGTCATCTGTGCAAGGTCTCCGCTTGCGTTCATGCTGCGCAGCATGGCCTCTCCGAACAATGCCAGCGCGGGGCTTGCCGCAGCGACGAACGCCAGGTTGATCCTCGCCAAGAAGCTGGCCTCACTCTGGATGCGAGACATTGGCGCGCCCTGCTCGTACCGAACTGTCAGCCATGCACGAATGTGGCCATGAAACATCGCCAGGGGCATGTAGCGGGAAGCGTAGTCGACCAGAGCATGCGCGAGCCCGAAAGTGGCGAGCGCAGTCGGTCCCAACACGCCTGAGACGACGAGCTTGATGACATCGATGTTCGATGTCCGCTCCAGCAGAAGCGCGGCATAGCTGCGCCAAGTGAAGGAGAGCCGGCCGGCGAAAGGCTGAGCCATGGGTGCCGGCGCCGCAGGCACTCTGGATGACAAGCGAACGAGCAGCGGGATTGACCCCGCGATGCAGACTGCAGTTACGACGATGTCGATCAGCAATACATCGACGGCAAGGACCGACGGGGCATCGAGGAACAAGACAAACGCGAGGCGCCCCAATCCTCTGGCGAAGACCAGTACCTGACATGCGCTTTGGTGAAGAGTCGCAGTCAGGATGACTTCGAAGAACCTCAACAGCCCTTCCGTCAGCACGTACCAGAACAGGATCGACGGAAATGGCGTGGGCTCTACCCAACCCAGCGCGTCAGCGATCAGGGGCATCGACAGGTAGAACGTCGCTGCGGCAAAGGCCAGCGTGGCAAGTCGCCAAACCAGGACAAACAACAAGCGTCGCCGAAACGCTGCCCGTGGTGCCTGAACCCAGTCGGCAGGAAGATAGCGATCGCAATAGGACGTGACGCCCAGGCTCGACACATGGTGGGTCAGTTCAACCAAGGCTAGGACGCCGAAGTACACCCCCAGTTGGTCCGACGAGAGCCTTGACGCGAGTTGGATCAACCAGGCGGCGCCGACCAGCGCTGCGAGCAGCTTGAGTGCGACCATGGCGCGCCAGCCACTTGACGAAACCAGTTTCAGCTCCAGTGATGAGACTTGCGATGACATGGCCATCCAACCGGCGCGGTTTCGCATGCGTCCCTTGCGCTGCTGCGCAAGCGAGTCAACAGTTGCCGCCGGGCCCTTGACCACAGACAGATCGCCGAGAAAACTGTTGCGTTCGCCAAACGTGCCAAGTCCCGTGGGGCATACGGCAATCGGCGTTTCACTTCTCCGGCACCAATGCGCGCTGCGCGCTTGGCCGCCACGTCAGTAATCACCCCGCGCCAGCCTCGGCAGGATGCGCAGCACCCGCAGCAGCCGGCCCAGGCGGGCGGGTTGCGCCAGCACCCGCCACAGGCCTTCCAGGCCGGTGCGTTGCCACAGCGCGGGTGCGCGCCGCACCTGGCCGCTGGCCAGGTCGATGGCGCCGCCAAAGCACAGCAGGCCCTGCACCCGCCCGTCCAGCCCGGTGGCCAGCGCCTGGGCAAATCGCTGCTCGCGGGTGGCGCCCAGCCCCAGCACCACGTACTGCGGCCCCCAGGCGGCGATGGCGGCCAGCGACTGCGCCAGCACCGCCTGCTCGCTGGCATGCCCCGGCTGGTAGGCGGACGGCGCAAACCCCGCCACCTGCAGGCCCGGGCAGCGCTGGCGCAGGCGCTGCACCGCGCCGCCGTTGGCCAGCGGCGTGCTGCCCAGCAGCAGCAGGCGCTGGCCATGCCGCGCGCAGTGCGCCGCCAGGTCGCCGATCAGGTCAGACCCGGCCAGCTTGCGCAGCGGCTGCTGCGGGTACTTGCGGCGCAGCGCCCACCATAGCCACTGGCCGTCGATGCTCAGGCGCGCCCGCGGCGACCGGATCAGGGCCTGCAGCGTCGGGTTGCCCTCCAGCGACAAGGCGATCTCGGCGTTCAGCGTCAGGTACACCCAGCACTGCGGCCCGGCTGCGGGCGGGAACTGCTGGCACTCGGTGATCGGGAACGGGCCGAAGCGCAGCGTTGCCGCTGCCTCGTTGGCAGTCACCAGATGGGGGCTGCTGGCAGGCGGGGCGTTGGCCGCGTTGGCCGGTGCTGCAGGACGCGGGGCACGCAGGGCGGGGTTCAGCTGGCTGCTCATCAGAAAACGCCTGGCCGCCCCAAGTTGTCTTGACCCCCTCGGGGGGTCTGACGCGCAGCGGCAGGTTTGGGGCTGCTCATGACGCGGTGTCGGACGTGGGGGCTGGGGGTGGTGACTTCGGTGTGCGCTCCGGGGGCTCGGCCGCGTCGATCAGGTGCTGGGCCAGCGCCTGGGCCACGGCCTGGGCGCGGTTGCCGGCATGCAGCTTGCGAAGGATCTTCTGGATGTGGTTCTTCACCGTCAGCGGGCTGATGCCCAGCACCTCAGCGATGGCGTGGTTGCTCAGGCCTTCACGCACCCAGCGCAGGATCTGCTGTTCGCGTGCTGTCACCACGCTCTGTGTGCGCTGCGGCACCGCCGCGCCGCCGCGCAAGTGGGCCTGCACCACCGTCGGCACGCCCTGCATCTGCAGGTCGTGCTCGGTGGCAGCGGTGCGCTGCCAGGTGCTGTGCAGGTGCGGCAGCATCAGCTCAAGGCATTCCAGCCGCTGCACCTGCTGGCTGTCGCTTGCCTCACCGCCAGCGCCCAGCACGAACAGCGATTCGACCTCGTTGAGCCGCTGCGGCCGCGACACGCCATGCACCAGCAGGTGGTGGCAGCCCAGCTCGCGGCCCAGCAGCTGGGCATCGTCGGCCGCTGCGCCGCCCAGCTGCGCCAGGGCCACGGCGCGGGGCCGGCCGCGGCCGCTGATCCAGGCGTTGAGCAGGGCGGTCTGCAGCGGGCTGCTGCCGTCGGTCAGCTGCTGCAGCAGCCGGGTGGACAGCACCACGCTGTGGAAGGCGTCCAGCACCAGGGCGCGGCGCTGGCGCTGGTAGGCGCCGCACACCAGCAGCTGGTGCGGCAGCAGGGCCTGCATCTGGCTCTGGGTCCAGACGAAGAACTGGTAGCGCCGGCGCACCGCCGGTGCAGCCTCGACCAGGCGCACCACTGCCTGGGCCTGCTCGGGGCTGAGGATCAGCGCATCGCCGTGCGCAGCGCCAGGCCCGGCCCGGGCGCGGTCATCGGAGGGGTTGGGGTTGATCATGGGCTTGGCCTGTTGGGGGTGTGGCGCACGGCGATGCTGAAGTGCCAGTCACTGGCGCGCGCAGCAAGGGCTGCGGCAAGGGGCGGGCTGTCGCCCGGCTGGGCTGGCGCCTGGGCGATGACGCCGTCGGGCAGGCCGTGGCGGCGCAGCAGCGGCCGGCTGGCGCTGCTGTGCAGGCCGGTGATGCCGCCGTCGGTCGCGCGCAGCAGCACCCAGTCGGCCTGGCCGGTGAAGGGGTCGGCATACAGCTGGCGCAGGTGGTGGCGCGGCGCGGGGCGGCGGGCATCGGTCAGCAGCTGCTCTAGCGTCTGCGGCAGCGCGGGCTGGCCGTCGGGCGTCTGGTCGTGGAAGCGCTGCAGCGCGTCGCGCAGCTGCAGGCCGCGGAACAGCAGCTCGGTCTCACGCTCGCGCTGGGCGGCCAGCTGCCACTGCGTGCCCAGCGCGGCCAGGCCTGCGCCGCCGATGGCCAGGCCGAACAGCAGCACCAGGTAGGTGAAGCCGCGTGGTGGTGGCCGCATCGGGCGGTCACCAGTCGGCATACAGGCCTCCGTCACGCGCGCGGCCGGCGGCGCCGCTGCGCACGTCCCACACCGTGCCGGGCAGCGCGCTGTCGGGCGCGGGCTGCAGCAGCACCCAGCTGTCGCGCTGGCCGGTCAGCGGGTCTTCGGGCAGCTGGCGCAGGTAGCGCTGGTCCACCAGCTCCTGCAGGTTGTCGGGGTAGCGGCCGCGGTCGGCACTGAACTGGTCGATGGCCTGGCGCATCACCTGCAGGCTGCTGCGCAGGCTGGCCTCCCGCGCGCGGTCGATGCTCTGCAGATAGCGCGGCGCGGCGATCGACACCAGCAGCGCGACGATGGCCATCACCACGATCAGCTCGATCAGGGTGAAGCCGGCGCGGCGTTTGTCACAGCGCCTGCGGCGGCGATGGTGGCGGGGTGGGCGGGCGGTCTGCATGTCGCTCACCAGTGGCGGTAGGCGCTGCCGTCCAGCGCCAGGCGGTCGCTGCGCGAGCGCACGTCGAACACGTCGCCGCCGGGCTCGGGCGCGTCGGGCGGGCTGGTGCTGCTGCGCAGGGTCCAGGTGTCGGCGGCGGGCAGGGCGGGGTCGGCAAAGGGGTCGCGCGGCAAGCGGCGCAGCAGGTACAGGCGTTGTGTTGCCGCGCCGCCGGCATCGGCCTCGCCGCGCAGCAGCACGCCCTGCTCCAGCATCGCCAGGCTGGCCGGCCAGTGCGAGCCGTCGGGCCCCGG
>JARXAJ010000295.1 GCA_029865965.1 Aquabacterium sp.
GCTGTACTCGGGGAAGATCACCAGGTCCATGCCCGGCAGGCCCGCCTTCATGCCGATGAGCATCTCGGCGATCTTCTTGGCGTTGGCGATGACCTCGGCCTTGCTGTGCAGGCGCGGCATCTTGTAGTTGACGACCGCGACTCCCACGGTGTCCTTGCTGCTGGAAATGTCGCCGTGAATCATGCGGAGCTCCTGGGGGTCAGATGGGGTTGGGGGCCACGGCCTGGCACCGGCAGGCCGTTGGAGGTGTCGGGCAAAAACCGACGGGCAAGAAAAAGCGCCCGCAGGAACTGGTGTTCCTGTCGGGCGCTGGTGCCGGGCTGCTGGCCGACGGTGCTGTCGGCTGCTGCGGTGACTTGGCGGCTAGATTAAGTTGGGCCGAGACAGGCTGTCAATACTTGTGGCAAACTTTTTTCCAAAGAAAATGAGTTGCGCCGCAGCCTGCGGTGCCAGGAGCAGGGCTGCATGGCCAACACAGATCCCATCCGCGTCGGTGTGCTGTTTTCGCGAACAGGCGCCACTGCGCGTGTCGAGTTGTCGCAGTTGCTGGGCACCTTGTTTGCCATCCGCGAGATCAATGATGCCGGGGGCATCAACGGCCGTGAGCTGGTGGCGGTGCACCATGATCCGCAGTGTGTGCCCAGCCAGTACCGGGTGCTGGCCGAGCGTCTGGTGTGCGACGACCGGGTCAATGTGATCTTCGGCTGCTACATGTCGAGCACCCGCAAGGCGGTGATGCCGGTGGTGGAGAAGTGGCAGCGCCTGCTGCTGTACCCCACGCCCTACGAGGGCTTCGAGTTCTCGCGCAACATCATCTACACCGGTGCGGCGCCCAACCAGAACAGCGCCTTGCTGGCCGCGTACATGACACGCAACTTCGGTGTGCGCGTGTACCTGGTGGGCAGCGACTACATCTACCCGTATGAGTCAAACCGCATCATGAGCGACTTCATCCTGGAGCGGCCGGGGGGCAGCAAACTGGGTGAGCGCTATGTACGGCTGGACGCCACCGAAGCCGACTTTGCACCCATCGTGCAAGACATCCGCGCACAGCGGCCTGACTTCGTCTTCTCCACTGTGGTGGGCAAGGGAACGCGCCTGCTGTACCAGGCTTTTGCCGAGGCCGGGCTCGACCCGCTGCGCATGCCCATTGCCAGCCTCACCACCTGCGAGGCCGAGGTCTCAGAGATGGGCGCGCCCAGTGCCGCAGGCCACATCACCGCAGCGCCTTACTTCCAGGCCGTGGACAGCGCCGCCAACCGGTCCTGCCTGACACGCTTTCAGGCGATGTATGGCGATGAAGTCGCACCCAATATGTGTTGGGAGGCGGCCTACTTTCAGGTGCACATGTTTGCGCGTGCGATGCAGAAATCAGGCTCCGACGAGATCGACCGGCTGCTGCCGCATTTGTTGGGCAGTGAGTTTGATGCGCCACAAGGCAGGGTGCGCATCGACCCCAGCAACCACCACACGCGGCTGTATCCCCGCATCGGGCGGGTGGGCACCGATGGGCGCTTTGCCGTGGTGGCAGAGTCGCACTTGGGGGTCGATGCCGACCCTTACCTGGTGCAGCACGCCAGCAATGACTGGAGCTTGCGCGGCGAGGCATTTGGAGACATCGGTGCCTGATCGCAACGCTGATCGTGCCGTGGACCGTGGGATGGCCACGTCCGACCGCAGCGTTGCCGGCCGCGTGCAGCGCTCCACGCCTGATGTGTTGCGCAACCTGCGCAACACCCGGGTGATGGTGTTCCATCCCAAGGACGCTGACGGCGAGATGCTGGTGCAGCAACTGGAGCGCATTGGTTGCCAGGTGGTCAGCCTGTGGCCGCCATTGCCTGATCTGCCCGACACGGTGGACGTGGTGTTTTGCGCCGTGCGCCCTGACCATGCGTCGATGCGCTGCGCCTGGATGGGCGGCGAACCACCTGTGCCGGTGATTGCAGTGATCAACTACGAGAACCCCACTGTGGTGGACGCGGCGTTGCGCCTGGGTGCACGCGCCATGCTGGTCAGCCCGGTGCGCTCTGCCGGCATCCTGTCATCGCTGGCGCTGGCCAAGCAGGCCCAGGCCGAGTTGCGTGAATTGCGCCGACGCGTCATCCGGCTGGAGCAGAAGCTGGTGTCTGTCAACCAGATCACCGAGGCCAAGGCGATTCTTGTGCGCACCCACCAGGTGAGTGACGACGAGGCCTACCGCATCATCCGCGAGCAGGCCATGAGCAAGCGCACTGCCACCGAAGACATCGCCAAGGCCATCATCCACGCCAACGGCGTCTTGACGCACGTGGTGCGGCCGGGCCGATGAGCGCTGAACCGCCGTGAAGTCGGGGTCGTGTCTTGGCGGATTGCACCGGTAACAGGTCAGATGTTCGGACCTGTCGTTGACCCGGAGATGGAGCGGGTGATGGGAATCGAACCCACGTATCAAGCTTGGGAAGCTGGCGTTCTACCATTGAACTACACCCGCGCCGCACCCGCAGTTTAGCCCATCACACCGCCCGGGCAAGCCGGCTGGCGGGTCTGTGCCAACCCGGTAGTTCCCAGCGTGGCGGGTGACAAGAGGCTGGTGCATCATGCAGCCTCGACCATGATTGATCCGATCCAGTTGCTGCACCTGGGCGCCGCGGTGCCCGACCTGTCCACCTCGGCCTACGGGCCGTTCGTGGTGCATGACGTCCCATCGTTCGACGAAGCAGCCATCGCGCTGGACAGTCAGCACTACGATGCCATCGTGCTGCACCAGCCGCTGCCTGACGGGCTGCGCCAGCTGGCGGCCTGGCCTGGGTTGGCCCGGGCGGTGCTGGACGCCGCAGTGCTGGTGGTGGCGCCCGAGCCCGCCACCGGCGAGGCGCTGCGGCTGGTGAAACTGGGGGTGCAGGATGTGCTGCCGCCGCAGGATGCCCACCCTGCGGCGCTGGCCCGCGCCCTGCGGCTGGCCGTCGAGCGCAAACGGCTGGAGCGCACCGCACGCAAGGCTTACGCCACCGACCTGGCCACCGGCCTGCCCAACCATGCCCAGTTGATGGAGCACATCAACCACCTGCTGGCCCTGCGTGAACGCGAGCCGGCCGCCATGGCCCTGCTGGCGCTGCGCATCGAGGGCCTGGCAGTGACCGAGGCGCGCCTGGGCACCGAGGCGGCCAATGTGCTGCGCCGCAAGGTGGCGGTGCGGTTGCGCTCTGGCCTGCGCGCCAGTGATGTGGTGGCCTCGCTGGGTGTCGACAGTTTTGCTGTGTTGCTGGCCTGGATCGACGACGCGGGTGACGGCGAGCGGGTGGCGATGAAGCTGGCGCAGTCGCTGAAGCGCCCGTTCACCGTGGCGGGGCAGGACGTGGCCGTGGCGGTGCGCGCGGGCGTGGCCCAGTACCCGCAGCACGGCAATGACGCCGACAGCCTGCTGCGCCGCGCGCTGGGCCAGGCCGGCAACGGCACGGCCATCGGCCGCAGCGGGCTCGGCCCGCATGCCGGCGGAAAATCCGCCGCCAACGACGATTGACGCCCGTCGATCCTGCCGGCTGCAGCGACTTCAGGGTGCCGCCCAGGCAGAGGTACCTGACCCCGTCCTGGTCGTCCATGCCCAGGGTGAAGGCCGCGGGCCCGAAGCGCATGGCGGCATGCAGGCCCTCGGCCGTGTCAGCGCCAGGCAGCCATGTCATGGTGGCCGGGCCACCGAAGCGCGGCATCTGATTGCCGCCCCGTGGCTGGTTCAGTCGCCTGCGCGCCGCCCCCGCAGCCATTCCAGCACGCCCAGCAGGCTGGTGGTGAACAGGATCAGCAGTGTGGCCACGGCGGCGATGGTGGGTGTGATGTTCTCGCGGATGCCGGTGAACATCTGCCGCGGCAGTGTGACCTGCGTCGGGCCGGCCAGGAACAGCGTGACCACCACTTCGTCGAATGAGGTGGCAAAGGCGAACAGCGCGCCCGAGATCACGCCCGGGGCAATCACCGGCAGGGTGATCCGGAAGAAGGTGTTCAGCGGGCTCTCGCCGCAGGCCAGGCTGGCCCGCACCAGGTTGTGGTTGAAGCCCTGCAGCGTGGCCAGCACGGTGGTCAGCACAAAGGGTGCGCCAAGCGCCGCATGCACCACGATCAGGCCAAGGTAGCTGTCGGCCAGGCCCAGCGGCGCAAAGAACAGGTAGGTGCCCACGCCCACCACGATGATCGGCACCACCATCGGCGCGATCAGCACGGCCATCAGCGTGCCCTTGAATGGAAAGTTGCTGCGCGCCAGGCCCACCGCGGCCGTGGTGCCCAGCACGGTGGCAAGCAGCGTGGCGGCCGGGGCCACGATGAAGCTGTTCTGCGCGGAGCGCACCCATTCGCTGGACGAGAACAGGTTGTGGTACCACTTGAGCGACCAGCCGCTGATCGGGTAGGCCAGGAAGGACGAGTCGCTGAACGACAGTGGAATGATCACCAGGATGGGCGCCAACAGGAAGACCAACACGCCCACGCACAGCGCGCGCAGGGCCCACCAGCCGGCCTTGTCCCATGCGGTGGCATAGGCCGGAAACGCCGGAAACGCCGGCAACCAGGCTTGCAGCGGCTTCATCGCATCACCCCATGCTCAGTTCAGACTTGACCACCCGCCGGTACACCGCATACAGCAGCAGCGTGGCCAGCAGCAGGATGGCTCCTAGTGCTGCGGCCATGCCCCAGTTGACGGTGACATTGGCGTATTGCGCGACGTAGTAGCTGAGCATCTGGTCGTCCGCGCCGCCCAACAGCGCCGGGGTGACGTAGTAGCCGATGCTCAGGATGAACACCAGCAGCGCGCCCGCACCGATGCCCGGATAGGTTTGCGGCACGTACACCCGAAAAAACGCGACCAGCGGCGGGCTGCCCAGCGAGATGGCAGCCCGCAGGTAGGTGGGCGGCACGCTCTTCATCACGCTGTAGAGCGGCAGGATCATGAAGGGCAGCAGGATGTGCACCATGGCAATGACCACGCCGGTGCGGTTGAACAGCAGTTTCAGCGGCTCCTGGATCAGCCCCAGGCCCTGCAGCGCGCCGTTGACCAGGCCACCCGATTGCAGCAGCACGATCCAGGCGGCCACCCGCACCAGGATCGAGGTCCAGAACGGCACCAGTACCAGGATCATCAGCAGGTTGGCCTGCCGCGCCGGCAGCACGCTGAGCCACCAGGCCAGCGGGTAGGCCAGCACCAGGCACCACAGCGTCACCACCATGCTGATGCCGAAGGTGCGCCCCAGGATGCGGCCGAACACCTGTTGGTGGTCGGGCATGGGCACCACCTGGCCGCCGGCATCGCGGCGGTGGTCCAGGGCGGCCAGTAGGTAGTCGCCGGTCCAGTGCTGGCCGTTCTTGGCGATCGCGTCCCAGTAGCGGGTGTCGGCCCAGCGCGGGTCGACTTGCAGCAGGCGGGCGCGGTAGCCGCCGTTGTCGCCGGCCTCGATCGGCAGGGCGCGGTAGGTGCCCATCACCAGCGAGCGTGCGCCTGCGACCTCGGAATTCAAGCGCCTTGCCAGTGCCCCGGCGTCGGCGTTGTCGGGCAGGGCCGACAGATCGCGCACCAGCGCGGCATAGGCGGCGTCCGGTGGAGTACCGGTGCGCGACCAGCCTGCCAGCGCGGCGACGGTGCGCGGCAGCGCACGGGCGACCTCGGGGTTCTCGACCGCCCGCTGCAACAGCACGATGATGGGCACCAGGAAGGTGGCCAGCAAGAACAGCAGCAGGGGCAGGGTGAGGGAAAACGCCCGCCACTGGCGTCGCCGGTCGGCCCGCGCCAGTGACTGCTTCAGCGCCCGCGGGTCGGCGAAGCCTGGAACCTCGGCTGTCAGGGTGTTCATCGTTGAGTCCAGGCGCGCACGCTCATGTGCAGGGTCATGAAGATTTCAACCGCGGACGATCACTGTGCGGCCCAGGCGGCGAAGCGCTTTTCCAGTTCCTCGCCCTGGTCGGCCCAGAACTTGATGTTGAACTGCACCGCGTCCCGGGCGTTGGCCGGCGCCGTGGGCAGATTGGCCAGCACCTTGGCGTCCAGCTTGGCCAGGGCCTTGCTGTTGGTCGGGCCGTAGGCGATGTGGCGGGCGTACTCGGCCTGGTTGTCGGGCTGGCTGGCAAAGCCGATGAATTTGAAGGCGGCGTCCTTGTTGGGCGTGCCCTTGGGCACCACCCAGTAGTCCAGGTCGTAGATGCCACCGGTCCAGGAGATCCTGAGGTTTTTGCCCTCGCGGTTGGCAGCGTCGATGCGGCCGTTGTAGACCGTGCTGAGCACCACGTCGCCAGCCACCAGGAACTGCGGCGGCTGGGCGCCGGCCTCCCACCACTGGATGCTGGACTTCAGCTCGGTCAGCTTCTTGAACGCGCGTTCGGCACCTTCCTTGGTGGCCAGCACCTTGTAGACGTCGGCAGTCTTCACGCCGTCGGCCATCAGCGCAAACTCCAGGTTGTAGCGGGCGCCCTTGCGCATGCCACGCTTGCCAGGAAACTTCTTGGTGTCCCAGAAGTCGGCCCAGCTCACCGGTGCGGTCTTGAGCTTGTCGCCGTTGTAGGCCATCACGGTGGACCACACGAAGATGCCCACGCCGCATTCATGCACCGCTGCGGGCAGAAAGTCGGCCTTGGCGCCGATCTTGGCCCAGTCCAGCTTCTCGAACAGGCCTTCATCACAGCCGCGTTCGACGTCGGGAGACTCCACCTCCACCACATCCCAGGTGATCTTTTTGGTCTCGACCATCGCCTTGATCTTGGCCTGCTCGCCGTTGTATTCAACCGAGACGATCTTGGTGCCGGTCTTCTCGAAGGGCTCGTAGAACGCCTTCTTCTGCGCGTTGGCATTGGCCCCGCCGAAGTTGACGACGGTCAACTGCGATTGCGCGGCGGCCGGCAGTGCAAGCGCCAGCCAGGCGCAGGTGGCCAACAGGGTGAGGAAAGGGGTCTTCATGTCGGAACTCCGGGTGAACAGGGGCGGGGGGGCATGGGCACACGCGCGCTCAGCGGTAGATGCGCGTGAACTCAGGTGGGAACTCGAGCCAGACGGTGTCGCCGGGGTGCGGCACCGTCGGCGTGGACAACGGCAGCTTGGCGCTGGCGTCGGGCTGGCCGCCGGCCAGGCGGCAGATCAGCCGCAGGTGGTCGCCGTAGTAGATGACGCTGCCGACCTGCGCCTGCAGCAGGTTGCCGCGCTCGGCTGGCGCCCGGGTGTGCAGCATGATGCGTTCGGGCCGCACGCAGGCCTGCACCGCATCGCCCACCGCGGCCTGGTTGATGTTCAGGCCGGTCAGCACCCGGCCGTCGGGCAGCACGACGCCGCAGCGCTCGGCACCGCCATCGGTGTGGGCCGCACGCACCGTGCCCGTCAGCACGGTGGAGTCGCCGATGAAGCCGGCCACAAAGCGGTTGGCCGGTCGCTCGTAGATCTCCTGGACGCCGTCGATCTGCTGGATCACGCCGTCGTTGAACACCGCGACGCGGTCGCTCATGGTCAGCGCTTCGCCCTGGTCATGGGTGACGTAGACGAAGGTCACGCCCAGTTGGGCGTGCAAGGCTTTCAGCTCGAGCTGCATGTGCTCGCGCAGTTGCTTGTCCAGCGCGCCCAGCGGCTCATCCATCAACACCAGCTGGGGCTGGAACACCAGCGCACGGGCCAGGGCCACCCGCTGCTGCTGGCCACCCGACAACTGGGCAGGCAGCCGGTCGGCCTTGCCCTGCAGCTTCACCATGGCCAGTGCCTGTTCGACCCGGGTCTTCTGATCGGCTGCGGGCACCTTGCGCACGGTCAGGGGGTAGGCCACGTTCTGGCCCACGGTCAGGTGCGGGAACAGCGCGTAGTTCTGGAACACCATGCCGAAGTGGCGCTTGTGCGGCGGCGTGCGCGTGATCGGCGCACCGTCCAGCAGGATCTCGCCTGCGGTCGGCGACTCAAAGCCGGCCAGCATCATCAGCGTGGTGGTCTTGCCCGATCCCGAGGGCCCGAGCAGGGTCAGGAATTCGCCGCGGCGGATGTCCAGGTCCAGCCGGTGCACCACCAGTTGTTCGCCGTCGTAGGTTTTTTGCACACCCCGGAACTGCACCAGTGGCCTGGTGGTTTCGGGCATGGTCAGGCTGGTGGGGTCGATGGAGTTGGTGGCCCGGGCTGCGCGGGCGGGTGCGGCGGCCATCATGGAACCGCAGCGAAGCAGTCGGCCAGGATGCGCAGGCCTTCATCGAGCAGCGCATCGGATGCGGTCAGCGGCACCAGGATGCGGATGACATTCCCGTGGGTGCCGCAAGACAGCAGCACCAGGCCGCGGCGGGCCGCCTCGGCCACGATGGCGCGGGTGCGCTCGGCATCGGGGCTGGGCTTGCCGCGCTCGAACAGTTCCAGCGCCACCATCGCACCCAGGCCGCGCACATCGGCGATCTCGTGGTGGTCCTTGGCGATCTGGCGCAGGGTGGCGGTCAGGCGCTCGCCCACCGTGCGTGCACGGGCCAGCAACTGCTCGTCGTCGAAGGCCTGCAGCACCGCCAGGGCCGCAGCACAGGCCACGGGCGATCCGGCATAGGTGCCGCCCAGGCCGCCCGGCGCCGGCGCGTCCATCACCTCGGCGCGCCCCACCACGCCCGAGATCGGAAAGCCACCACCCATCGACTTGGCGGTGGTGATCAGGTCGGGTGCCACCGGCCATTGCTCGCAGGCAAACCAGGTGCCGGTGCGGCCGGCGCCGGTCTGCACCTCGTCGGCGATCAGCAGGATGCCGTGGCGGTCGGCCAGCTGGCGCAGGCCCAGGATGAATGCGGGCGGCGCCACGTGGAAGCCGCCTTCTCCCTGCACCGGCTCGACGATGAACGCCGCCACGCGCGCGGGCTCGATGTCGTTCTTGAACAGCTGCTCCACCGACTGCAGCGCCGCTGCCACCGACACGCCGTGCAGGGCATTGGGGAACTGGGCGTGGAACACCTCGCCGGGGAACGGGCCGAAGCCCAGCTTGTAGGGCGCCACCTTGCCGGTCAGGCCAAGGGTTAGCAAGGTGCGGCCGTGGTAGCCGCCGGAGAAGGCAATCACACCCGGCCGGCCGGTGTGGGCGCGGGCGATCTTGACAGCGTTTTCCACCGCCTCGGCGCCGGTGGTCAGGAACAGCGACTTCTTCTGGAACTGCCCCGGCGCCAGCGCATTCAGCCGCTCGGCCAGCGCGATATACGGTTCGTAGGCCACCACCTGGAAGCAGGTGTGGGTGTAGCGGTCGATCTGGGCCTTGACGGCTTGCAGCACGGCGGGGTGGCCGTGGCCGGTGTTGAGCACCGCGATGCCGCCGGCAAAGTCGATGTAGCGCTTGCCTTCCACGTCCCACAACTCGGCATTGCGGGCATGGTCGATGAAGATCGGATGGGCTTGCCCGACGCCGCGTGCCACGGCTGCATGGCGGCGTGCCATCAGTGCAGCATTGGTTGAGGAAGTCTCGTGGGTCATCGGGTGCCTTTCGTCGGGGATTGGAAAGATCCTAGGCCTCAGGCCGCAGGGATACCATGTACAGATCAGCCGCCTGCATGGCAGGGCTGTGCTGGCCGGTCGCCCTGTACACACCATCCCCAAGTTGGAGCACGTGTCACCATGTTGGCGCTCAAGCCGGATTCACCCACGCCCCTGGTCGGCCAGATCGTCGACGGGCTGCGCCGCCTGATCGGCGAGCAGACGCTCAAGCCAGGCGCCAAGCTGCCGTCCATCCGCGCCTTTGCAGCGGCACACGGCGTCAGCGTGTTCACCGTGGTCGAAGCCTATGACCGGCTGGTGGCGCAGGGCTGGCTGGTCTCGCGCACCAGCGCCGGTTTCTTTGTCAAGCGCCGCCCTGTCGATGGCGCGTTAGCTGGCGAGTCCGCGCCGCGTGATGTCAGCTTTGATGCCAGCTGGTACCTCAAGCAGATCTTCGAGACCAGCCGCCTGCCGCTGAAAGCGGGCTGCGGCTGGCTGCCCAATGATTGGCTGTTCGAGGATGGCGTGCGCAAGGCCCTGCGCCATCTGGCCAGCGATGGTGCTGAACTGGGGGGCTATGGGTCACCTGCCGGGCATGCGGCGCTGCGCGAATTGATTGCCGAGGCCATGGCCGAGCAGCAGGTGGCCGCCGACCCCGACCAGGTGCTGCTGGTGCAGGGCAGCAGCCAGGCCCTGGACCTGGCGGCCCGGCGCCTGGTGAAGCCCGGCGACACGGTGCTGGTGGACGACCCCGGCTATCCCAACATGTTCTACATGCTGCGCTTTCTGGGTGCCAGGCTGGTGGGTGTGCCGCGCACGCCCCAGGGTTACGACCTGGCCGCGCTGGAGGCGGCGATCCTGCAGCACCGGCCGGTGGCCTTCTTCACCCAGCCGCGCCTGCAAAGCCCCACCGGCTCGGTGACACCGATCGCGCAGCTGTACCGGGTGCTGCAACTGGCCGAGGCCCATGGCCTGGTGCTGGTGGAAAACGACATCTACGCCGACATGGACCCAGAGCAGCACCCCTCCCTGGCCAGCCTGGACCAGCTCAAGCGCGTGGTCTATGTGGGCAGCTTTTCCAAGACCATCTCGCCCAACATCCGTGTCGGCTGGCTGGTGGCTGCGCCCGAGCTGGTGGCAGGTCTGACCCAATTGAAGCTGGTGTCGGGCCTGACCTCGTCAGACATCACAGAGCGCATCGCCTTTGGCGCCTTGACCGAAGGCCGTTGGCGCAAGCATCTGCGCGGCTTGCGCGAGCGTCTGGCCGACGCCCATGGCCGGGTGGGTGCCCGCCTGTTGCACCTGGGCTTCGAACTGTTTGCCGAGCCCAAGGCCGGCATGTACCTCTGGGCCCGCCATCCCGACCTGACCGACAGCGCCGAGGTGTCACGCGAGCTGGCCAACGACGATGTGATGCTGGGCCCGGGCGAGCTGTTTCTGGTGCAGCCCAGGCCCACGGGCTGGACACGGTTCAACGTGGCCTACAGCGACGACCAGCGCATCTTCGACAAGCTGGCGCAGCAGATCAGGCTGCGCGCCCAGCAGCCGGGCGATTGAGCGTCTGGCCGCCGCCCAACAGCGGTTGATGCGCGGCTGATGGGCGGCTGATGAACCCAATGGCCGCCCAACCATTGCGTTACTTCAGGATGTCGCCCAGGCAGAGGTACTTGACCTCGACATAGTCGTCCATGCCCTGATGCGCACCCTCGCGGCCCAGGCCGCTTTGCTTGACGCCGCCAAACGGCACCTCGGCGGTGCTGATCAGGCCGGTGTTGATGCCCACCATGCCGTACTCCAGCGCCTCGCCCACGCGGAACACCCGGCCGATGTCGCGGCTGTAGAAATAGCTGGCCAGGCCGAACTCGGTGTCGTTGGCCAGCGCAATGGCCTCGGCCTCGGTCTCGAAGCGGAACACCGGCGCCACCGGGCCGAAGGTCTCTTCCCGGGCGCACAGCATGTCGCTGGTGACGTCGGCCAGCACGGTGGGGGTGTAGAAGCGCTCGCCGATGGCGGTGGCGCGTGCACCGCCAGCCACCAGGCGCGCGCCCTTGGCCAGTGCGTCGGCCACATGGCTTTCGACCTTGGCAATCGCCTGGTCGTCGATCAGCGGGCCCTGGTGCACGCCGGCCTCGAAGCCGTTGCCCACCAGGATGCCGCGGCTCCTGGCGGCCAGCTTCTCGACGAAGCTGTCATACACCCCGGCCTGCACATAGAAGCGGTTGGCGCACACGCAGGTCTGGCCGGCGTTGCGGTACTTGCTGACCATCGCGCCTTCCACGGCTGAGTCCAGGTCGGCGTCGTCGAACACGATGAACGGCGCGTTGCCGCCCAGCTCCAGGCTGATCTTCTTGACCGTGGGCGCGCACTGGCGCGCCAGGATGCGGCCCACCTCGGTCGATCCCGTGAAGGACAAGTGCCGTACCACGTCGCTGGTGCACAGCACCTGGCCCACGGCGATGCTCTGCGCGGCGTCGGCGGTGATGATGTTCAGAACGCCGGCGGGCATGCCGGCGCGCTGGGCCAGCTCGGCCAGCGCCAGGGCCGACAGCGGCGTGGCCTCGGCCGGCTTGATCACCACGGGGCAGCCAGCGGCCAGCGCCGGCGCCACCTTGCGGGTGATCATCGCGATGGGGAAGTTCCAGGGCGTGATGGCCGCGCACACGCCGATGGGCTGCTTGATGACGATGTAGCGCTTGTTGTTGTCGGTGGTGGGGATGGTTTCGCCGTAAACACGTTTGGCCTCTTCGGCAAACCATTCGATGAAGCTGGCGCCGTAGACCACCTCGCCACGCGCTTCGGCCAGCGGCTTGCCTTGCTCGGCCGTCATGATGCGGGCCAGGTCGTCGGCATGCTGGTGGATCAGATGGAACCACTTCATCATCACCGCCGCCCGCTCTTTGGCGGTCTTGCTGCGCCACGGGCCCCAGGCCTTGTCGGCAGCCACGATGGCGTCATGGCAATCCACCGGGCCCAGGTTGGCCACGCTGGCCAGCACCAGGCCGGTGGCGGGGTCGGTCACGTCGAAGCGGCTGGTGCCGGCCACCCATTCACCGCCGATCAGGGCGTCGGTCTTGAGCAGGCCGGGGTCGGCCAGCGAGGCCAGGGGGGAGGTCTTCATGTCCATGGCGCTTGCCCTCACTTGATCTCGATTTCGACGAACACCACCTCGTGGTCGGTGTTGTTGACCACGTTGTGTTCCACGCCCTCCTGGCGGTTGTAGGACCTGCCCATCACCAGCGGGGCGGTGCGGTTGCCGTCCGGCGTTTCCAGCAGCAGCTCGCCGTCGGTCATCGGCACCACCACGTAATCATGGCCATGGCGGTGCCAGCCGGTCTCGGCACCGGGCGCAAAGCGCCATTCGGTGACGATGACGCGGTCGTCGTTGATCTGCACGGTGGGCACGGCTTGCGGGCGGGTCATGGGAGCTCCTGATGGGAAGAACAGGCCGGCGTGTGGTGCCGGCCGCTTGCTTCAGCGTGCTGGCCAGCCTGGGCCGGCGGCCAGCGCAGCGCGGATGGCATCGCCTTGCTGGTCGATCTTGGGCGGCGGCTGTTGGGCCATCGCCCGCTGGCCGTCAAACAGCATCGGGTTCGGGATGGTGGGCATCGGCCGGTCCGCGCCGACGTCCAGGCCGGCTTGCATGCCGCGTGCCACCACCTGCTTCTGGGCAAACACACCGGGCAGGGTGAGGATGGGCGCGCAAGGCACCGCATGCGGCTCCAGCAGGTCGATCCAGCCCTGGGTGGTGCGGGCCAGCATCCAGTCGGCGATCTGCGGGATCAGGCTGTCGCGGTGTTGCAGCCGTGCCGAGTTGCTGGTGTAGCGCGCATCGGCCGCCACGCCGGCATGGCCGGCCAGCTCGCAGAAGCGGGCGAACTGGCCATCATTGCCCACGGCCAGCACGATGTGGCCGTCCTGGGTGGTGAACACCTGGTAGGGCACCACGTTCAGGTGGGCATTGCCCATGCGCTGCGGGATGATGCCGCCCACCAGGTGGTTGCTGGCCTGGTTGGCCAGCATCGCCACCTGCACGTCCAGCAGGGCGGCGTCGATGTGCCGCCCCTTGCCGGTGCGGCCACGCTCGATCAGTGCGGCCAGGATGGCGGTGGTGGCATACACGCCGGTGAACAGGTCGACCACGGCCACGCCCACCTTCTGCGGCTGGCTGCCGGGCGTGCCTTCCTTCTCACCGGTCACGCTCATCAGGCCGCCGGTGGCCTGGATGGCGAAGTCGTAACCGGCAGCCGTGGCCATCGGCCCGGTCTGGCCATAACCGGTGACCGAGCAGTACACCAGGCGCGGGTTCACGGCCGACAGGCTGGCGTAATCCAGCCCGTACTTGGCGAGTTGGCCGACCTTGTAGTTCTCCAGCACCACGTCGGCCTGGGCGGCCAGTTGGCGCACCAGGTCGGCGCCTTGGGTCTCGGCGATGTCGATGGCGATCGACCGCTTGCCGCGGTTGGCACTGAGGTAGTAGGCCGACATGCGGTCGGCCGGGTCGCCCCACCACGGCGGGCCCCAGGTGCGGGTGTCGTCGCCGCCGCCGGGGCGCTCGACCTTGATCACATCCGCGCCGTAGTCCGCCAGGATCTGGCCCGACCAGGGGCCGGCCAGCACGCGGGACAGGTCCAGCACCCGAATTCCATCCAGCAGTTTCAATCCGCTCACAGTTTCTCCAGGCCACAGGTCAAACCAAGCAGACGCCCCGGAACCGGCTTTGCCGGGCCGGTGGGGGCGCCCCCTGGGGGGAGCGCCGCAGGCGCTTCGGGGGGGGTCAACTGAATGCGGGGATGCCGGTGATGGCGCGGCCCAGGATCAGCGCATGCACGTCGTGCGTGCCCTCGTAGGTGTTGACCACCTCCAGGTTGACCATGTGGCGCACCACGCCGTATTCGTCGCTGATGCCGTTGCCGCCCAGCATGTCGCGGGCCACGCGGGCGATGTCGAGCGCCTTGCCGCAGTTGTTGCGCTTGAGGATGCTGGTCACCTCCACGCTGGCGGTGCCGGCGTCCTTCATGCGGCCCAGCTGCAGCACACCCTGCAGGCCGAGTGCGATCTCGGTCTGCATGTCGGCCAGCTTCTTCTGGATCAGCTGGTTGGCGGCCAGCGGGCGGCCGAACTGCTGGCGGTCCATCACATACTGGCGGGCACGCTGGAAGCAGTCTTCTGCTGCACCCATCACGCCCCAGGCGATGCCGTAGCGGGCGCTGTTCAGGCAGGTGAAGGGCCCCTTGAGGCCGCGCACCTCGGGGAAGGCGTCTTCCTCGGGGCAGAACACGTTGTCCATCACGATTTCGCCGGTGATGGACGCGCGCAGGCCCACCTTGCTGTGGATGGCCGGCGCCGACAGGCCCTTGGCTCCCTTGTTCAGGATGAAGCCGCGGATCTGGCCGCCGTCGTCCTTGGCCCAGACCACGAACACATCGGCAAACGGCGAATTGCTGATCCACATCTTGCTGCCGCTCAGGCTGTAGCCGCCGTCGACCTTGCGGGCGCGCGTCACCATGCTGCCCGGGTCGCTGCCATGGTTGGGCTCGGTCAGGCCGAAGCAGCCCACCCATTCCCCCTTGGCCAGCTTGGGCAGGTATTTCTGCTTCTGCGCGGTGGTGCCGAAGTCGTTGATCGGCACCATCACCAGGCTGCTCTGCACGCTCATCATGCTGCGGTAGCCAGAGTCGACCCGCTCCACCTCACGTGCCACCAGGCCGTAGCACACGTAGTTCAGGCCCGCGCCGCCGTATTCGGTGGGGATGGTCGGTCCCAGCAGGCCCAGTTCACCCATCTCGTTGAAGATGGAGCGGTCAGTCTTCTCGTGGCGGAAGGCCTCCAGCACCCGCGGGGCCAGGCGCTCCTGGCAATAGGTGTGGGCCGCGTCGCGCACGGCACGCTCGTCGTCGGTCAACTGGCTGTCGAGGTTCAGCGGGTCTTCCCAGCTGTATTTGGCGTGGCTGGCCATCGGAGGCTCCTGGGGGGTGGGGGCGAAAGGCGCACCATAACAACTCTGCCCCCTTGCCGGCTGCCGCATCCACGACAGGCCATCCGGCGGGCCAGGCCAAGCCGGGGTGGCCACGCTAGAATCTGGTTGATTCAACCAATTTTCGGGGCCCGCTGTGGAATCGATCGGCCTGTTCGAAGCCAAGACCCATCTGTCGGAGCTGATCGCCCGCGCCGAGCGTGGAGAGGAGGTGATCATCACCCGCCACAACAAGCCGGTGGCCAAGCTGGTGCCGGTGCAAGGGCAGCCCCCGTTCGACCGCGAGAAGCGGCGTCAGGCCATCGATGATCTGGTGCGCCTGCGTGATGAGTTGTCGCAGTCCCACGGCACCATGACGACCGAAGAGATCGTGCGGCTGGTGCGTGAAGGCCGCGACGAGCGCGACGACCAGATCTGGCGCAGCGCCACCGGCGCCACGCCCACCTGAGCACGGGCAGCCCCGGCATGATCGTGCTCGACAGCAGCTATGCCCTGGCGTTGGCCTTCCCGGACGAGCGCCCGCCGCAGAGCCGTGACCAGGTGCTGGCACAGCCCCTGATTGCGCCGCACATCTTCCCGGTGGAAGTGGCCAATGCCGCCCTCAACAGCGTGCGCCGCCGCCGCTACCAGCCGCACGATGCCGAGCGCATCTGCACTGTCATCGAGGCGCTGGCCGTTGCCGCCGAGCCGCCACCCCCGGTGGGCCCTGCCTTCCATCTGCGCATGGCACTGGCGCATGGCCTGACCGCCTACGATGCCTTGTACCTCGACCTGGCGCAGGTGCGGCGCAGCCCGTTGGCCACCTGCGATGCGGCCTTGGCCGCAGCCGCCCGCAAGGCCGGCATCGAAGTCTTTTCCTGAGCCTGGCGTCCTGCCAGGCCTGCTACTTTTCCGCGAACACAGACGAGCACCCGCCCATGAAAGCCGCCGAGATCCGTTCCACCTTCCTGCATTTCTTCGAGAGCAAGGGCCACACCATCGTGGCCAGCTCGCCGGTGATCCCGGGCTACGACCCGACGCTGCTGTTCACCAACGCCGGGATGAACCAGTTCAAGGACGTGTTCCTGGGCTTCGACAAGCGGCCCTACAGCCGCGCCACCACCAGCCAGAAGTGCATCCGCGCCGGCGGCAAGCACAACGACCTGGACAACGTGGGCTACACCGCGCGGCACCACACCTTCTTCGAGATGCTGGGCAACTTCAGCTTTGGCGACTACTTCAAGCAGGACGCCATCCGCTATGCCTGGGAACTGCTGACCGAGCATTTCAAGCTGCCCAAGGACAAGCTGTGGGTCACCGTCTACGCCGAGGACGACGAGGCCTACGAGATCTGGAACAAGGGGGTGGGCGTGCCCGCCGAGCGCATCGTGCGCATCGGCGACAACAAGGGCGGCCGCTACATGTCCGACAACTTCTGGATGATGGGCGACACCGGCCCCTGCGGCCCCTGCACCGAGATCTTCTACGACCACGGGCCCGAGGTGGCCGGCGGCCCTCCGGGCAGCCCCAATGAAGACGGCGACCGCTACATCGAGATCTGGAACAACGTCTTCATGCAGTTCAACCGCACCGAAGACGGTGTGATGCACCCGCTGCCCAAGCCCAGCGTCGACACCGGCATGGGCCTGGAGCGCCTGGCTGCCGTGC
>JARXAJ010000042.1 GCA_029865965.1 Aquabacterium sp.
TGCCAACACCTCGTCACAGAACCTGTCGCACACCGCCCTGCTCAGCCCGGGCGACAGCCCCCTGTTTGCGCTGGCAGCGGGCCTGATCACGCCCCGGTTGTCGGCCTTCGGCGCGCTGATGTTCGGCGAGCCGCTGGGCTGGTCGATCAAGGAGATGTGGGTCAACCTGCTGGAGACTGGCGGGCGCCAGGCCATGCACAACCATGCCAACAGCTTCATCTCGGGCGTGGTGTACCTCACGCCCACCCATCCGGAATCGCAGACCGTCTTCATGAAGTCGCCCGGTGGCCAGGACTTCAGCTTCCGCAACGACCATGCCGGCACCACGCAGGGCCCGTACAACGCCGACAAGTGGGTCAGCCCAGCGCCAGCGCCCGGCGACATGTTGCTGTTCCCCAGCTACCTGATGCATGCCGTGCCGCCCAACCAGGGCGCGCAGCGTATCTCCATGGCCTTCAATGCCATCCCCACCCGGCTGGACTCCTGGGGTTACCGCGTCAGCTTCAGTGGCTGAGGCGCTGCCTTTGCCTGCCCGCAGCCAGGCGGGCGTGCCGGCACTGGCCCTGGTGGTGATGCTGGCCTCGGGCTTTGCCGGCCTGGGCTACCAGATCGTCTGGACCCAGCAGGTCGCCCAGTGGCTGGGCCATGACGGTGCGGCGGTGCTTGCGGTGGTGGGCGGCTTCTTCGGCGGGCTGGCGGTGGGTGCGCTGGCGGTCAGCCGGCACATCGACCGCAGCACCCACCCGGCGCGCTGGTATGCCGGCTGCGAGCTGCTGATCGCGCTGTGGGCCGCTGCCCTGGTGTGGCTGATGGCGCCGGCCAGCCAGGTGCTGATGGCCAGCATCGGCGCCCAGCCTGCGGCAACCTGGCCCTGGCTGGTGGCGCTGTTCGGCACCTTCTTGCTGTTGCTGCCGGCCACTGCCGCGATGGGCGCCACGCTGCCGGCCCTGCAGCGCCTGTTGGCTGGCCCCGGCGCGCCTGCCGCCCACATCGGCTGGCTGTATGCCGGCAACACTGCCGGTGCGGTGCTGGGCGTGCTGGCCAGTGCCTTCTGGCTGGTGCCCTGGCTGGGCCTGTCGCGAACCGCCCTGGTGTGCGCGGTGCTGAACCTGGCCTGCGCTGTTGTTGCCCTGACCTGGCGCACGCGGCCTGTGTCTGCCGCAGGGGTGGCTGCACAACCCGCGCCGGCCAGCGCCGCACCGGGCGGCGGGCGCATGCCCTGGTGGTGGCCGCTGGCCGCCACCGGCGCACTGGGCATCGGCTACGAGGTGCTGGCGGTGCGGGTGCTCAGCCAGGTGGCCGAGAACACGGTCTACACCTTTGCCATCCTGCTGGCGGTGTACCTGGTGGCCACGTCCGCCGGTGCGGCCTTGTGGCAGCGCCGGTCTGCCGGCCATGCAGCAGCAGCGCGCCTGCCGCTGCTGCTGCAGGGTGTGGCTGCGGCCTGCCTGCTGGGCGGCGCGGCCATGTGGCAGGCCGACATGGCCAAGCCCTGGTTGCTGCAGGCGCTTGGCCCGTCGATGGGCGCAGCGCTGGCGGCCGAGGCTGGCCTGGCCCTGCTGGCTTTCGGGCTGCCAGCCGCGATGATGGGCGCGCTGTTCAGCCACCTTTGCACCCAGGCCGGCCAGGCCGGCCACGGCTTTGCCCGCTGCCTGGGCGCCAACACCCTGGGCGCTGCCCTGGCGCCGCTGTGCATCGGCGTGCTGCTGTTGCCGGCGGCCGGCGCCAAGGTGGCGCTGCTGGTGCTGGTGGCCGGCTACCTGGCGCTGGTGCCCTGGCGCAGCTGGCGCATGCCGCTGGCGGCCTGCGTGGCACTGGCCGTCGTGGCCACGGCGGCGTGGGCGCCGGCGCTGCGCTTCATCGACGTGCCCGAGGGCGGCCGCATCATCAGCCACCAGGATGGCGCGATGGCCGCTGTCAGCGTGGTCGAGGATGCCGACGGGGTCTCGCGGCTGCACATCGACAACCGGCAGCAGGAAGGCAGCAGCCACAGCCTGGTGGCCGACGCGCGCCAGGCCCTGCTGCCGCTGCTGCTGCACCCGGCGCCGCGGCAGGCGCTGTTCCTGGGCCTGGGCACTGGCACCACGGCGGCATCGGCGGCGCAGGACCGGCAGTTGCAGGTGCATGCCGTGGAACTGCTGCCCGAGGTGATCACCGCATCGCGCCATTTCACCCAGGCCTTCGACGCCGGCAAGCCCAACCCGCGCCTGCAGTTGCTGCAGGCCGATGCGCGGCGCTTCGTGCGGGCCGACACCCGCCGCTACGACCTGGTGGTGTCGGACAACTTCCACCCCGCACGCAGCGGCTCGGCTGCGCTGTACACGGTGCAGCACTTCCAGGCAGTGGCCAACCGCCTGGCGCCTGGCGGCGTGTTCTGCCAATGGCTGCCGCTGCACCAACTCGACCTGCAGAGCCTGCGCAGCGTTGTCAAGGCCTACATCACCGCGTTCCCCGGCGCCTTTGCGATGCTGGCCACCAACAGCCTGGACACGCCGGTGCTGGGCCTGGTGGCCCATGGCGACGGCCAGCCCTTCAATCTGCAGGCGCTGCGCAGCCGCCTGGCCAGCGCGGATCTGGGGCAGCAGCCGCCGGCCGACTTCGGCATCCACGACGACCTGGCGCTGTTGGGAGGCTTCGTCGCCGATGCCCGGGCGCTGGCGGCCTTTGCCGGTGATGCGCCGGTCAACACCGACGACCATCCGGTGGTGGCCTACCTGGCCCCGCGCATCACCTATGCACCGGACTCGCGCCCGCGTGAGCGGCTGATGGCCTTGCTGCAGCAGCTGAGCCTGGCGCCCGGCGCCTTGCTGATCCAGGAGCCCGAACCCGGCTGGAACCAGCGGCTGCAGGCCTACTGGTCAGCGCGCAATGCCTTCCTGGCTGCCGGCCAGGCCGTGCGCCCGGTGGCCGATGTGCGCCAGATGCTGGCCCAGGTGCAGCAGCCGCTGCTGGCCGTGCTGCGCACCAGCCCCGACTTCCGGCCCGCCTATGACCCGCTGCTGCAGATGGCCGGCGCGCTGGCGCGCAGCGACCCGGCTGCTGCGCGCCTGCTGCTGGGCGATCTGGCGCAGCTGCAGCCGGCACGGCCCGAGGCGGGCGCCATGCTGGGCCGCCTGCCAACCCAACAGCCCTGAAGCCCGCAACGCATGCAGGACCGGTGCGCCGCTGCGCTGCCCCTAGACTCGCCGGCATGTCCACCGATCCCGGCAGCACCCCCAGCGCCAGTACCCCGTGCCGGCCCGATGCCCGCTTCCAGGTGGCCATCATCGGCGGCGGCCCGGCGGGGCTGGCTGCAGCCGAGGCCCTGCTGCGAGGTGGCGCCCAGGTCGACCTGTACGACGCCATGCCATCGGTGGGCCGCAAGTTCCTGCTGGCCGGCAAGGGCGGCTTGAACCTCACCCACAGCGAGCCGCTGGAGGCGTTCACCGCCCGCTACGCGGGGCGGGTGGCCCAGGTGGCGCCGTGGCTGTCCGCGCTGCCGCCCCAGGCCCTGCGGGACTGGGCCGCCGGCCTGGGCATCAGCACCTTCGTCGGCAGTTCGGGCCGGGTGTTCCCTGCAGAGATGAAGGCCGCACCGCTGCTGCGCGCCTGGCTGCACCGGCTGCGCGCAGCCGGACTGCGTCTGCACATGCGCCACCAGTGGCAAGGGTGGCAGCCTGGCGATCCGCCCACGCTGCTGCGTTTTGACACGCCAACCGGCCTGCAGCAGCAGCAGGCCCATGCCGTGCTGCTGGCCCTGGGCGGGGCCAGCTGGGCGCGGCTGGGCAGTGACGGCGCCTGGGTGGCGCACCTGGCTGGCCAGGGCGTGGACGTGGCGCCGCTGCAGCCGTCGAACTGCGGCTTCGATGTGGGCTGGAGCCCGTACTTCGCCCAGCGCTTTGCCGGTGCGCCGATGAAGTCGGTGCGCCTGCGCTTCGAAGATGGCCAGGGCCCTGCCTTCGACCGGCCAGGCGAGTTCGTCATCACTGCCAGCGGCATCGAGGGCAGCCTGGTCTATGCTGCATCGGCCCGGCTGCGTGATGCCATCGCCCGCCAGGGGCAAGCCACGCTGCAGCTCGACCTGCTGCCCGGCCGCAGCCTGGCCCAGCTGGCCACTGCGCTGGCCAAGGGCCGCGGTGCGCGCAGCCTGCCCAACCACTTGAAGGAACATGCCGGCCTGGATGGCGTGAAGGCTGCGCTGTTGCGCGAGCAGCTCAGCGGCGACCAGCTGGCCGCCCTGGTGGCCACGGCGCCGCAGGATCTGGCGCAGCGGCTGAAAGCCTGGCCGGTGACCGTGGTGGCGCCCCGGCCGATCGACGAGGCCATCAGCACCGCCGGCGGTGTGCGCTTCGACGCGATCGATGGCCGCGGCATGCTGCGGGCGCTGCCCGGCGTGTTCGTGGCTGGCGAGATGGTCGACTGGGAGGCGCCCACCGGGGGCTATCTGCTCAATGCCTGCTTTGCCAGCGGTGCGGCCGCCGCGCGTGGCCTGCTGGCCTGGCAAGCCGCCGGCGGCCTGCCAAACCCAACCCCTAACGCCTGAAGGAAGCGCCCATGCTGGTCGTGCATCACCTCAACAATTCGCGCTCGCAGCGTGTGCTCTGGCTGCTGGAAGAGCTGGGCGTGCCCTACGAGATCCGTCACCACCAGCGCGATGCCAAGACCATGCTGGCGCCGAAGGAGTTGCTGGCGGTGCATCCGCTGGGCAAGAGCCCGGTGATCGTGGACGGCAGCACCACCGTGGCCGAAACCGGCGCCATCGTCGAGTACATCCTCGACACCCATGCCCAGGGCCGCATGCGCCCGGCAGTGGGCACGCCGGCGTTTCTGCGCCACCGCTACTGGCTGCACTTTGCCGAGGGTTCGGCCATGCCGCCGCTGTTGTTCAAGCTGGTGTTCGACGAGGTGGAAAAGGCGCCGATGCCGTTCTTCGTCAAGCCCATCGCCAAGGCCATCAGCCAGAAGGTGATGGGCGTGATGGTGTGGCCCAACCTGAAGCGCCAGTTCGATTTTGTGGAGGCCGAACTGGGCAAGAGCACCTGGCTGGCGGGGGATGAACTGACTGGCGCCGACATCATGATGAGCTTTCCGCTGGAAGCCGCCAAACAGCGCGCCGGGCTGGATGCAACGCACCCCAGGATGCTCGACTACATCCAGCGCATCCATGCCCGGCCGGCGTACCAGCGCGCGCTGAAAAGGGGCGGGCCGTACGACTTTGCTTGAGGACTTGTTGGGGCTCAAAGCAGAAGTTGCCGACTCGCCATCTTCGGCGCGAGGCCGAGGCCGTCGGGTACCTGGCCGACTCCATGTCCCCCCGGGCCTCAAGGCCCTCCTTCCTTTACTTCCGTCGGCCAGGCACCCGACGCCCTCGTCCAGCCACCGTCCCCGCATGCGGCGAACGCCACGGTGGTGGCCAAGCGTCGGATCGGGTGGGCCTGTTTTGCGGAGGTCAAGGAGGAGCCAAGTGTTGGCCCGACGGGCCTACGCTTGGTGGGGGACACGGAGCAAAACAGGTCCACCCGAGCCGGCGCGATCGCTCAAAACGACCGACTGCTTTGAGCCCCAAACTGCCGCTCACAAAGCATCAATCGGATAGATCGGCCGGCGCACCTTGTGCAGGCCCAGCAGGGCGTAGTCGGAACTGCACACGCCGGTGCCGGCGCATTCCACCGTGGCATGGGACATCGGGCGCAGGCCGGCGCGCCAGTGGATGCGGCTCTTGAGCATCAGGTACTTCAGCCGGTCGGGCGCAATGCCCACGGCGGTCAGGGCCGCCATGTCGTTGGGCTCGACATGGTTGCTGATCACCACCACGTCGATGCCCGCCACATGCAGCACGGCCGTGGGGCCCATGTCGTTGAGCTCGCCACGGCCCATCGGCCCGCGGTTGCGGTAGCGGCCGTCGCAAAGCAGCCGGATGCGGCCGGTGACGGTGCGCGGCGTGCCTTGCAGGCCGATGCTGGGCATGTCGAGCTTGCCGCCCAGCGACAAAGTGATGTCTTGGCCCACGCCCGCCGCCGCCATCTGCTGCACCGCCGCCGGGTCGAAGATCGCGAACGCGGCGGCGTCGGTCAGGCCGGCGTCGAGCATCGCGCCCAGCACCGTCATCGTGTCCATCGTGCCGCCCGACGCGCAGTTGTCGCTGTGGTCCAGCAGCACCACCGGCCCGCTGCCGGCCGGCTTGGCATCGGCCAATTCCCTGGCGCGCGCCATCGACACCGGCAGCGGCTCGATCTGGTAGACGAACTGCGCGCGCTTGCTCCAGGCCATCTCCAGCAACTCGTCGGTCCAGCGGCGGGCCTGGTCGGCGTCGCCGTCGCACACCACCACCGCTGACAAGCCGGCATATTCGATGTCGGCATTGGGGAAGCCGACAAACACGCTGGCGCACAGCGCACCCTGTGCTTCCATCTCGCGGCAGCGGGCCTGCAGGCTTTTGTTGGGTTCGTCGTCGCTGCCCTGGCGCATCACATGCGGCAGCATCGGCTGGCGGCTGAAGGCCATGGCCGGCTTCGCCCGGCCGGCCAGCAGGGCCAGGATGGCCTTGCCGGCACGCAGGCCGGTTTCGTAGACGTCGATGTGCGGGTAGGTCTGGTAGCCGGCAATCACCGTGGCGTGCTGGCCGATGGCGTCGTACAGGTTGGTGTGCATGTCCAGCGCCAGGCCGATGGGCACGGTGGGTGCCACCGCACGGATGCGGCGCAGCAACTCGCCTTCGCCGTCTTCATGGCTCTGCGTGACCATGGCGCCGTGCAGGTCGAGCAGCACCGCGTCGCAGCCCTGGGCCACCGCCGCCACGATCCGGCCGGCCATGTACTCGAAGGCGTCGTCATGCACCGGGCCACTGGGCCAGGCATTGCCGGCCACTGCCACGGTGAAACTGGCACCGGCGGCCTCGGCCAGTTCGATGAAGGCGCCGATCGCCGAGCCGGTGCCCTTGTAGGCGGCCACCGCCGCTGCGCCCTCGGGCGGCACGTCGGTACCAGTGGCAAAACGCGACAAGGGCGTGGGCACGGGCGAGAAGGTGTTGGTCTCGTGCTTCATCTGCGCAATCACCAGCTTCATGGGGCACTCTCCGGGGTTGATTCGTGTGGCTGTGGCGGGGTGGGGCTCATAACCATCATGCCCCAGGCATGTGCTGCCGCCATCCCCGGTGTGACAGCCGGCGCGGCGCCTGTGCTGCTCAGAATCAGGCATCGCCACACACCAGGACTGCGCATGACCGATCTGGCCTTTCTGCCTGCCCATGCATTGGCGCGCTGCCTGCGCCGGCGCGAGATTTCATCGCTCGAACTGCTCGACCACTTCCTGGCGCGCATCGCCCGCCTGGGCGGCCCGATCAATGCCGTGGTGGTGCTCGATGCCGACCGCGCCCGCACCCGCGCCCGTGCCGCCGACGCCGCCCTGGCCCGTGGCGAGCTGTGGGGCCCGCTGCACGGCCTGCCGATCACGGTGAAGGAAAGCTTCAACGTCGCCGGCCTGCCCACCACCTATGGCTACAGCGCCTACAAGGACAACATCGCCAGCGCCGACGCCGTGCTGGTGCAGCGCCTGCAGGCTGCCGGCGCGGTGCTCTTCGGCAAGACCAATGTGCCGGTGTCGCTGGCCGACTGGCAGAGCTTCAACCCGGTCTACGGCACCACCGCCAACCCCTGGGACACCGGGCGCACGCCAGGCGGATCATCGGGCGGCGCAGCGGCAGCGCTGGCTGCCGGCTTCACCGCGCTGGAGCTGGGCAGCGACATCGGTGCTTCGATCCGCAACCCGGCGCATTACTGCGGCGTGTGGGGCCACAAGCCCACCTGGGGCGTGCTCACCCAGGTGGGGCATGAGCTGACGCCGGTGCCCGATGCCGACAACTTCGACATCGCCGCCGTCGGCCCGATGGCGCGCAGTGCCCACGACCTGGCGCTGGCGATGGACGTGCTGGCGCCGCCGCTGTCGGTGTGGACGCCGATGGGCCGTGTGCCGGTGGCCTGGCGCGACCCGGGCACGCCCGCACGCCAGTGCCGCGTGGCGGTGCTGTTCGACGATGCGCAGGCCGAGGTCGATGCCAGCGTGCAGCAGGGCCTGCGTGGCCTGGTCGACTTCCTGCGCAGCGAAGGCGTGCAGGTGACCGAAGACGCCCGCGCTGTCGACAGCGCCGAGGCCAACGCCGTCTACATCCACCTGCTGCGCGCGGCCACCGGCGCCCGCTATGACGACGCCACGTATGCCGCCGCGCAGGCGCGGGCGGCGACGTTCCCGCCCGATGCGCAGCATTACCCGGCGCGCCACTTCCGCGCCAACACCTTCAGCCACCGCGACTGGGTGCAGATGGACGTGCGCCGCGCCCGCCTGCAGCAGCAGTGGGCGGCGTTCTTCCAGCGCTTTGACCTGCTGGTGTGCCCGGTGGCCACCACGCCGGCGTTTGCCCACAACCAGGTGGGCGAGCGCTGGGACCGCATGATCCCGGTCAACGGCCACACCCAGCCCAGCACCGACGCCCTGTTCTGGGCCGGCTATCCCGGCACCGTCGGCCTGCCGGCCACCGCCATCCCGCTGGGGCTGAGCCCGCAAGGCCTGCCGGTGGGGGCCCAGGTGATTGCGCCGGCCTTTGCCGACCCGCTGGGCCTGCGCTTTGCGCAATGGGTGGAAGACGGCCTGCGCCGCTTCGTGCCGCCGCCCGGGCTGTGACCCGCCGCCCCGGCGGGCTGTGGCGGCCCGCCGGCCGTCAGGCCGCCGCCGCCGGGGCCTTGCCGAACAAGGCCTCCAGGGCGCGCAGGAAGCTGGGCAGGTCCAGCGGTTTGGTCCAGTAGTCGTCGAAGCCTTCGGCCAGCGCGATGCGGATGTCCTCGGGCATGGCATTGGCGCTCAGCGCGATGCAGCGGATCTGTGCGGTGGCCGGGTCGGCCCGCAGCTGGCGCAGCACCGCATGGCCGTCGGTGTCGGGCAGCTGCATGTCCAGCAGGATCAGCGCCGGCTGCAGCCGGCGTGCGGCGGCCAGCCCGCTGGCGCCGTCGATGGCGCCTTCGAAGTCGAGATCGGGCCGCTGGTGCAGCAGCTCTCGCACGATCATCATGTTGACCTCGTTGTCCTCGATGTACAGCAGCAGCGGCCGGCTGCTGCCGCGCACCGGCAGCGCCGGTGGCAGCGGCGCGCCGGCGGCAAACGCCGGTGCGCCGGCCTGCGGCTCGCCCGCCTGCTGCAACGCCAGCTCGAACACGCTGCCTTCTCCGGCGGTGCTGCGCACCTGCACCGCGCCACCCATGTGCTGCATCGATGCCTGCACGATCGCCAGGCCGATGCCCGTGCCCGCCGGACCATCGCGCTCGGCGCCCAGGCGGTTGAAGGGCTCGAACAGATGCTGCAGCTGGGCCTCGGTCATGCCGCGGCCGGTGTCGGCCACCTGCAGCAGCCACCAGCCGCCCTGCAGCACGGCGTCCACCGTCACCCGCCCGCCGGGCCGGTTGAACTTGATGGCGTTCGACAGCAGGTTCAGCAGCACCTGGCGCAGGCGCACCGGGTCGGCCAGCACCCAGCCGTCAAACGGGCCCACGACCAGGCTGACCTGGTGTTGTTGCGCCAGCAGTTCCACCAGCGGCAGGCTGGTCTGCACCAGCGGCGCCAGCGCCACCGGCTGCAGCGACAGCGGCAGCTCGCCGGATTCCAGGCTGGACAGCTCCAGCACATCGTCGATCAGCGCCAGCAGGTGCTCGCCCGAGGCCTGCACCTGGCCCACCCGGCTGCGCCAGGTGGCCTGGTCGGGCGGATGGCCGTCGACGGTGTCGGCCAGCAGCAGCTGGGCAAAGCCCAGCACCGCGTTCAGCGGCGTGCGCAGCTCATGGCTGATGCGGGCCAGGAAGCGGGACTTGGCCTGGCTTTCGCGTTGGGCCAGCAGGCGCTCCTGGCGCGCGGCTTGCGCATTGCGGGCGTCGGTGGTGTCCCAGTTGATGCCGATGCGACGCGCCGTCTGGCCCGCCTCGTCGCGCACCGGGGTCGACCGTGATGCCAGCCAGCGCACCGTGCCGTCGGGCCAGACCACCCGGAACTCGGTGTTGGTGGGGCTGCCCTCGCGCTGCGCGGCCTGCATCTGGCGCCTGTAGTCGTCGCGGTCTGCCGGGTGCAGCCAGGCGTGCATCTCGTTGCTGGTCACCAGGCCGGGCGGGCGCTCCAGGCCGCGCAGGCGGAACATCTGCGCATCCCACCAGCCATCGTCGGCGTCGTGGATGGACTCCCAGGTGCCGATGCCCGCACCGCGGGCCGCCAGCGCCGCCCGTTCGACCGCCTGGCGCAGCTGCGCCTCGGTGGCGTGGCGCTCGGTCACGTCGAGCACCACGCCGTTGAGCTGGCGCAGGCCCGGCCCGCCATGCACCGACGTGCGGGTGGCCAGCCGGCGCACCTGGCCGGCGGGCAGGACGATGCGCAGGTCCATGTCGAGCAGGCCGTCATCGCGCTTGGCCAGCACGTCCAGGCTGCTCTGGACGGTGGCCCGGTCGGCAGGGTGCACATGGGTGTCGATGTAGCGGCACACCATCGGCGCCTCCGCCTCGGGTGCCAGGCCATGCAGCTGGCGCATCTGCGCGTTCCAGTGCACGCGCGGCGGGTTGTCCAGTTCCACGCTCCACACGCCCACGCCGGCTGCGGCGGTGGCCATCTCCAGGCGCTGGGCCAGCGCCAGCGCCTGCTGCTGGGCGTCGAAGCGGTCGCTCAGGTCGAGCATCACGCCCACATGGCCCAGGGCCCGGCCTTGCGCGTCACGCCGGCGCACGCCCCGCGTCAGCAAGGTGCGCCAGCGGCCGTCGGGCCGGCGGCAGCGCAGTTCCAGGTCGTCCGGGCCGTCGCCGCCGGTGTCGAAGTCGACGGCAGCCAGGTCGGCCGCGCCGATGTCGCCCAGATGCGCCTGCAGGCTGAGCCGGCTGTTGGCGTCCAGCCGGTCCAGCACAAGCGGCAGCGGCAGCCCCCGGGGCTGGGGCGGCAGGCCCAGCAGGGCCCAGCCCAGCGTGCTGGTGCGCAGCAGCTTGGTGTCGGCCTCATGCTCCCAGATGGCGATGTCGGCCAGCGCCAGCACCAGGTTCAGCTGCGATTGCGCGTCACTGGCGCTCTGCGCCAGGCGGAAGGTCTCGGTGTCGTCGAAGACGATGCCGTGGGCCTGCACCGGCTGGCCACTGCTGTCGGCTTGTACCTGCCACAGCGCACGGATGCGGTGCTCGGCGCCGCTGGGGTCGATCACCCGCAGGCGGTGGGCATAGCGGCCAGGCTCGGACATGGACTTGCGGTGCAGGGCCGCTGTTTCGGCCCGGTCGTCGGGGTGGACAGAGTTCAGTGCCTCGCTCAGGTCCAGCGCGCCGGCCTGCGGCGTGCGGCCCCAGAAGCGCCACACCTGCGCGTCCCAGTGGCGTGTGCCGGTGCGCAGGTCATGGGTCCAGGTGCCGAAGTGCGCCAGCTGTTGCCCGCTGTTCAGGCCCGCCAGCAAGGCCTGGTGGTCGGCCACGCCACCCAGCGGCGGCTGGGCATCCGCCAGCGTGGCCGGTGCATCGGCCTGTGGCAGCAGCGTGACGATGCGCCAGCTGCCGTGGCGGCGCAGGCTGAGCCGGGCTGCCAGCGGCTGGCCCTGCGGCCCCTGTCCCAGCCAGGGCAGGTGATCGGCATCGTCGTCTTGCAACAGGCGCACCGCCAGGGGCCGGCCGGCATCTGCCGCGGCGCCCAGCGCGCCAGGCAAGGGCAGGCTGCCCGTGTGGTCGGGCCGTTGGCCGGTGAAGTCGGCGAACGCCGCATTGCAACCCAGCCAGCGCCCCTGGCCGTCACACCAGGCCACCGGCACGGGCAGCAGGTCGAATGCGGTGGTGTCGGGCAAGGACACCGCAGCCGCTTCGGCAGGGTCGGGCAAGGGCAGGGGCATGCGGTGTGGCCGCGTGGCCGGCAGAAGGGAAGCAGCGCATCTGCATGCGCGACGGCAAAGTCTAATGGCGCGCAGGTGTCTGCGGTAGGCGGCGCGTCACGCAGAATCCGGACGTGGGCCGGCTGCGCTGTCGTCGGCGGCCGAGCCCCGCCACGCCGTCATCCCGTCTGCAACCCCACACCCGCCCCAACCAACCGCGCCACCATGCCCCTGCCGCCGCCCCTGACCGCCCTGCACGACCTGGATGCCCAATTGGCCGGCAGCGGCTACGCCGTGCTGGACGCCGCCTCGCTGGCGCGGCTGGCGGCCTTGCCGGCCGATGCGCTGCCGGCCTGGGCGCCACTGTGGGACGACCTGCCGCCTGACGCCTTTCTCAAGGACGGCGGCCGTTACCGCCGCAGGCGGCATGGCTGCTTCATCGTCACCCCGGCAACGGCAACGGTGCAGGCCATGCCGCACCGCGCCCACTGGCAGCCGGTGGAATACAACGCGTTGCATGGCGGCATCGAGCGCTGGTTTGCGCCGCTGCCGCCCGCCATGGCCGACGACCCGGCCTGGCGCCAGCTGCTGTGCGCGCTGGCCCTGCGCAGTGCGGTGCTGCGCAGTCTGGACCCGGCCGCGCCCTGTTTCGTCGAGGCACATCCGTTTCGCATCGACACCACCGACGGCATCGGCCGGCCCACGCCCGAAGGTGCGCACCGCGACGGTGTCGACCTGGTGGTGGTGGTGCTGGTGGCGCGCCTGGGCATCAAGGGCGGCGAGACCCGGGTGTTCGACACGCGTGGCCCGCAGGGCCTGCGCTTCACCCTGGCCGAGCCTTGGAGCGCGCTGCTGCTCGACGATGAACGGGTGATCCACGAGAGCACGCCCATCCAGCCTGTCGACCCCGCCGGCGGCGGCCACCGCGACACCCTGGTGCTCACCTTCCGCCAGGGCGGCTTCCAAGGGCCGGCGTAGCCGCCCCGGGCACCGATCAGGTCCGCATCAACGTACTTTTGCCGAACAGGCTCTCGATCAGATCGACCGCCAGGTCAGCCGTCTGGTTGCGGACGTCCAGCGCCGGGTTCAGTTCCATCACATCCAGGCTGCCCAGCCGGCCGGTGTCGGCGATCATCTCCATGCACAGCTGCGCCTCGCGGTAGGTGGGGCCGCCGGGCACGGTGGTGCCCACGCCGGGGGCGATGGGCGGGTCGAGAAAGTCGACGTCGAAGCTGACATGCAGATGGGTCTGTGCGTCCAGCTTGGCCAGCGCCAGTTCCATGGTGTGGCGCATGCCCATCTCGTCGATATAGCGCATGTCGAACACTTCCAGCCCCACCTGGTGCACCAGCCGCTTCTCGCCGGCATCGACCGAGCGGATGCCGATCTGCCGGATCCACTTCGGATTGATCGCCGGCACCTGGCCGCCCATGTCCACCAGGGCCTGCGGCCCCAGCCCGCACACGCAGGCCACCGGCATGCCGTGGATGTTGCCGCTGGGCGTCAGGTTGTTGGTGTTGAAGTCGGCATGCGCGTCCAGCCACAGCACGCGCAGCTTCTTGCCCACACTGCGGCAGTGCCGCGCCACCGCGCTGACCGAGCCCAGGCCCAGGCAGTGGTCACCGCCCAGCAGGATGGGCAGGCGGTCGCGTTGCAGCTCGGCCAGCATCGCGTCGTGCACGGCCTGGTTCCAGGCCACCACTTCGGCCAGGTGGCGGTAGCCATCGACGGGCGGCAACCAGGGATTGGCCGGGCCCGCCAGGTTGCCCAGGTCCTGCACCTGCAGGCCGTGGCGCTCCAGTGCGGCCTGCAGCCCGGCCACGCGCATCGCCTCGGGCCCCATGCGGGCGCCCAGGCTGCCGGCGCCGATGTCGGTGGGCGCGCCGATCAGGCTGATGCTGCGCGGCATGGCTCAGACACCTTCGGCCAAGGCACCTGTCCCCGTCGGTGTGGCGTCGAAGCCATAGTGTTCGGCCAGGCGGGCCCAGGCTTCATCGGCCGTCTCCACATAGTGGAACAAGCCCAGGTCGCCCGGGCTGATCATGCCGGTGTCGACCAGGTGCTGGAAGTTGACCAGCTTCTCCCAGAACGCGCGGCCGAACAGCAGGATCGGCCGGCGCCGGCTCTTGCCGGTCTGGATCAGCGTCATCGTCTCGAACAATTCGTCGAGCGTGCCGAAGCCGCCGGGGAAGCACACCAGCGCGATGCTGCGCATCACGAAATGCATCTTGCGCAGCGCAAAGTAGTGGAACTGGAAGCACAGCTCCGGCGTGATGTAGGCATTGGGTTCCTGCTCGTGCGGCAGCACGATGTTCAGGCCGATGCTCTTGCCGCCCACCTCATGAGCGCCACGGTTGCCCGCTTCCATGATGCCGGGGCCACCGCCGGTGACCACGTAGATCGGCGTGTCCAGCGTGGCCGAGCGCTCGGTCACCAGGGCGGCGAACCGGCGCGCTTCGTCGTAGTAATGGCTCATGGCCAGCGCGGTCTGGGCTCGGGCGGCAGCGGCGGCGTCGCCGCTGGCCTCGGCCCCGGCGAGCTGCGCCCGGGCCGACTCGGGGCTCAGGATGCGGGCGCTGCCGAAGATGACGATGGTCGACTCGATGTTCTGTTCCCGCTGCACCAGCTCTGGTTTCAGCAGTTCCAGCTGCATGCGTACCGGGCGCAGCTCGTCGCGCAGCATGAAGTCGGTGTCGGCATAGGCCAGCCGGAAGGCGCTTTCCGGGCCGCCATAGCGCGACGGCGGGGTGGCGGCCTGCAGGTCCTCCTCGGCGCTGGGGAAATTGCGAGCGGTCAGGTCGTTGGGCTTGGTGTCCATGCCCCGAGCTTATCGCGCAGGTGACACCCGGTGGCTGCGCGGCGCATCGCCTACCATCGCCAGATGATGCACCTGCAAGCCATCACCCTCGACCTCGACGACACCCTCTGGCCGATGGCGCCCACGCTGCGCCGTGCCGAGGCCCTGATGCAGGACTGGCTGTGCCAGCACGCCCCCGCCACTGTGGCCGCGCATGACAAGCCGGCCTGGCTGGCGATCCGCCGCGCCGTGGTGGCCGACCGGCCCGACTGGGCGCATGACCTGTCGGCGCTGCGTCGAGAGACCATCCGGCGCGCCTTGCTGGCCGCCGGCGACGACCCGGCGCTGGCGGCGCCGGCCTTCGAGGTGTTCTTCGACGCACGCCAACAGGTGCAGCTGTTCGACGACGTGTTGCCGGCGCTGGCCCGGCTGTCCGCCCGCTGGCCGGTGGTGGCCCTGACCAACGGCAATGCCGATGTGCACCGGGTGCCCGGGCTGGGCCAGCACTTCCATGCCGCGCTGAGCGCGCGCGACCTGGGCCTGGCCAAGCCGGCCGCCGCAGTGTTTGCCGCCGCCTGCCAGCGCGCCGGCGCCCCGCCAGCGGCCACGCTGCACATCGGCGACGACCCGGCGCTGGATGTCGACGGCGCCCTCGCCGCCGGCCTGCAGGCGGCGTGGGTGCGCCGGCCGGAGCTGCCCGACATCGGTGCGCCTGCCGGGCAGGCCCAGCATGTGGTTGCCAGCCTCATGGAACTGGCCGACCGCCTGGGCGTTTGAACGTCACGGGAAGCCCCCGTCAGCAGGGCAACTTTCACACCAGCGCTTCACGCCCCAGCAAAACACCCGGCCTATACTGATTGATCTCTTTCAGGTAAGGCGGGCCTCACA
>JARXAJ010000173.1 GCA_029865965.1 Aquabacterium sp.
CGCAGGCGGGCGTCGTCCCATGGCTTGGTCAGGAACTTGTAGACCGCGCCCTCGTTGACCGCGTCGATGATCGACTGCAGGTCGGTGAAGCCCGACAGCGTCATACGGATGGTGTGCGGGTGCAGCGCCTTGGTGCGGCGCAGGAAGTCCACGCCCGTCATGCCGGGCATGCGCTGGTCCGACAGGATCACGTCCACCGGCTCGGTGGCCAGCAGCTCCAGCGCGTCGGCGCCGCTGGGCGCGGTCAGGATGCGGTAGCCGTCGCGCCGGAACAGCCGCTTCAGCGCCGACAGGATGCCCTCCTCGTCGTCCACCAGCAGCAGGGTGCGCGCCGGTGCGGTGCGGGCATTGCCCGGAATGGCCAGCCGCTGGCCCCGGCGCAGCAGGTCGGCCATGGCGTCGGCGGCCAGCGGCGGGCTGAACACCGGGCCCTGGATGCGGTCGCAGCCGTTGGCCAGCAGCATGGCCAGCTGGCCAGGGGTCTCCACGCCTTCGGCCATCACAGGGATCTGCAGGCCATGGGCCAGGTTGATGATCGAACGGGTGACCGACGCGCTCTTGGGTGCGGCGGTCACATCGCTGACGAAGGACCGGTCGACCTTGACCAGGTCGATCGGCAGGTGGCGCAACCCGCTGAGGTTGGAATAGCCGGAGCCGAAGTCGGCCAGCACGATCTCCACGCCGCTGGCCTGCAGCCGGCGCAGGGTGGTGGCCAGGCGCTGGGTGTCGCGCCGCAGGGCCGACTCGGTCAGCGCGATGCCCAGCATCGCCGGCTCGGCACCGGTGGTCTGCAGCAGGGCGGCCACATGGGCCGCCATGTCGGACTGGCTGAACTGCACCGACGACACAGGCACCGCCAGGCGGACCGGCGGCAGGCCCTCGGCGCGCCAGGCCAGGGCCTGCTGGCAGGCCTGCCACAGCACCCAGTTGCCGATCGGGGCGATCAGGCCGATGCGCTCGGCCAGCGGCAGAAACTCGTCTGCAGACACCTCGCCCAATTGGGCCGACTGCCACCGCAGCAAGGTCTCGGCGCCGACCACCGCACCGGTGTGCAGGTTGACCTGCGGCTGGTAGGCCAGCGACAACTCGCCCTGCGGCAGGGCATGGCGCAGGGCGGATTCCACCTGCAGGCGGCGGCGTTCACGCGCTTCCGACTCATGCAGGAACAAGGCCACGCCACCGGTGGCCGGCGCCACCCGCCGCGCCGCCAGCGCGGCATGCAGCAGCGCGGGGCCGTCCTGGCCGTCACCCGGATGCAGGGCGACGCCGATGCGGCATTGCAGATAGACCTCGGTCGCGCCCACCTGCACCGGCGGGCGCAGTGCGGCCAGCAGCGCATCGGCGCGCGGACAGACCTGGTCGGCCGCAGCAAGACCGGGCGACAGCAGTGCAAACTCGCCCGCCCCCAGGTGGGCCAGCCGCTCGCCGTCACGCAGCAGCTGGCGCAGGCGGCCGGCCAGCGCCACGGTGAGGCTGTCGCCGGCGCCCCGGCCCAGGCTCAGCGTCACCTCGGCGCTGCGCCCCGCCTTGATCGACAGCAGGCCGAAACCCGCCGCCGGCGCCGCCGCGTGGTGCAGGGCCCGGTCGATCCAGCCCATGGCCTGCTGGCGGTTGGGCAGGCCGGTCAGCGGGCAGGTGTAGACCAGGTCCAGGATGCGCTGCTCGGCCTGGCGCCGGTCGGTGATGTCCTGCAGCAGGGCCAGGCCCTGCGGCGGCTGGCCGCCTTGCCCGGGCTGCAGCAGGCCGTGGTGCAGCACCTGCAGCAGCCGGCCGTCGCGCGTGCGCAGGCCGTGCTGGAACTCGAAGGGTTCACCCGGCGTGGCGCCACGCCAGAAGCGGGCCACCAGCGCCCGCTCGTTGTCGGGGATCCAGCGGGCCGTGTCGAGCAATTGCGGCAGGCCGTCGGCCGGCCCGCTGGCGGGCTCACCCAGCAGCGCGCACAGGCCGCCCGACAGGGCCACCACCAGGCCCGGCGCCTGCACGGTGAATGACCCCGACCGGGTCAGCAGCTCGCTGCGGTGCAGTGCGTCGCGCAGCGCTTCGGCATGCTGCAAGGCCTGGCGAAGGGTGTCGGTGTCGCGCACGGCGGCGGGGGTCTGCAGGTCCATGGTGTGCCGACCTGCTCAGCCCCAGGCCGGCGGCGTGCCGACGGTGGGCTCGGGGCCGTCACCCGGACCGTTGCGGGGCACCCAGACCCGGAACTGGCTGCCCACGCCCCGGGTGGACCGCACCTGGATCTGGCCGCCATGGCGCTGCACGATCGAGAACGACAGCGACAGGCCCAGGCCGGTGCCCTTGCCCACGTCCTTGGTGGTGAAGAAGGGCTCGAAGATGCGGCGCATCACCTCGTCGGTCATGCCGACGCCGGTGTCGGCGACCTGCACCCACACCCAGTCGCCCTGCATGCCCGACGACAGCGTGATGACGCCGCGGCTCTCGATCGCATGCGAGGCGTTGACGATCCGGTTCATGAACACCTGGTTGAGCTGCCCGGCCAGGCACTGCACCTGCGGCAAGGGCTGCAGCGCCTTGACCACCTCGGCCTTGTACTTGACCTCGTGCAGCACCACGTTCAGTGTCGATTCCAGGCCGGCGTTCAGGTCGGCCTGCTGCCAGTCGGCCTGGTCGACGCGGGAGAAGTCCTTCAGGTCCTGCACGATCTTCTTGACCCGGGTCAGGCCTTCGGCGCTTTCGTCGAGCAGCTGCGGCAGGTCTTCCTTCAGGTAGGGCAGCTCCACCTCGTCGATCAGGCGTGCGGCATACTGCACCGCCGCCGCGTCGCCGGGGTTGGCCACCGCAGCGGCCTGGGCGTCGGCCAGGCGCAGCAGCGACTCCACATACTGGCGCAGGGTGTTGAGGTTGGAGCTGACGAAGCCCACCGGGTTGTTGATCTCATGGGCCACGCCGGCAGCCAGCTGGCCGATGGAGGCCATCTTGTCGTTCTGCAGCAACTGGTTCTGGGCCTGGGCCAGCTGCTGGTTGGTGGCCTGCAGCTCTTCGAAGCGCTCGCGCAGCGCCTCCTGCGCGGTGCGCACCTCGGTGCGGTCCTGCATCATCCACCAGGTGCCGGTGTCGCGGTTGCGGTGGTCGACCACATGGGCATTGACCTGCACCCAGATCGGCCGGCCGCTGGCATGGTGCATCCACATTTCATGGTGCAGCTGGTGGCCCTGGGTGAGCAGCGGGGCCCCCACCTCGTGCAGCTTGGCCCGGTCGGCGGCATGCAGGTGGAAGCTTGTCGCGCCATCGGCGCTGCCCTCGGCCCGGCCGAAGATCTCCAGCATCTGCCGGTTGCTGCGCAGCACGGTGTCATGCCGGACATAGGCCACGCCGATGGGCGCGTTGTCGATGAAGGCGTCCATCACCTTGGCATGGGCGGCCAGCTCGGCCGACCGCGCCTCGACCATCTCGTCGAGCTGGCGCTTCAATTCCGCCTCGGTGCGCATGCGCTGGCTGATGTCCTGCAGCGTGACGATGGCGCCGATGGCCAGGCCGTCGTGGTCGCGCAGCGGCGCGGCGGTGAAGCCCAGCCAGCGGCCTGCGGTGCCCATCTGCGGGAAGAAGGCCTCGGCGTCGTAGGCGCCTGCAATCAGCTCCGACGGGGTGGCGGGCGCACCGTGGCGCTCGGCCATGTCCTGCGGTGGCACGCCGTCGACGATCAGGTCGGCCAGCAGCGGCCGGGCTTCGGGGTAGAACGCCGTCCATGGCTGGTTGCTGCCGATCATCTTGTCGGCGCCATGGCCGGTCAGGCGGGTGCAGGCGGCGTTCCAGTGGGTGACGCGGTGGTGGCGGTCGATCACGAACGACGCCACCGGAGCGCCATCGACGATCTGCTGCAGCAGGTTGCTCATGCCCTGCAGCATGGTCTGCACATGCAGGAAGTCGCTGTGGTCGACGCAGGTGACCAGGGCCGCCTGGTGGCCGCCCCAGGACATGCTGCGCAGCACCAGTTCCACCGGCCGCTGGCCGCCGTCAGGGGTCTCCAGCCGCACCGGCAGGGCCGGCGGCTCGCCGCTGCCGTGCAGGCATTCTTCGGTCAGGCGCTCCAGCACGTCACGGTCGTCCGACACCACCAGGCTGGTGTGGGGGATGCCGGTGCTGTCGACCGGCCGGCTGCACAGGCGCAGCAGCGCTGCATTGGCGCGCACCGGCTGCCCGGGGCGGTACAGCCAGGCCGGCAGGGCGATGGCGTCGAGCATGCGCTCGACCGCGGCTGCGGCAATGTGCTGGTCGTCTGGCGCCTGGGGTGCCGTGGCGGGCACCGGCGCCAGCCAGGGGGCGGACATGTCGGTCATGCAGGATGGTCCTTGGGGTGCGGATTCAGGCTGGCGCGCAGCGCCTGGGGGTGTCAGGCGGCCACCGCACGCGCGGCAGGCGCTGGCTTGGGCGCTGACACGCCGACCACGCGCATGGTCAGGGTGATGTTCTGCCGCTCTGCCAGGTCACGCAGCTTGGCGATCAACGCGGCCTGGAAGACATGGCCGGCGGGCAGCAACACCACACCCTTGGCCGTCAGCAGGTCGGCGGCCAGCTTCATGCCCGGCCGCAGGTTGGACACGTCCACCTCCACATCGGCCCTGGCAGTGGCGGCCATGGCATCCACCTCGGCCAACAGGGCCTCGACCACCTGGGGGTCGTAGCGGCTGTTGACGGCCTCGCGCAGGGCTGCCTTGGCCGCATCCGTGGGGTAGACCCGCTCGGCCAGGTTGCCGCTGATGAGCCCGTCATAGTCGCTGGCAACGGCCAGGATGCGCGCACCCAGCAAGATGCCCGGGCCACGCAGGCCGTCAGGGAAGCCGCGGCCATCGAAGCGCTCATGGTGCTGGCGCACGAGGACCGCCACGCCCTGCAGCTTGACCAGCGGCATCAGCGCCGCCTCGCCATCGGCCGGGTGGCGCTGGTAGCGCGTCACTTCGTCAGTGGTGAACTTCGACACCGGCTTGCCCAGCATGGCGTCGGGGAAGCCGATCTTGCCGATGTCGTGCAGCAAGGCGGCCAGTTGCACGTCGCGCTGGCCGGCGGCGTCCAGGCCCAGCCGGGCGGCGGTGCGCTGGGCCAGTTCAGCCACCCGGCGGGCATGGCCGGCAATGCCGTCCTGCCGCATTTCCAGCAGGCCCGAGAAGACGGTGACGGCCAGGGTGAACTGGGCCTCGATGTCGCGGTGGGCCTGGGCCAGGTCGCGGTTGCTGGCCGCCAGGGCCTGGGTGCGCTCGTTCACCCGCTCTTCCAGCGACTGGTTCAAGGCCGCCAGCGCATCGTTCTGGGCCTGGGTGATGGACAGCAGTCGGGCGTTCTCCAGCTCCAGTTCGCGGCGGCGCAGCGCCTCGCTGACCACCAGCAGCATCTCCTGGTCGTCCCAGGGCTTGGCGATGTAGCGGTGGATGGCACCCTGGTTGATGGCGGCGATGGTGGCGCTGATGTCGGCATAGCCGGTCAGCAGGATGCGCACCGCCGTGGGGTAGTTCTGGCGCACCTGGGCCAGCAATGTGGCGCCGTCCATCTCGGGCATGCGCATGTCCGAGATCACCAGGTCGATCGGCTGCATGGCCAGCACCAGCAGGGCCTCGGCACCGCTGGTGGCCTGCTCGATGCGGTAGCCCTGGCTGCGGAACAGCCGGCGCAGGGCGCTCAGCACCGACGGTTCGTCGTCCACCAGAAGCACGGTGGGAGGTGTCACCGTCGCGGTGCCGCGCGGTGCTGTGGGGGCAGGTTCAGCCATCTGGAGCTCCTGCCAGGCATGCGGGCCTGGCGTCTTCAAGTTGTCGGCAGCGCACTGGCAGACTTGAGAACAAGCGGAAGAATGAGACCGGGCGGGCAGCCAGTTGATGCAAGACCGCACCCGGCCGCCGGCCTACGCTGTGCAGCCACAAGGAGACCCCATGCACTTCGAGCACAGCGACCGCGCCCGCACCCTGCTGGCGCAAGTGGAAGCCTTCATGGCCGAGCGGGTGCTGCCGGCCGAGCATCTGTACGACCAGCAGGCCCGCGCCCAGGCCACACCCGCCACGCCGGCCATCGTGCAGCAGCTCAAGGCCGAGGCGCGCGCGCTGGGGCTGTGGAACCTGTTCCTGCCCAGCCACCACGGCGCGGGCCTGAGCAACCTGGACTACGCGCCGCTGGCCGAGGCCATGGGCCGGGTGCTGTGGGCCAGCGAGGTGTTCAACTGCTCGGCACCCGACACCGGCAACATGGAGGTGCTGTCGCTCTACGGCACGCCAGCGCAGCAAGACCGCTGGTTGAAGCCGCTGCTGGCCGGCACCATCCGCTCGGCCTTTTCGATGACCGAGCCGGCGGTGGCCTCCAGCGACGCCACCAACATCCGCTGCGCCATCACCCAGGACGGCGACCATTGGGTGGTCAACGGCCGCAAGTGGTACACGTCGGGCGCGATGAACAGCGACTGCAAGCTGCTGATCGTGATGGGCAAGTCGTCGCCCGACCACCCCGATACCCACCGCCAGCAGTCGATGCTGCTGGTGCCGAAAGACACGCCCGGCGTGCAGATCCTGCGCGACATGACGGTGTTCGGCTACGACAGCCGGCCGGTGGGCCATGCCGAGGTGGTCTACGACAACGTGCGCGTGCCGCTGGACCACATGCTGCTGGGCGAGGGCCGCGGCTTCGAAATCGCCCAGGGCCGGCTGGGGCCCGGGCGCATCCACCACTGCATGCGGCTGATCGGCTGCGCCCAGCGGGCGCTGGAGCTGATGTGCCGGCGCGCCAACAGCCGCCATGCCTTCGGCCGGGCGCTGGGCGAGCACGGGTCGGTGAAGGAAGACATCGCCCGCAGCTTCTGCGACATCGAGCAGGCCCGGCTGCTGACGCTGCGCACCGCCGACAAGATGGACCGCGAGGGCAACAAGGCGGCGCGCGACATGATCGCCGCGGCCAAGATCGTGGTGCCCGACATGGCCGCGCGGGTGATCGACCGGGCCATGCAGGTGCATGGCGCGGCCGGCGTGTCGCAGGACACCTTCCTGGCCGAGGCCTATGCCTATGCCCGCTACATGCGCATGGGCGACGGGCCCGACCAGGTGCACCTGGCGGCGCTGGGCCGGGCGCTGCTCAAGCGCCATGCCTGAGCCGCGGCACATCGTCGTCACCGGCGCGGCGGCGGGCATCGGCCTGGCGATCGCCCGGCAGCTGGCTGGCCAGGGGTTTGCAGTCGGGCTGATCGACCAGTCAGCAGCGGTGGAGGCGGTTGCTGCCGCCATCGCCCAGGACAGCGGCGCGCCAACGGCCTGGGCGCTGGCCGACCTGGCCGAGGCGCAACAGATCTCGCCGGCCCTGGCCAGCCTGCAAGCCGCCCTGGGCCCGGCGGCCGGCCTGGTGAACAACGCCGGCATCGCCAGCCACATCGCCCCGGTGGTGCGCATGCAGGCCGATCTGTGGGCGCGCGAGCTGGCTGTCAACCTGACCGCGCCGATGCTGCTGAGCCAGGCCCTGCTGCCCGGCATGGTGGCCGCCGGCTGGGGCCGCATCGTGCACATCAGCTCGATCGCCGGGCGCACCGGGCTGTACCACCAGGCCGGTTTTTCAGCCACCAAGGCCGGGCTGATCGGCCTGATGCGCGCCACCACGCTGGAGCATGCGCGCCACGGCATCACCTGCAATGCGGTGCTGCCGGGCATGGTCAACACCGTGCCGGTGCAGGGGCTGCCGCCGGCCATCCGCGACGACGCGCTGGGCCTGATCCCGGCGCGCCGCTTTGGCCAGCCCGAGGAAGTGGCGGCGCTGGTGGGCTTCCTGTGCAGCGACGCGGCGGGCTACATCAACGGCGCCGAGATCGACATCGGCGGCGGCGCCCACCTGGGGCAGATCGTGCTGGGCAGCCAGCGTGAGGTGGCTGCGCGGCGCAGGGCGCCGGGCGCGGGCTGACGCGGCTCAGCGCCCGGGCGTTTTTCGTGCGTGCCCGTGCAGCGCCCCGCAACGCTGCGCCACGCGCCATGCACCGCCATCGCCCGGGCGACGGTCAGCATTTGCAACGAAGTGCGGGTGTGTCCGGGCGTGATGAACGGGCATGACCGATTGGTTCTCAGGCCCCGGCCAGCCAGCCCAGCCATTCATGCACCGCCCAGATGCTGTGGGCCAGGCCGTCATGGCCGGGCAGGAAGTCGCCCGGCTCATGGGTCAGCGGCGGGCGCAGGCCTGTCGGTGCCGGCACCACCTGCAGCGGCTGGCCTGAGCGCGCCACTGCACGCTGGAAGGCCGCCAGCGCCCGCTGCTGGTGGAAGCCGTGCGTCACCAGCACCACTTGGCTGATGCCGTCGGCCTGCAGCATGGCCACGCTGAACTGCGCGTTCTCGTTGGTGTCGCGGGATCGGTCCTCGGCCCAGCGCAGCGGCACGCCCCGGTCGCGGGCGATCACCAGGGCGGCCACGGCCGCCTCGCTGGGGCCGCTGCGCACGCCGTGGCCGACGCCGCCGCTGTAGCCCAGCGGCAGGCCGGTCTGCCGCGCCAGCCACCAGCCGTAGCGCAGACGCTCCAGCGTCAGGGCCGTGAGGTCGGGCTGGTCGTACTCCAGCAGCAGGGTGCGGCGGCCCGCGCCCAGCACCAGGATGGCGGTGTCGGGCGCCCGGCGCAGCGCGGCGATCTGCTCGGTCGCCAACGGCGGCGGTGGCTGGGTCAAGCCAGCCTG
>JARXAJ010000153.1 GCA_029865965.1 Aquabacterium sp.
ACAGGTGGTCGTGCTGGCGCTGGCGGCTCCACAGTGCACCGGCCAGCAGCGCGGCGGCGGTGCCCAACAGCAGGGCCAGCGCCAGCAGCCAGCCCGGCAGGGCGGCATGTTGCGCCAGCGACGTGGCCAGCAACGCTGCCAGCACCAGCAGGGCGGGCATCCAGCCAGACTTCACCCACGGCGGCATCAACGTCGGCGCCGGCGGGGCGGTCGGGCGGGCGGGGGGGTGCTGGCGAACGTCGTGGCGCCAGCGGCGCGGTCACACGACATGTCGAACATTGTACGAAAGCGGCCGTTGCTAGCGCATCGGGTGGACGGCGCCGCTCAAGTCGGCCATGGCTTGGCCGAAAGTGCGGGTGGATCGCCGGCAGCAGCCGCCGGCATCTGTCGGCACGAACGGTTGCATGCGGTCGCCTGCTGTTTTTCTCTGCCCCGGAAGCGTGCTCGCCAGGGGCAATGCGGTGGCAGTCTGTCGGACATTCTTGATTGACGCGGCCTGGGTGCCGCGCCATGCTCAGGCATGGGGATCAAGGAGGAATCGTTCGCGCGGACACCCCGTTTCCCACCTGGGTGCATCCCGATGACCTCGCCTTCTCCGCCGCCCTCCGACCCCCAGGCTGCCGCCAACGCCGAACCTGCACGCCAACCCGAAGACGCCGTGCTGGATGCCGCAGCGTTGGCCAACCTGGCCCAGCTGGACCCCACGGGTGCCAACCGGCTGATGCACCGGGTGCTGACCACCTACCGCAGTTCCATGGCGCGCATGTTGGCCCAGCTGGCCCAGGCGCGCGCAGAACCTGACATCGCAACGCAGCGGCTGGTGGTACACACCCTAAAATCATCATCAGCCAGTGTGGGCGCGCTGTTATTGGCGCAGATGTGCAGCGAGGCCGAGAAAGCCCTGCACGACGGCCGCTTCGATGACATGCCCGGTTTGCTCGACCAATTGGTGGCCGAAGCCGCCCGTGTGGATTGCGCTGTTCTTCAATTGCTTGCCGACACCTAGACACCCCTGATGATCCTGCCGACCAGCTTCGACACCGACGATTCGCCCGAGCGGCCCAAGGTGTTGCTGGTCGACGACGATGATCTTGCGCTGATGCTCACTGCCGAGGCGCTGCGCGGCAGGGGCTTCGACATCACCGAGGCCAGTAGCGGCGAGCAGGCACTGGCCATGCTGACCGGATGGACCCCCGACATCATCGTGCTCGACGCGGTGATGCCCGGGCTGGACGGCTTCGACACCTGCCGTGCGCTGCGTGAATCGCCCGGTTTCGAGAACATGCCGGTGCTGATGCTCACCGGCCTGGACGACGAGATCAGCATCAACCGCGCCTACCAGGTAGGGGCCACCGATTTTTTCGTCAAGAGCACCCAGTGGAGCCTGCTGGGCGGGCGGCTGCGCCATGTGCTGCGCTCGGCACGCACCCGGCAGGAACTCGAGCGCAGCAAGAGCAAGCTGGCCCGCGCGCAGGACCTGGCCCGCATGGGCAGCTTCGACTGGCGCAAGCCCGCAGGCCCGCATCAGCCCGGCGGCGCTTTGACGCTGGCGCCTGAATCCCTGCGGGTGTTCGGCTTTGCCCCGCACGACAGGGTGTCGATGCGCCGCCTGATCCGCATGGTGCCGCTGCCTGAGCGGCGGGGCATGACCCGGGTGCTGGCCGATGTGCAGGACCAGAACACGGTGCTGGCCATCGACATGCCCGTCACCCTGCCCGATGGCCGCACGCGCATCGTGCATGTGGAGGCCGAGCCCGAGTTCAACGAGCATGGCCATGGCATCGGCTACACCGGCATCGTGCAGGACGTGACCGACCGCCGCGTCGCCGAGGACCGCATCCGCCACCTGGCCAATTTCGACGCGCTGACCGGCCTGCCCAACCGCCGCCAGCTGATCTGGCGCACCGAGCGGGCACTGGACCACGCCCGCCGCCTGGGCCACCTGGCCGCACTGCTGCTGATCGACCTCGACCGCTTCAAGGTCATCAACGACACCCTGGGCCATGCGGCGGGCGATGAACTGCTGGTGGAAGTGGCCCTGCGGCTGCGCAGTTGCGTGCGCCATTCCGACCAGGTGATGGACGGCGCCCTTGAAAGCGCCAGCGCACGCAGCCACCGCACGCTGGAGGCCGTGGGCCGGCTGGGCGGCGATGAATTCATCGCGCTGCTGCCCGAAGTGAGCGACGACGCCGACGCCGAGCGGGTGTCGGGCCGCATCCTCGAGGCGATGCGCGAGCCGGTGTTCGTCGGTGGCCAGGAATGCTTCGTCACTGCCAGCGTGGGCATTGCCATGTACCCGCGCGACGGCAGCACGGTGGCCGACCTGATGCGCAATTCCGACGTGGCGATGTACTCGGTGAAAAACGCCGGGCGCAATGCCAGCGCCATCTACAGCCCGATGCTGGCCGGGCGCGGCCGCGAAAAGCTGGAACTGGAAAGCGCGCTGCACAAGGCCATCGAACGCAATGAGCTGGTGCTGCATTACCAGCCCAAGATCGACGTACGCTCAGCGCGCATGGTGGGTGCCGAGGCGCTGATGCGCTGGCAGCGCGGCGGCGTGCTGGTGCCGCCGATCGACTTCATCCCACTGGCCGAAGAAACCGGCCTGATCGTGCCGATGAGCGAATGGCTGCTGCGCGAGGCTGCGCGCCAGGCCAAGGTGTGGCAGACCAGCTTCGGTTTTGCCGACTCGATCGCGGTGAACCTGCCCAACCGCATGTTCGAGCGCAGCGACCTGGTCGAGCACATCCATGAATGTGTCAGCGCCTATGGCGTGCCGCACCGCTGCATCCAGCTCGAGATCACCGAGACCGGCCTGATGAAGGACCTGCAGAACGTGATCCCGTCGCTGCACCGGCTGACCGAGATCGGCGTCGAGATCTCGATCGACGACTTCGGCACCGGTTACTCCAGCCTGGCCTACCTGACCACGCTGCCCATCAGCGAACTGAAGATCGACCGCAGCTTCGTGCGTGATCTGGGCATCACGCCGCAGAGCTCGGCCGTGGTCACCGCCATCATCGCCCTGGCGCGGTCGCTGGGCCTGCGGGTGATTGCCGAAGGCGTGGAGAACCTGCGCCAGATGGAGGTGCTGCACCGTCTGGGCTGCGGCGTGATGCAGGGCTTCCTGTTCAGCCGACCGATCCCGCCCGACGAACTGGAACGCTGGCTGCAGCAGACCGTGCTGCCGCGCAAGGCACCGTGGATCGCGCCGGCCGGCACCGAGTGGCAGGAGCCGCCGCGCAACACCAGCGGCCGCCGGCCCTGAGTTTCGGGCTCAAGCCGGCGCCCGGCCGGCCGAAGAAGAACCCATCCCTGCTGATGAGTTCTGGAGCCGACATCGATGGACGCTGACCGTCCCACCCCTGCGCAGCTGGCCAAAGGGGCGTTGCGCCGGCTTGCCACGTCCAAGCGCGAGCCCACGCCTGCCAACTTTGCCCGCGCCTATGCCGAGGAGGCCGGCGACGCCGCACCGGCCGACGGCCAGCTGCCACCGCGTGCGCGGGCGCAGATCGACCGCCTGGTGTCGCGCGCCAGCGACGACCCCACCTTGCGCACCGACCTGGCCGCCGCGCTGATGGACGGCCGCTACGACGACCTGCAGCGCGCCCTGGACCGTGGCGCCAGCGCCGCAGCCGGGCAGGGCGCAGCCTGGGCCCTGCTGATCGACCGCCTGGCCAAGGGCCTGGAGCGCGGCGCCCGGCACTGGACCGGCGCCCGCAAGAAAGACAGCCTGCAGCGGGTGCTTGACGGCAGCCGCAGCGACGCCCAGCGCTTGCAGCATCGGTTGAAGCAGCTGGCCAGCGCCTGGGAAAGCGACCAGCCCGATGCCGATGTGGACGCGGTGGAGCCGCCCCATGAGGTGCCGGCAATGGCATCCGGCGCCGAGGCCGATGTGTTGGCCGCTGCTGGATCGGCCGGCGCAGCCAGTGCAGCTGTGGCCATGCCACCAGCCGGCGCCCACCCCCGCATGCTGGAGGCGCTGCACACTGCGGTGTGCGCCGGCCTGCCGGCCAACGAGCCACGTGCCGCCGAGCTGGCCGACCAACTGGCCGCCCTGGCCGGGCGCGTGGCGCGCGAAGGCGCCACGCCGGCCCTGGCCGATGCGGTGGCCGACGTCTGCCACCGGGTGCGGCGCCTTTTCGGCCTGCGCCATGAACTGGTGGACGAATTGCTGGCGCTGTGCCGGTCCCTCACCGACGGCATCACCGACCTGGCCGAAGACCGGCGCTGGGCCGAAGGCCAGGCCGAGAGCCTGCGCCTGCGCCTGCAGGGCGCGGCCGGCGCCCGGGCAGTGCGCGCCGCCCGCGAACTGCTGGACGAGACCCGCGCCGCCCAGCGCAACCTGCAGGCCGAGCGCGCGCAGGCGCGTGACGCGCTCAAGGACATGGTGCGCCAGGTGCTGGCCGAGCTGGGTGAACTGGGCAGCGCCACCGGCCGCTTCAGCGACCAGATGGCCGGTTATGCCCAGGCCATCGAGGCGGCCGACTCGCTCGACAGCCTGGCCACCGCCGTGCGCGAGATGCTCGATGAAAGCCGCACGGTGCATGCGCTGGTGGCCGGTGCGCGCGACCGCCTGGCCGCCGAGCATGCGCGCGCCACTGCGCTGGAATCGCGTGTGCTGGGGCTCGAATCCGAACTGCGCCGCCTGTCCGACGAGGTGTCGACCGATGCCCTGACCCAGGTGGCCAACCGGCGCGGTCTGGCCCAGGCCTTCGCGCTGGAAACCGCACGCGTGCTGCGTGAGGGTGCCGGCCAGGCGCCGCTGGCGGTGGGCCTGATCGACATCGACAACTTCAAGAAGCTCAACGACAGCCTGGGCCATGCGGCCGGCGACGTGGCGCTGCAGAGCCTGGCGGCCCGGGTGAAGGACTGGCTGCGGCCGGTGGACCACATCGCGCGCTTCGGCGGTGAAGAGTTCGTGCTGCTGCTGCCTGGCACGCCGGTCGACGAAGCCCGGCAGGTGCTGACGCGGCTGCAGCGCCGGCTGAGCGCCAGCCTGTTCATGCACGACGGGCAGGAGGTGTTCGTCACCTTCTCGGCCGGGGTGACGGCCTGGCGCCCTGGTGAGGCGGTGGAGACATCGCTGGCCCGGGCCGATGAAGGCCTGTACGAGGCCAAGCGCACCGGCAAGAACCGCACCTGCGTGGCCTGACGGTCGGCGCCAGGCCTGATGGCGGGCGGGCCGGGCAGGCCGGGCATCAGCCTGGTGTCGTGCCAGGCGTGGTGCCAGGGCTGCCGCAAGACCGGCTCGCATGGGCGACAGCCAAGCCCCCAGCGCCCCCCGCGCCCGCCATGTCAGGCACTGGCGCGGGCCTTGGCCGCCCTTTTGCGGGCCGGGCGGGGCGTGCCGGCAGGGTCGGGTGCCAACAACATGTCGCGGAAGGTGGCGGCGGCGGCCGACAGCCGGTGTTGCTTGCGTTGCACCGCATACCACTGGCGAACGATCGGAAAGCCCTCCACCGGCAGCACAGCGAGGCAGCCCGTCTGCAGTTCCAGCTCGATCGTCTGCGCCGACACCACCGCCAGGCCCAGGCCGGCACGCACGGCCTGCTTGATGGCCTCGTTGGTGCTGAACTCGCAGCCCGCGCTGACGGTCAGCCCATGCGCGGCAAATTGGCGTTCGGCGGCGGCCCGTGTGCCCGACCCCGGCTCGCGCACCACCAGCACCTCGTCGGCCAGGCGCGCCATGCTCACCGGCCCCGGCTGACCGGCCAGTGCATGGCGCGGCGACGCAATCACCACCAGCGGGTTGTCCTTGAAGTCCTGCGCCACCAGGTCGGCGCCGTCGGGGGGCTGGCCGATGATGGCCAGGTCGGTGCTGTTGTCGGCCAGGGCCGACAGCACGAACGCCCGGTTGCCCACCTGCAGGCTGATGCGCACCCCCGGGTGGCAGGTGTTGAAGTCGGCAATCAAGGCCGGCAGGAAGTAGTTGGCCGTCGACACCACCGCCAGGCGCAGCAGGCCCCGCTCCAGGTCGCGGAACTGCGCCATCGACGCGTTCAGGTTCGCCATGCGGTCGGCCATGTCGCAGGCATGCAGCCGCAGCAACTGGCCCGCCTCGGTCAGGCACATGCGCCGGCCGATCTGCTCAACCAGAGGCAGGCCGATCTGCTCTTCAAGCTGCTTCATCTGCATCGACACCGCCGGCTGCGTCAGGTGCAGGTCGGCTGCGGCGCGCGAGATCGACCCATGGCGGGCCACAGCTTCAAAAATGCGCAGGTGACGCAGTGTGATGTGCATGCCATTTTGGCGTGGTGGTGGAGCCCGGAAACGATGCTAGCAGCCGCCGCCGGCAGGCAGCCTGGCACGGACGTGACACCGCCTTGCATCAGCAAAAACGATGCGGGCTTCAGAAAGCCTGAAGCAACGGGCGGGATTACCCGGGCCGGTGCCGCTGCCTGGCTTCTCTAACCTGCACGCTGGTTCTTGCATGGCTGGCCTTCGTCCGATCTGACGGTGGTTTCGGCTCTCGCTGACCCGGTGCCCATGCCGCGCCGCCACCGAGATCCGTCGTCACCGCCGCAGCCCATCCAAGACCATGATTCCTGGGAAGACCTCCGCCACCACGCCCCCGCAGCGCCACCTGACGCCGCCGGCAGCCCACATCAACCCGGTGCGCAGCCGTGCCGACTGGGAGCACCAGCGCGCCGCGGCCCTGGCCGACCCCGGAGCCTTCCACGGTGCCATCGCCCAGCGGCAGATCCACTGGTTCGTCACCGGCGTGGGCGCCGATTCGGGCGTGGGCCCGGCCGGCGCCTGGTTGCAGTTTGACGATGCCACGGCCCGCTGGGCCGGCTGGGACGCCGCCAGCGGCGCAGCCGTCACCGCCGACCTGGGCGCGGCGTTCGAGCCCTGGCAGCGCGCCCTCAACGCCGACGACCCGCCCCACTGGGCCTGGTTCGAGGGCGGCGCCACCAATGCCTGCTTCAACGAGGTCGATCGCCATGTGCTGGCCGGCTTCGGCGCCGAGGCGGCGTTCCTGTATGAAGGCGACCGCTGGGACATGTCGCAGGACGGCGGCCGCGGCGCGCCGGTGGATGCCCACGCCATCTCGCGCAAGACCTTGCTGCTGGAGACCGCCAAGTGCGCGCTGGCGCTGCAGGCCCTGGGCTTGCGGGCCGGCGACCGCATCGCCTTGAACCTGCCCAACATCCCGGCGCAGCTGTTCTGGACCGAAGGCGCCAAACGGCTGGGCATCGTCTACACGCCGGTGTTCGGCGGGTTTTCCGACAAGACGCTGTCCGACCGCATCCACGACGCCGGCGCGCGCATCGTCATCACCGCCGACGGCGGTTACCGCAACGCGCAGATCGTGCCGTTCAAGACCGCCTACACCGACCCGGCGCTGGACGACTATGTGCCGGTGGCCACGGTGCGCGCCACCATTGCCCAGCGCCTGGGCACGCTGGGCCTGCCAGACGACGACGCAGGCCAGGTGCTGGCCACGGTCGACGACACCCTGGCCGGCGAGGTGACGGTGCAGCGCAGCGACGCGATGCGCGGTGTCGGCCGGGCGTTGCGCGACCTGGGCCGCAGTGGCCGCCTGAATGCGGCCGAGGCCTCGCGCGTGCGCACCGCCGTGGCCGAGGCGCTGGTGGCCACGCCGCCGCGGGTGGATGCGGTGGTGGTGGTGCGCCACACCGCCCAGGCCGACCTGGTGTGGCGCCCCGAGCGTGACCGCTGGAGCCACGACCTGACCGACGCCGCCGGCCAGGCCCTGCTGGGCGCCGCCCGCGCCGCCGGCCTGGCGGTGGCCGACGAAGCCGCGCT
>JARXAJ010000203.1 GCA_029865965.1 Aquabacterium sp.
TCGCTGGCGGCCGACCTGACCTGGCCTCGTGGGCTGCCCGCGCCCACCTCACCCGATCACACGCGGTGGCCGCACCATTCGCCGGCCAGCATGCTGGCCATGCGCGCCGGCACCGTTAAGGTGGTAGCGCCGGACGCTCACTTCTGGGTGGCCACCGATCGAGGCCCTGCTGGGCGCCTGACCGCCATCGGCACAGTGGCGCACCTGGGCGGGCCGTGCCCCTTCTGCGCCCTGGTCAGGCGCTACCGCTGCGACCAGCGGCTGCAGGTGTCGTTGCCGACACGGGAGATGGTGCTGCCGAGTGCGGGTGCGTTGGGGATGCGGGAGATCCACCGCATCGAGCTTCGTCGCCGCCAGGCTCAGAACGCGGCGTGCCTTGCGATTTCAAGCACCCGTTCTGCCCGTCCTTGCTCGATGGCCGCGCGCGGTGTCGCGCCTTCCAGCGCGCCGTGCGGTGTTTCCAGGAACGACAGCAGCGCCCAGCCATCGGTGGTGCCCAGGGCACGTGCCAACATCGGCACGACCGGCCAGAACCGAGGCTCAACCTGCAAGGCAGGAACCCGCAAGCCTCGCTTGCTCTGCACCAAACCGATGCAGCAGCCCTTGCCGATCCAAGCAATTGCAGGGCGGTTGGCCTGCGACAGGTTGCAAAACCGCGCCGCAGCCCACCGAGCGCTCAGCCTGTTGTACCGCTAGCGCCATCAGGCGTCCGCATGGACAACGTGTGCCGCAACGACTCGACAGCCCGCTCGGCGGCGACAACGGCGCCTTCCAGGTAGCCGGGGAACTCGCTGGCGAACTCGCTGCCTGCCAGGTGAATGCGATCGGCCCAGGGCGCGGGCAAACCGGGATCGATCGGGTGGGGATGCGCCGACAGCGGCTGCGCATCGGCAGGGGTTGCGGTGTCGCTCTCCTCGGCCCAGTCCTGCAGATGCACCGCCCGCGGTGCCAGGGCCTCGGGACCAAAGAGACGTGCGAGTTGCGCCAGTGCAGCGGCGATCAACGCGTCGCGCCCCATGCGCCGGCGCCATTCGACCGGCACCCCGACGAAGCCGAACAGCGCAGCATGCCCGCCCCCGGCATCGCAAGCATCGTGCACCTCTGCCAGCGGACCAGCCTGGCTGACGGCGCTGCCCGATAGGCCGGTTGCGCGCCAGAACGGGGCGGCGTAGACCGCCAGCAGCTTGGCATGGCCGGCCATCCAGGTGGGGGCATGTTGCCAGCGCTGGGTCAGCGCCTGGGGCAGCGGCGGGGTCCAGTGCAGCGATGCGGCCAGTAATCTTGGCGGCACCGCGAGGACCACCGACGACGCCACGCAGCGCTCGCCCCGTGCGGTGCAATCGAACTCGACGACCACCGTGCCCGCCGGGCCGGCGGTGAGACCGCTGACCCGGGCGCCCAGCAGGATCCGGGTGCGCGACAAGCTTGCGCGCAGGGCGTCGGTCAAGCCGGCGGTGCCGCCCAGAATGCGCATCGACGGCGGTTGCTGCATGAAGCCGGTGGCATGCCGGCGCACGGTTTGCGCATGCGCCTCCACCAGGCCGGCACCAGCGCTGTGCTGCGCAAACAAAGGCAGGCCGAACGCATCCAGAAGCTTGGCAAGGCGCGGGTTGATGGCTGGCCACACCCAGGCAGGGCCGAGGTCAAAGCGATGACCGCCCACTTCCGCAGCCAGTCCCAGGATGCGCCCGCCCACACGGTCACGGGCTTCGAGAAGCAACACGTCCAGCCCCAGTCGCTCCAGCAGGTGGGCCGCCACCAAGCCCGACAAACCACCACCGACAACGACGATCGGCGCCGAGGCGATCATGGCGGACGATATTGGCGACGTCGCCATGGATCCATGTTCTTCAAGCGTCATTCACAGGACCTTACCGCACGATGGGCCTGATGGCGGCGCCCAACGTCATGGGCCCAAGACCACCAGATGGGGCCAGGTTCCGCCCACACACGGCGATCGCGACCGCGACGAGACACAGCAGGCGCTCAGGCGTCCCTTGCCGTGGATTCCTCGGCGCCCACGTCAGCCTGCAGCAGACTCTCGCCGACTGGGCTGGCTGCAAAGTCGTGGCCGCCGCCCACCTGCCATTGCCTGGGATTGCTGAAGGTCAGGCTGCATCCAGAGCAGCGGTACAGCCCGCTCGGACGCATGGCGCCCTGGGCGTCGCGCTGGATCACTGCCCGGTAGCTCGACGCGCCGCAGGCTCTGCAGAACTGATGGGATGAGGGTCGGGCCGAGGATTGCATGTGTCTGTGTATTTATACAGCATTCACAGGATGCGGCACCGAGACGCATCAGGCGGACGGGAAGCCGGGGACGCCGGGGTCGAGATGGACACCGGCGCTGTTGAGAAACCCCGACACAAGTCGATAAAAACCGGCGACGACGAGCAGTTCGACAAGTTCGGCGTCGTTCCACCGCGCTGCCAGCGCCGCCCAGGTCGCGTCGGTGACGCAGTCGTCGGCCGCCAGTTCGTCGGCCATGGCGATCAGGGCGAGATCGTCGGCACGCCAGTCATGGGTGTCGGGTGCCTTGGTCAATGCTGCGACCTCGTCGCCGGTCAGGCCGCAGCGCAACCCGATGACGGTGTGCTGCCCAAACTCGTAGACAGCTTTGGCGTTCCAGCCGATCCGGAGGATCACGAGCTCGCGTTCACGTTCGGGCAGCAGCCCCTTGTTGAGGATGAAACCGCCCATCAGGTTGAACCGCTTGAGGAGCTTCGGATGGTGACCAAGCACCCCGAAGATGTTCAACGGACGCCCGTCGAGCGTCAACGCACCGGCCAGCGTCGCGGCGAGCTCAGGATCCTTGACGTCATCGAGGTTGATCGGTTGGATGCGTGGGCTGGTCGGGCGTGCTGCAGTCATGTCGGTGCTCGCTGTCGTGGTGCCAGGCCGCTGGCGGGTGAAGCTGGCGGCCGCAGCAGGCTGTCGGTGTTCGCCGCTGCCAACGGGCGCTCAGAGCCTGTGAAGATTTCGATCGTGCCCGAGCGGCGCGCCAAAAGCGGCCTGATCTAGGCGCAAAGCACAGCCATAGCCTGGGCTATGGCGAGCATTTGCAACGACGAGCAGGGCGGTTTTGGCGTGTCGAGCGGGCATGAGCGAAAAATTCACAGGCTCTCAGTCCAACTGCAGCTCGCGGTAGCCATTGGCTGCCACCGCGTTGCAGTGGGCTCGGAAATCGGGTGCGCTGCCGCTGTAGCGCGACAGCACGCGCGTCTGCTTGTGCGCGAGATTCCGGTTCACGCCGGTGGCCCAGGAATCGACGTCGTTCGACAGCAGTCCGATCGACAGCTTCCTCACGGTTTCCATCCAAGACAAAACGCTTTCGGGCCGCGCCTCGACGCGCGTCAGGCCGCGGTCGCGCAGGTGGCGCAGCAGATCGCTCACCCATTCGACGTTGTATTCGATGCTGCGCGGGATGTTGCCAAGGACCGAATGCGGCCCCATCACCATCAGCAGGTTCGGAAAACCCGCCACCTGCATGCCGGCGAAGGTCTTCGCGCCGCCCCGCCACTGGTCCTTGAGTGTCTGGCCACCAACGCCGCGCATGTCGATGTGGTCATAGGCGCCGGTCAGCGCGTCGAAGCCTGTGGCGTAGATGATCATGTCGAAGTCGAATGCGCGCGTGCGGGTCTGGATTCCCTCGGGCGTGATGCGTTCGATGGGCGTTTCGGTCAGGTCGACCAATTCGACATTGGGCTGGTTGTAAACCTCGTAGTAGTGGGTTTCCAGCGGCAGGCGGCGGGTGCCGAAGCCGTGGTTCTTCGGAATCAGTTTCTCGGCCAGCACCGGGTCATGCACCCGCTGGCGAATCTTGCGGGCCACGAAATCGGAAATCAGCGCATTGGCGCGTGGGTCGGTGAGGATGTCGCGGAAGTTGCCGACCCAGATGCCGAAACCGCGTTCGCCGTAGCGTTTCTCGAAGAAGGTCTCTCGCTCGTCGTCGCTGACCTCGAGCGCGCTGCGCGGGTCGGCCGAGTGCAGGAACGAGGCGTTGGTTTCCTGGCAGCGCCGAAAGATGTCGGGGTAGCTCGCCTTGATCTCGCGTTGCTCTTCGTCGGTGATCGGGCCGTTGTGCAAGGGCGCGCACCAGTTGGGCGTGCGCTGGAACACGGTGAGGTGGGCGGCGGTCTTGGCCACCTCCTGGATGGTCTGCACCCCGGTCGCCCCGGTGCCGATCACCGCGACCCGCTTGCCTGCGAAGCTGACCGGTTCGTGCGGCCAGCGCGCGGTGTGACAGGACTCGCCCTTGAAGCTGTCCAGACCTTCCAGGCGCGGCAGCGTGGGCACCGACAAGGCACCAATGCCGGTGATCAAGAAGCGGGCGCGCATGCGGCTGCCGTCGGCCAGGGTCAGTTCCCAGCCACGCCAGGCTTCGTGCCAATGTGCCGCAAGCACCCGGGTGTTGAATTGGATGTCTCGGCGCAGATCAAACCTGTCGGCGACATGCTGCAAATAGCGCAGGGTCTCGGGCTGCGGCGCGAAGTGCTCGGTCCAGTTCCACTCCTGCAGCAACTCCTTCGAGAAGGAATAGCAATAGGAATAACTTTCGGAGTCGAAGCGCGCGCCGGGATAACGGTTCCAGTACCAGGTTCCGCCGACCTCGGTGCCGGCCTCGATCACCCGCACCCGCATGCCAAGTTCACGCAGGCGGATCAGCTGATAGAGGCCGGCGATGCCAGCGCCGATCACCACGGCGTCGTAGTCGAGCGCTGGAACGGTGACCTTGCTGGTGGTGGCTTCGTTGAGCATGCGGGTCGTCATCAGGTCACCGGGTGGAAGAGGGTCGTGCGGTTCGCCCCGCAGCGTCGGGCGCGCCGGGTCCGTTTCACGGCCGATGCCGCAGCACCTTGCCGGCACGCACGCCGGTGTGCTCGCCGTCGAGCACATTGACCTGACCGTTGACGATGGTGGCCCGGTAGCCGGTGGCGCGCTGGCTGAAGCGGCGGGCGCCGCCGGGCAGGTCATGGACCATTTCGGGGTGGCGCTCGGCGACCTTGTCGGCGTCGAACACATTGACATCGGCCCGCATGCCGACCGCGAGCGTGCCGCGGTCCTTCAGGCCGATGACGCGCGCCGGCATCGAGGTCATCCGCTGGATCGCCTCACCCATGGTGAAGAAGCCGCGCTGGCGCACCCAGTAAGACAGCATGAAGGTGGCCCATCCGGCGTCCATGACCTGTGAGACATGGGCGCCCGAGTCGCCCAGACTGGGAAAGCAATGCGCGCTCTTAAACATGTGGGCCAGCGCGTCGATGTTCGGGTTGAACATGCGCAAGGTGAACAATGCCTTGCCCCGCGTCTCGCGCGAGATCCGCAGGAATGTTTCGGCCCAGTGTTCGCCATGTGCCCTGGCCATCGCGACCAGACTGGTCTCCTCACCGCCGGTGTAGTCGGGCGAGACGCCGGTGCCCATGTAGAACACCTGCTCGATCGGCGTTCCCAGGTTTTCCTTGAAGCCGTTGTGGCGGGCTTCTTCGATCATGGCGTCCCGGGTTTGCGGGTCGTCCAGCGCGGCCAGCCGGTCGGCCAGGTCTGTCATGCGCTGCACCCGGCCCCAGGCTGCGCCGCGTACCGGCAATGAGGCCTGCAGCCCGTAGAGCATGCCGGAGCCGCGCACCTGGGTGATCGCGGTGATGTCGCGACCGACACAGATGTCTTCCAGCGCAGTACGCCGTTGTTCGGCCATCGCGAGATCGCCTCCACCAGCACCGTAGCTACAGAGGACACGGCCAGCAGTGGCGTCGGCGATGTTCCTGAGCAGCGCCAGTTCGGCGCCGACCGCCTGCACCAGACCATTGCGCTGGGCCACCGCCCGCGAAATCGCAATCAGTTCGGACGCATCGGCAAAGGTGCCCGGGATGGCGCGGCCATCCGGCAGGGTGTGCATCGCCAAGCGGTTCATCGAGAATCCAACGGCACCAGCGTCGATCGACCGGGCCACGACATCGGTCATCTGGCGCAGTTCGTCCGGTGTGGCCTGTTCCTCGACAGCCCGCTCGCCCATCACATAAAAACGCACCGCGCTGTGGCCGACCAAGCCGGCGATGTTGATGCCGGGCTGGATCTTCTCGATCGCATCGAGGTAGCCGCCGTAGTCCTCCCAGCTCCAGGGCAGGCCGGTCAGGATGGCATTGCGCGGGATGTCTTCGACCGTCTCCATCATGCCGGCAAGCAGTTCGCGGTCGGTCGGGCGGCACGGCGCAAAGGTCACGCCGCAGTTGCCCAGCAGCGCGGTGGTCACCCCATGCCAACTGACGGGCGTGCAGTCCGGGTCCCAGCCGATCTGTGCGTCGAAATGCGTGTGGATGTCGACGAAGCCGGGCGTGACCGTCATACCTCCGGCATCGATCTCGCGATGGCCCTTTTCGGCGACCTTGCCGACTGCGGTGATCACACCGCCGTCGATGCCAATGTCACCAGCTGCGGCTTCCCTTCCGGTACCGTCGACAACCATTCCACCGCGGATTACAAGATCATGGGCCATCGAGTCACTCCTAGCAGAGGCATTCAGGGGTTGAAACGGTCGCGGGCATCGGCCGCCCGCTCTACGGAAACTTATTTTCACCTCTTTTGGGGGTTTAAGTGCGGCTGCCATCGGAAGCCATCACGAGCCGGCCGCTGCTGCTGGCCGCCGTGGGACGGGCGGCCCACAGCGGTGGACAGACGACGCTGTACCTGACCCCGATGCATGGCAAGGCAAATCTGCTCAAACCGCTGATCGCCAACATCCACGCTGCCTTGCAGCACGCCAAGGAAGCTGCGGAGCAGTTCAAGCCGGTCGACCGATGGGCGGTACTACTGCGCTACGTGAGCGACAAGATCGCGACCGCGATCGGATCGTTCAGACTCCTGCCCGGCCTGCCAGCGACTGGGTCACTGCCGGTTTTAGGTTCAAGAAGGTTCAGACCCGCTCAGCGCTGGCTGTTTTGCCCTGGTGGTTGCCAACTGTTCCCAGACCGTTCCCAGACGCCGCCCAAAACAAAATGGGCTAGCCCCTTGTGAGAGCTAACCCATTGATTTCATTGGTCGGGACGGCGGGATTCGAACTCGCGACCCCTTGCACCCCATGCAAGTGCGCTACCAGGCTGCGCTACGCCCCGACTGAGCCTCGAAGTATAGCCCGAAACCAGCCTCTTCAGACCAGCAGCAGGTCGCGGATCGACAAAAGCTCGGCGCGCAGCTGTGCGGGTTCCAGCTCCCGCACATCGGGCACGGACGGGCCGTCCGACACCATGCCGCCAGAACTGTCAGCCAACGAATCTACCGGCAAGCCGGCACCATCAGTCGGCCTGGTTTCTTGTTCATCGTCTGGGGGCCGCAGACGGCCAACGCCGGCCAGCATGTCACCCAGCTGGTTGCGCGCGCCGCTGATGGTGAATCCCTGGTCGTACAGCAGATCGCGGATGCGGCGGATCAGCAGCACCTCATGGTGCTGGTAGTAGCGGCGGTTGCCGCGCCGCTTCATCGGCTTGAGCTGGGTGAATTCCTGCTCCCAGTAGCGCAGCACATAGGGCTTGACGCCGCACAGGTCGCTCACCTCACCGATCGTGAAGTAACGCTTGGCCGGGATGGCAGGCAGCAGTTTCTCCATGAAAATCAATGAGGTGGGGAGGGGAACTCAGACTCTACTCGAAGTCCTCTTCCAACGGGGTGTCGCCCTGCACCACGGCTTTGAGCTTGTGGCTGGCATGGAACGTGACCACATTGCGCGCCTTGATGGGTATGGCTTCGCCGGTGCGCGGGTTGCGGCCCGGGCGCGGCGCCTTGCGCCGGATGTTGAAGTTGCCGAAGCCCGACAGCTTGACGTCGTCGCCGTTCACCAGGTTGGCATGCACCAGCTCGAAGAAGGCCTCGACCATGTCCTTCGATTCGCGCTTGTTCAGGCCCAGTCGCTCGAACAGCAGTTCCGACAGCTCGGCCTTGGTGAGCGTGGGTGTCTCCAGCGACGGCAGGATCACGCGGCTGCCGGACGTTTCTTCGGTGCTCATCGGTTGTCCTTGGGTCTGGGTTGGCGTTGAATCAACTGCGCAGGCGCGCGCCCTGGGCAGCAGCGGCACGGGCCACAGCAGCAGCCACGGCGGCATCGATGCGGTCTTCGGTCAGCGTGGCTTCGGCGTCCAGCAGTTCCAGGCGCACCGCCAGGCTGCGCTCGCCAGTGGCCATGTCGGCGGTGGGTTGGGCGGGCTTGTAGACATCGAACAGCGTGGCCGCGCGCACCAGGCCGGACGGGTCTGCCCGCAGCGCGCCGACCAGGGCGTCATGCGTGGCCGATTCAGGCACCACCAGGGCCAGGTCGCGCAAAGCCGCCTGGTGGCGGGCAATGGGCGTGAAAGCCGGCACCGGCTGGGCCTGCACCGCTGCCAGATCCAGCTCGAACAGCAGCGGCGCGTGCGGCAGCTCATAGGCCTGGCGCCAGCGCGGGTGCAGTTCACCCAGCATGCCGATGGCCACGCCATCGACCAGCACCCGGGCGCTGCGGCCGGGGTGGAACGCCGGATGCTCGGCCGCTTCGAACTGCGCCTGGCGCGGTGCCAGCAGCGCCTGCACATCGCCCTTGATGTCGAAGAAGTCGACCGGGCGCTCGGCGCTGCCCCACTGGGTGCTGTCCACCGGGCCATAGGCCAGGCCGGCCAGGCGCATCGGCTGGCAGATGCCGGTGACGGTGAGGTCGCCCGCTGCCACCGACGCATCGCGCCAGGCCACGCGGCCCAGCTCGAACACCCGCACCCGTGCGGCCTTGCGCGCCAGGTTGTGGCGCAGCACCTGCACCAGGCTGCCGATCAGGCTGCTGCGCATCACCGACAGCGGCGCGGCGATCGGGTTCAGCACCTTGATCGGGTCGGCATTGCCGTGCAGGTCGTGCTCCCAGCGGGCCTCGACGAAGCTGAAGTTGATCGTCTCCTGGTAGTCCAGCGCAGCCACCGCGCGGCGCACCGCAAAGGCACTGCGGCTGGCTTCCGGGCGCACCTGCGGCGTGACCGGTGCCAGCGGCGCATGCGTGGGCAGGTGTTCGTAGCCGATGACCCGGGCCACTTCCTCGATGAGGTCTTCCTCGATCTGCAGGTCGAAGCGCCAGCTCGGCGGTGTCACCGTCAGCGTGCCCTCGCCTGCGCTGAAGGCCAGGCCCAGACGGGTGAACACCGCCGCGCATTGCGCCTGCGTGACCGGCATGCCGATCACCTTGGACGCACGCGCCACCCGCAGCGTGACGGGCGCATGCAGCGGCATCGCCGGCTGCTGGTCGTCGATGGGGCCGCAGGCGGTGGCTGGCGTGCCGCAGATGTCGATGATCAGGCGGGTGATGTGCTCGATGTGCTCGACCGTGCCCGCCGGGTCAACACCGCGCTCGAAGCGGTGGCCGGCGTCGGTGCTGAAGTTGTAGCGGCGCCCACGCCCGGCCACGGCGTCGGGCCACCAGAAGGCGGCCTCCACGTAGACATGGCGGGTGTCGTCAGACACGGCGGTGGCGTCGCCGCCCATGATGCCGGCCAGCGAGTCCACCGCCTGGTCGTCGGCAATCACGCCGACCTGGGCGTCCAGTTCCACCGTGTTGCCGTTCAGCAGCATCAGCGTCTCGCCCGGGCGGCCCCAACGCACCTGCAGGCCGCCGTGGATCTTGTCTAAATCGAAGATATGGGTGGGCCGGCCGAACTCGAACATCACATAGTTCGAGATGTCGACCAGCGCGGTGACCGGGCGCTGGCCGCAGCGCGCCAGGCGGTCGACCATCCAGGCCGGGGTCTTGGCCTTTGGATTGACGTTGCGGATGATGCGGCCCGAGAAGCGGCCGCAGAGATCGGGCGCCTGCACGGCCACCGGCAGCACATCGGGCACGCTTGCGGGCACTGGCGGGAAGGCGGGGGTGACCAGCGGCGCACCGGTCAGCGCCGCCACTTCCCGTGCAATGCCGTAGACGCTGAGCGCGCGGCCCAGGTTGGGCGTGAGCTTCAACGTGAACAGCGTGTCGTCGAGCTGCAGCAGGCTGCGCACGTCGGCACCCACCGGCGCGCTGGCGTCCAGCTCGAGCAGGCCGCCGTGGTCGTCGCTGAGCTTGAGCTCACGCGCCGAGCACAGCATGCCCTGGCTTTCCACGCCGCGCAGCTTGCCCAGCTGGATGGCGAACGGGCCGGCACCGGGCTCGGTGGGCGGCAGTTCGGCACCCACCAAGGCCAGCGGCACCTTGATACCGACGCGCGCATTCGGCGCGCCGCAGACGATCTGCAGCAGGCCGTCCTTGCTGTGCGGACCGGCATCGACGCGGCACACCCGCAGGCGGTCGGCATTGGGGTGCTGCTCGGCCTCGACGATCTCGCCCACGACCACATGGCTGAAGGGCGGCGCGGCGGGTCGCAAGTCTTCCACCTCCAGGCCGGCCATGGTCAGCAGGTCGGCCAGCTCGGCGGTGGTGATGGGCGGGTTGCAGAAGCTGCGCAACCAGGATTCGGGGAATTGCATGGCGGGGAACTCGGTGGGGCTTCGGGCAGGCTGTGGCAGGCAGTCAGTTGAACTGGCGCAGGAAGCGCAGGTCGTTCTCGAAGAACAGCCGCAGGTCGTTGACGCCATAGCGCAGCATGGCCAGGCGGTCCATGCCCATGCCGAAGGCAAAGCCGATGTGGCGCTCGGGGTCGAGCCCGTAATTGCGCACCACGTTCGGATGCACCTGGCCCGAGCCGCCCACTTCCAGCCACCTGCCCTTGAGCGGGCCGCTGGCAAAGGCGATGTCGATCTCGGCCGAGGGCTCGGTGAACGGGAAGAAGCTGGGCCGAAAGCGCAGCTGCAGGTCGTCACTCTCGAAGAACTGGCGGCAGAAGGCGGTGAACACCACCTTCAGGTCCTTGAAGCTGACGTTCTCGCCCATCCACAGGCCTTCGCACTGGTGGAACATCGGCGAGTGGGTGGCATCGCTGTCGACCCGGTAGGTGCGGCCGGGGGCGATGACGCGGATCTCGGGCATCGGGTCCTGCCCCGCGTACTTCGCCGCATGGGCGCGGGCATAACGCACCTGCATCGGGCTGGTGTGCGGGCGCAGGTTGTACCAGCGCCCGCCCTCGTCCTGCATGTCGACGTAGAAGGTGTCCTGCATCGACCGCGCCGGGTGGTTCTCCGGGTTGTTCAGAGCGGTGAAGCTCATCCAGTCAGTCTCGATCTCGGGGCCTTCGGCCACGTCGAAACCCATCGAGCCGAAGATGGCCTCGATGCGCTCTTGTGTGCGCGACACCGGGTGCAGGCCGCCGGTGCCACGCTGGCGCCCGGGCAGGGTGACGTCCAGCGCCTCGGCCTTGAGCTGCAAAGCCAGTTCGGCATCGGCCAGGGCCTGGCGGCGCGCAGTCAGCGCGGCTTCGATGCGCTGCTTGGTCTGGTTGATCTCGGCGCCGCGGGTTTTCTTTTCCTCGGGCGTGGCGGTGGCCAGGCCCTTGAGCAGGTCGGTCACGCGGCCGGCCTTGCCCAGGAAGCGGGCCTTGGCGTTTTCCAGCTCGGCCGGCGTGGGAGCGGTGGCGAAATCGGCGACAGCGGCCGCCACCAGGGTGTCGAGATCGTTCATGGAGGTGTCAGAAAACAAAAAAGGCCGCCAACAGGTGACGACCTTTGAATGCTTGCGCACAAACGCCGCGCCAGCCCGCAGGCCGCACGGCGTGGGTGGAATCAAGCGAGCTGGGCCTTCACCTTGGCAACGATGCTGCCAAACGCAGCCGGGTCGTTGACAGCCAGTTCGGCCAGCATCTTGCGATCGATGTCGATCGATGCCTTCTTCATGCCGGCCATGAACTTGCTGTAGGTGATGCCAAGACCACGCGCGGCGGCGTTGATCCGGGCAATCCACAGCGCGCGGAACACGCGCTTGCGCGTGCGGCGGTCACGGTAGGCATATTGGCCCGCCTTCATCACCGCCTGCTTGGCGATGCGGAAGACGTTCTTGCGGCGGCCGCGGTAGCCCTTGGCGAGCTTCAGGATCTTCTTGTGGCGGGCGCGGGCTGTGACACCACGTTTGACGCGAGGCATAGGTTCTCCTTGGGTCGGTCAGTGGTTACAGGCCGGCGAACGGCAGCATTTGCGCGATGTGACCCATGTTGGTCGCATGCACAGCCACCGTGCCACGCAGCTGGCGCTTGCGGGTCGTCGACTTCTTGGTGAGGATGTGGCGCTTGAACGCCTGTCCCCGCTTGACGGTGCCACCCGGGCGCACGCGAAAGCGCTTCTTCGCGCCGCTCTTGGTCTTCATCTTGGGCATGACTGCTCCTTCTAAGTTGCCCCTGCAGGCGGCCCCGCGGTTGCGGAAGCACTTTGACAGCCTGCAGCGGCTGTTCCCCATGGGGCGCCGGTGACCAAACCAGCGCGGGGAATCCAACAAGCCGCCGCATTGCTGCGGCAGCCAAAACCTGTTTACTGCTTTTTCTTGGGCGCCAGCACCATGATCATCTGGCGACCTTCCAGCTTGGGGAACTGCTCGACCAAGGCCACGTCGGACAACTCGTCGCGGATGCGCTCCAGCATGCGCATGCCGATGTCCTGGTGGGTGATCTCGCGGCCACGAAAACGCAGCGTGACCTTGCCCTTGTCGCCGTCTTCGGCAATGAACCGCCGCAGATTGCGCATCTTGATGTTGTAGTCGCCGTCATCGGTGCCAGGGCGGAACTTCACTTCCTTGACCTCGATGATCTTCTGCTTGCTCTTGGCTTCGGCGGCCTTCTTCTGCTCCTGGTACTTGAACTTGCCGTAATCCATCAAGCGGCAGACCGGAGGATCTGCCGTGGGCGCAATCTCGACCAGATCGACATCGGCTTCACCGGACAGCCGCAGGGCTTCCATGATGCTGACGATGCCCAGGGGCTCGTTTTCGATCCCGTTGAGGCGCACGGTGGGCGCCATGATCTCGCGGTTCAGCCGATGCTTGCGCTCCACATTGGGCGTACGGCGGTCCATGAAAGTAGCGATGGTTCAAACCCCTTCAGACCATCTGGCGCAGCGCCCCAAGGCAAGCAATGGGCGCCCACCAAAGGGCAGCAGAAACGAACGTGCGCGCCTGAAGGGCTGACTCTAGGCCTTGCGGGCGATGTCGTCGGTGAGCTTCGCGATGAAGTCGCCCAACGGCATCACGCCAAGGTCGAGGTTGCCCCGGGCGCGCACGGCAACCGACCCGCTTGCCTTTTCCTTGTCGCCTGCGACAAGGATGTACGGGACCTTTTGCAATGAATGCTCACGGATTTTATACGTGATCTTCTCATTGCGCAAATCGGCCTGCACCCTAACTCCTTGTTTTTGCAGTGATTTCACCACTTCAGCCACGTAATCATGCTGGGCGTCGGTGATGTTGGCCACCACCACTTGCACCGGCGCCAGCCAGGCCGGCAGCGCGCCGGCATGCTGCTCGATCAGGATGCCGATGAAACGCTCCAGGCTGCCGACGATGGCGCGGTGCAGCATCACCGGATGGCGGCGGCTGGAATCCTCGGCCACATAGTCGGCGTCCAGGCGCTGGGCCATCGAGAAGTCGACCTGCATGGTGCCGCACTGCCATTCGCGGCCGATGGCGTCTTTCAGTGTGTATTCGATCTTCGGGCCATAGAAGGCGCCGTCGCCGGGGGCGATGACGTAATCACAGCCTGATCGCTTGAGGCTTTCGATCAGCGCGCCTTCGGCCTTGTCCCAGATGGCATCGCTGCCGATGCGCTGCGCCGGGCGCGTGGCCACCTTGTACAGGATGTGGCTGAAGCCGAAGTCGGCATACACCTTCTGCAGCAGCGCGGTGTAGGCGACGCATTCATCGAGGATCATGTCCTCGGTGCAGAAGATGTGGCCGTCGTCCTGCGTGAACCCGCGCACCCGCATGATGCCGTGCAGGCCGCCGGTGGGCTCATTGCGGTGGCACTGGCCAAACTCGCCATAGCGCAGCGGCAGGTCGCGGTAGCTCTTGATGCCCTGCTTGAAGATCAGGATGTGGCCCGGGCAGTTCATCGGCTTGAGCGCGTAGTCGCGCTTTTCGCTCTCGGTGGTGAACATCGCGTCGCGGTACTTCTCCCAGTGGCCGCTCTTCTCCCACAGCGTGCGGTCAAGCAGCTGCGGGCCTTTCACCTCCTGGTAGCCGTTGTCGCGGTAGACCGCGCGCATGTACTGCTCCACGCCCTGCCACAGCTGCCAGCCCTTCGGGTGCCAGAACACCAGCCCCGGCGCGTGCTCATCCATGTGGAACAGGTCGAGTTCGCGGCCCAGCTTGCGGTGGTCGCGCTTCTCGGCTTCCTCCAGCATGCGCAGGTAGTTGGCCAGGTCGTCCTTGCTGGCCCAGGCCGTGCCGTAGATGCGCTGCAGCTGCTCGTTCTTCTGGTCGCCGCGCCAGTAGGCGCCGGCCACCTTCATCAACTTGAAGTGGCGCAGCTTGCCAGTGCTGGGCACATGCGGGCCGCGGCACAGGTCTTCGAAGTCGCCTTCACGGTACAGCGACACATCCTGGTCGGCGGGGATGCTTTCGATGATCTCGGCCTTGTAGAACTCACCCTGGGCCTTGAAGTGGGCGACAGCGGCGTCACGCGGCAGCACGCGGCGGTGCACCGGCTCGTCCTTCTTGGCCAACTCGCCCATGCGCTTCTCGATGGCGGCCAGGTCGTCGGGCGTGAACGGGCGCTTGTAGGCAAAGTCATAGTAAAAGCCGTTCTCGATGACCGGGCCGATGGTGACCTGCGCATCGGGGAACAACTGCTTGACCGCGTAGGCCAGCAGGTGGGCGGTGGAGTGGCGGATCATCTCCAGGCCGTCGGCGTCCTTGTCGGTGACGATGGCCAGGTGGGCGTCGGTCTCGATCAGATGGCTGGTGTCGACCAGGCGCGCAGCGTCGCCCTGGCCCACGCGGCCACCCAACGCCGCCTTGGCCAGGCCGGTACCGATGGACGCGGCCACGCCGGCGACGGTGACGGGTTCGGAAAAGTCGCGGCGGGAACCATCGGGCAGGGTGATCGTGATCATGGGGATCTCCGGAGAATCAAATCTGGCAGGCAACAAAAAAGCGCGGAAGACCGCGCTTGTTTGTTCGGGAAGGGACAGCGAACAGGCGTGGCGGCGCGGCCGGTCAGGCGACGGTGGGAAACGGCATAGTTCGCGGTGTCATCACCAGGCTGCCCTTCTCGCTCTTATGGGTGAAAGCGCCGAATTCTAGCGGTGGCCAAGGCCGCTGGCGCCGTCCATTGCCGGCAGAACGTCCGCCAGCTACAACGGCAGCGCGTCCTGCGTGGGCGTGGCCAGCCAGTCGGCGGCTTCGTCGGCCAGTTGCTGCGCGGCCGCCACGGCGGCGGTCCAGGCGGCGATGCGGCCGGGGCGGTCATGGCGCCAGGTCTTGAAGTCCTGCCGGTCGGGCAGCTTGCCCTGGGGCAGCGTGGCGATCCATGCGGCGCGCGGTGCCAGCACCACCACGTTGTCGAGCTTGGCCGATGCGCCGTGGCGGCGCTTGATGCCCTTGTCCAGCCAGCCGGGCACCAGCTGCTGCTGGAAGTGCGGGTACAGCACCAGGCCGTGGTCCATGGCAGCGTAGTCCAGGTGCAGGTGGTAATCGGTGATGCCACCGTCCCAGTAGGCACCCAGCGGGCCGCCGGGGATGTCGTGCACCGCCTGCAGCACGAACGGGATACTGCCGCTGGCCTGCATCGCAGGGGCCAGGTTGGCTGCGGTCAGCGCCACGCTGCGGCTGTTGAAATCATGCAGCGGCAGCGGCAGGGCATCACGCGGGTCGGAGAACACCACCCGCTGCAGCCAACCGCCCAGGGCCTGGCGGTGCGCCAGGTTGCTGGTGAAGGCCGCTGCATAGCCCAGCGGCGTGCGCAGTCGGCCTTCACGCCGCAGCAGCGGGCCGCGGCCGCAGCTGGTGAACACATGCAGCCGGTAACGCGCATGGTCCAGCAGCGTGGACTCGCGGCCGCCGAACTGCTGGGCCAGCAGTTCGGCAAACACCCGGCTCACCTCGGCCGGGCTGGGCCAGGCGCCGTCGGGCACGTTGAACTGCTGGTGGATGTAGCCATGCGCCAGGTCGGCCAACGCCGCAGCGGGGTCGGGCTGCATCACGCAGGCCATGCGCCAGGCGCCGACCGACGCGCCCAGCAGATGCACCGTGTGGGCGCTGCCGGCCAGCCAATGGCCGAACAGGAAGCGGTCAAGCGGGTTCAGGATCAGGCCCTTGGCGCCGCCGGCTGCTGCGGGCACCACCCGCACATCGGCCGGCCGCAGGCCATGGTCACGCAAGTGGCGCAGCGCGGCGGGGCCGGCATAGACCTGCAAGGCGCGGGGGCGCGTGCCGGTCATGGTGCAGGCATCAGAACTTGAAGGCCACGTTGGCGTTGAACGACCGCCGGCTGGCCCGGCGGTTCTGCGCCGTCTGCGCTTCGCCCTGCCCGGGCAGCAGGATGGTGCTGCTGCGGGTGCCATCGGCCAGCAGGTTGGCACCACCCAGGCGCAGCGTGGTCTGGCGGTCGATGGCCCACAGCGCATAGGCATCCAGCGTGCGCAGCAAGGCTGTCGTCACCGCTTGCTCGGGCGTTTGCTGGGTGCGAAAGCCCGGCGTCCACGCCAGGCTGGCGCCCACCGTCAACGGCGGGCCGCCGGCCAGCGGGCCCAGCACCTGGTCGAAGCCGGTGGCGGCGGACCAGGGCTGCTGCTGCACCAGGCGGTCGTCGGGGCCGGGGATGCCATCGACGCTGCTGCGGTAGACGCTGGCCGATGCGCGCAGGCTCAGGCCCTTCAGCCAGGGCCGGCTGGCGGCGGCGTCGGCCCACAGTTCGTCACCCCGGCCTTTCAGCTCCAGTTCGACGCCGGTGCTGCGCGCCGCGTCCAGGTTGACCGGCAGCGACACCCAGCGCGGCACGGCCGACCAGGCCACCGTCTGCAGGCGGGTCTGCTGGCGGATCAGCCCGCTGATGCGGCGGTGGAAGCCGCCGATGCTGAGCACGCCGCCGGCAGGCAGGTAATGCTCGAAGGCCAGGTCCAGCCCGGTGGCCAGCTCGGGCTGCAGCGCCGGGTTGCCCATGCTGTCGGGGCTGATCTCCACATTGCTGCCGGCCACCGGGTACAGCGTGTTGATGCCGGGCCGGTTGCTGAGCTGGGCCAGTTCGGGCGCCTTGTAGCTGCGGGTCAGGCTGGCGCGCAGCAGGTCGCGGCCCTTGGGGTCGAACTTGTGGGTGAGGTGCCACACCGGCGTCACCACCCGGCTGCTGTTGTCAACGGGCGCGCCCAGGCCGCTGGCGCGGGTGGTGATCTGCTCGGCGCGCAGGCCGACCGACGTGGACCAGCGCGGCGACAGCACCCATTCATCCTGCACGAACAGCGCACCACGGCTGATGCGGGCGTCGAAGGGCAGGCCTTCGATGCCGGGCAGCTGGTCGGCGCCGTTCTGGATGATGCTGCGCTGCTCACGCCGCTGGCGCTGCTCCAGCTCCCAGCCCAGGGCCAGGGTGTGGGCCTCGCCCAGCGGGAGGCTGGCCTTGCCGCTGGCGTTGGTGCTGCGCTCGGTGTTGTGGCCGGTGGTCTCGCGCAGCAGCGTGGGGCTGCCGGCGGCATCGTCGCCGTCGGTGCGGGCCCGTGACCGGCTGCTGCTGGCCTGGAAGCCGGCCTTCAGCTCCAGCCGCAGGCCGCTGTCGGCCTTGTGGTTCCACTGCAGGCTGCTGCGCAGCATCTGCCAGTAGCCGCCGCTGGTGAAGCGGTCGTCCACGCTCAAGGGTGCCAGGCCCTGCAGCACGGTGGTCTGCTGGCGGCCCTGGTTGTTGAAGTCATGGCGCTGGGCAAAGGTCTGCCAGCCGATGCTGTCGGCCTCGCCCAGCTTCCAGGTCAGCCGCGGGCCGAGGTTGAAGCCGCCACCCCAGAATTCGTCGGTGCCCGGCGTGCGCAGCTGCTGCGGCTGGCCGTCGGCGCCGGGGGCCTGGCGCGCACTGAAGGTGTCGGCCTGGCCGCGCCACTGGTAGACCGACAGCGGCACGGCGTAGCTCAGCGCGCCGCTGCGGTCGCCCCAGCTGGCGTTGCCGCCCAGCACTGGCCGCACCGCCTGCCAGCCGGTGCGCAGGCTCAGCTCCCGCTGGCGGGTGCGCGGGGCTTCACGCAGGATGATGTTGATGGTGCCGGCCACTGCCTGGGCGCTGTGCTCGGCACTGGGGCCGCGGGTGATCTCGATGCGCTCGACCTGGCTGGGCGACAACTGGTCGAGCGAAAAGCCCGGCGGCGCCGGCTCGCCATTGACCAGCACCAGGGTGTAGCTGCCGCCCAGGCCGCGCAGGCGCGGGCTGCCGCCCTGCATGCTGACGCCGGGCAGGCGCTTGAGCACGTCGCTGACCGCCGGGTCGGCGTATTTGTCGAGCTCGTCGCGGCCGACGATGGTCTTGGCCACTGGGTCGCGCCGGCGCTGGTCGGTCTCGGTCTGCGGCTGGGCTGTCACCTCCACCTGCTGGGGCAGGCCCTGGCCCAACGCCGGGCCAGCCGGCAACGCTGCCGCCCACAACAGCAGGGCTCGGGTCGACAGGCGGACCAGCATGGCGCCGCAGGCTCAGCGCCGCGTCTGCAGCTTGGCGAAGGCCGCGGCCATGGCGCCACCGGCGGCCGGCTGCGGGGTGGCGGGCCGGCTTGCACCCGGGCCACCGCTGCGGCCAGCCCGCTCCTCACGCCCGGCGGGGCGGAAGGCGTTGTCGCCCTTGCCCGCGCCCTTGCCGGCGGGTGCATCGAGCTTCATCGTCAACGCGATGCGGCCCCGCGCCAGGTCCACCTCCAGCACCTTCACGGTGACGATGTCGCCGGTCTTGACCACCTCGCGCGCGTCGTTGACGAACTTGTGCGCCAGCTGGCTGACATGCACCAGGCCGTCCTGGTGCACGCCCAGGTCGATGAAGGCGCCGAACTGGGCCACGTTGCTGACCGTGCCCTCCAGCGTCATGCCTTCCTTCAGGTCCTGGATGCGCTCAATGCCATCGGCCAGCCTGGCCACCTTGAAGTCGGGGCGCGGGTCGCGGCCGGGCTTTTCCAGCTCGGCAAAGATGTCCTTGACGGTGATGGCGCCGAACCGGGCATCGGCAAGGGCTTCAGGCTTGAGCGTGCGGATGACATCGCTGCGGCCCATCACCGCCGTGATCGGGCGCTGCAGTGCGTCCAGCAGGCGCTGCACCACCGGGTAGGTCTCGGGGTGCACGCCGGTCTGGTCGAGCGGGTTGTCGCCGTCGCGGATACGCAGAAAGCCTGCTGCCTGCTCAAAGGTCTTGGGGCCCAGGCCCGCCACGTCCAGCAACTGCTGGCGGTGGCGGAAGGCGCCGTTGGCGTCACGCCAACGCACGATGGACGCGGCCACCGCCGGCGACAGCCCGGCCACCTGGGCCAGCAGCGGGGCAGACGCGGTGTTCAGGTCCACGCCCACCTTGTTGACGCAGTCTTCCACCACGGTGTCGAGCATGCGCGCCAGCTCGCCCTGGTTGACGTCGTGCTGGTACTGGCCCACGCCGATGCTCTTGGGGTCGATCTTCACCAGCTCGGCCAGCGGGTCCTGCAGGCGGCGGGCGATGGACACCGCGCCGCGCAGGCTCACGTCCAGGTCGGGCAGTTCCTTGCTGGCGAACTCACTGGCGGAATAGACCGAGGCGCCGGCCTCGCTGACCACCACCTTGTCGATCTTGAAATCGGGGGCGGCACCCGGCGCCGGGCCGCCCCAAGCCGGGTGCGCGCCCCCTTGGGGGGCCGGCGCCGCAGGCGCCTTGGGGGCCATGTCCTGCACGCGCTTGATGAGGTCACCCGCCAGCTTGTCGGTCTCGCGGCTGGCCGTGCCATTGCCGATGGCGATCAGGTTGACGCCATGCTGGGCCACCAGCCTGCCCAGGGCATGCAGGCTGCCGTCCCAGTCGCAACGTGGCTCGTGCGGGTAAACGGTGTGGGTGGCCAGCACCTTGCCGGTGTCGCTGACCACGGCCACCTTCACGCCGGTGCGGATGCCCGGGTCCAGCCCCATCACCACCCGCTTGCCGGCCGGTGCGGCCAACAGCAGGTCACGCAGGTTCTCGGCAAACACCTTGATCGCGGTGGCCTCGGCGGCTTCACGCAGGCGGGTGAACAGGTCGCGCTCCAGGCTCAGGCTCAACTTGACCTTCCAGGTCCAGGCGATGCTCTTGCGGATCAGGTCGTCGCTGGGCCGCTTGGCATGTCGCCATCCCAGGTGCAGGGCGATGCGGCCTTCGGCCACCGACACCGACGGAGTCCCTGGCGGGACCGTGGGCTGGCCGGGGATGACTGCCTCGTCGATCACCAGCCTGGCGTCCAGGATCTCCAGCGTGCGGCCGCGGAACACCGCCAGCGCCCGGTGGCTGGGCACGGTGCGGATCGGCTCGTCGTAGTCGAAATAGTCGCGGAACTTGGCGTTGTCGGCGTGGTTAGGGTCCTTGCCGTCGCACAGTTTGCTGCGCAGCAGGCCGTCGGCCCACAGCCATTCGCGCAGCGGGCCCACCAGGGCGGCGTCGTCGGCCCAGCGCTCGCTGAGCAGGTCGCGCACGCCGTCCAGCACCGCAAAGCTGTCGGCAAAGCCGGCATCGGGATTCAGGAAGGCGGCGGACTCGGTGTGGGGGTCGCGCGTGGGGTCGGCAAACAACAGGTCGGCCAGCGGCTCCAGGCCGGCCTCGCGGGCGATCAGGCCCTTGGTGCGGCGCCGTTGCTTGAACGGCAGGTAGAGGTCTTCCAGCTCCTGCTTGGTGGGTGCGGCGTCGATGGCTGCCTGCAGCGCGGGCGTCAGCTTGCCCTGCTCGGCAATGCTCTTGAGCACGGCGGCGCGGCGGTCTTCCAGCTCGCGCAGGTAGGCCAGGCGGGCCTCCAGTTCACGCAGCTGGATGTCGTCCAGGCCCTCGGTGGCCTCTTTGCGGTAGCGGGCGATGAACGGCACGGTGGCGCCGCCGTCCAGCAGGTCCACAGCGGTCTTGATCTGGCGCGGGGCGACCTTCAGCTCGGCCGCGATCTGCAGAAGAATCTTGTCCAAAACCATGGCCCGGTCGGGCCCTCTCTCGGCAAAGCGGGCGAGTGTGCCACAGGGGTCCGCGGCGGCTGGCCGCCTGGCGGGGTGATGTCGAGGTGCGCGCCGGCGTGCGGCCGCAGAATGGGCCAAGGCAACCAGGCGGCACCACAGCGCCATCCCACCATGACCACTGCCCTGCCCCGCCCCGTCCCGATGCGCCACACCCTGCTGCGCCGCCGTCTGCTGGGCCGGGCCCTGGCGCTGCCGCTGGGGCCGCTGCTGGCGCTGGCTGGCTGCGCCAGCACCTGGCCCGAAGTGCCGGCCAGCCCAGGGTCGACCAGCGCCCGCGCCCGGCTGCGCGAGGCAGCCGACGCCCACG
>JARXAJ010000214.1 GCA_029865965.1 Aquabacterium sp.
CCGGCACCGGCACCGGCACCTGCTACCCCACCTGCACTTGCACCTGCGCGTGCGCCAGCACAAGAGCGCACCCCGGCTCCGCGCCAGGCCAGCGTGCCGGCAGCGCCGCAGCGCCTCACCGCCGAGGAGCCGCCGCCCTGGGCCGAGGAGGCCGTGCCCGACGACTTCAGCGCGCAGGCCGCCAGCCTGCAGCCAGCGCCCGGTGCTGACCGGCCGCCTGAGCCGCCAACCAGCGCCCGCACGCCGGCAGCGCCCGCGCCGCACACGGCGGCGGCCCCGCTGCTGACCACTGCACTTGGCGACCGCTGGGCCGCGCTGGTGCGGCCATTGGCTGCTGCCGGCAGCCTGGTGGCCATGGTGCGTGAGCTGGCCTGGCAGGCCGAACTGCTGGCGGTGTTGCCCGACACCGGTGGTGGCCAGTGCTGGCAACTGCGTGCCGAGCGCGAGAGCCTGCGCAACCCCGGCCTGTCGGCCAAGCTGGCAGCTGCACTGGCGGATGCGCTGGGCGAGCCCGCCCAGGTGGAAGTGCTGCCCGGCGTGGCGCAAGACTCCATCGCCCGGCGCGACAGCCATGCGCGTGAGGCGGCCCAGCACGCCGCCGAACAGCTGATCCACGCTGACCCCGAGGTGCGCGCGCTGATGGCACAGTTCCGCACCGCCCGCATCGTGCCGGGCTCGATCAAACCCATCGCCGCCGACGGCGGCCATCCAAAGGCACCCCCACCATGATGAAGAACCAACTCGCCGGCCTGATGAAGCAGGCCCAGGCCATGCAGGACAACATGAAGAAGGCGCAGGACGAGCTTGCCACCATCGAGGTGACGGGCGAGTCGGGCGCCGGCCTGGTCAAGGTGCTGATGACCTGCAAGCACGACGTGCGCCGCGTCACCATCGACCCCAGCCTGCTGGCCGATGACAAGGACATGCTCGAAGACCTGGTGGCCGCCGCCATCAACGACGCGGTGCGCCGGGTCGAGGCCACGACGCAGGAGAAGATGGGCAAGTTGTCCGCCGGCATGCCCCAGATCCCCGGCATGAAGTTCCCGTTTTGACCCCCCCTGTAGCCCTCCCCCAGGGGGGCGCCGCCGGTGGCCCGGCGAAGCCGGTTCCACGGCGTCCGCTTGATCTGCCACGGCCTGGTGTCGTCGTGGTTGGACGCACAAGATGGCCGAGCGCAGCCTCGACGGCTTGATCGACGCCTTGCGCCGCCTGCCAGGCGTGGGCCAGAAGTCAGCCCAGCGCATGGCCTACCACCTGTTGCAGCATGACCGCGACGGTGCGCAGCGCCTGGCGCAGGCGCTGCAGACGGCCACGCTGGCGGTGCAGCACTGCGCGCGCTGCCACACCTTCACCGAAGAGACACTGTGCGGCACCTGCAGCGACCCGCAGCGCGACAGGCGGCAGCTGCTGGTGGTCGAAAGCCCGGCCGACCAGGCGGCCATGGAGCGCAGTGGCAGCTACCGCGGCCTGTACTTCGTGCTGATGGGCCGGCTCAGCCCGCTCGACGGCATCGGCCTGGCCGACATCGGGGTGCACCCGCTGCTGGAACGCGCAGCCGACGGCGTGGTGCAGGAAGTGATCCTGGCGACCGGCTTCTCGGCCGAGGGCGAGGCCACTGCCCATGTGCTGGCCCAGGCCCTGCGCAGCCTGCCGGGTGCGGGTGGCGATGCGCTGGTGGTGACCCGGCTGGCGCGGGGCGTGCCGGTGGGCAGCGAGCTGGAGTATGTCGACCTGTCGACCCTGGCCCACGCCCTAAGCGACCGCCGCTGACGCAGCGGGTTGGCAGCTGAACCTGCGGGTTGCGGTGCTGTCAGTTGGCCGGTGCGCGGCTGCGGGCGGTGGCCGGCGGCTTGTTCAGCCGCTTGGCCGCGCTGGCCTTGGCCGGTGCCTGTGCGCCAGCCAGGCGCTTGGACTTGTTGGCCACCATCACCACCACGGTCTGGCCAGGTTTGAAGTGGGCGGCGGCGGACGTGCCGTTCCACTGCGCCACCTGGTCGGCGCGCACGCGGTAGCGCCTGGCCACCGCCGCCACGCTGTCGCCCTTCTTGCCGGCCTTGAAGCTGATGCGGCGCAGCGGCGGCATGTCAGGCGCCAGCGCCAGTGTGGCGTTGTCGGCGATCTGCCCGGTCACGTCGTCGGTGCGGTGCGCCGCGCGTGCCACCAGCAGCGTGGAGCCGGCCTTCACCAGCATGCCCTTGGGAATGTTGTTGACCGTGCGCAGCTGGGCTTCGTCCATGCCCACCAGGCGCGCCGCTTCCGCCGGCTTCACCGTGCGGGGGGCCACCCAGGCCGTCCAGCTGGCCAAGTTGCCGCGGTGCTGGCCCACGGCGCGCATGAAACGGTTGGCGGCGTCGTAGGGCAGCAGCACCTGGGGTGTGCCGGCAGCCAGGATCACCGGCTTGTTCATCTGCGGGTTCAGCTGTTTGAACTCGTCGAGCGGCACGCCGGCCAGGCGGGCAGCCAGGTCCAGGTCGATGTCGCGGTCGAGCCCCACCGACACAAAGTAAGGGTGGTTCTGCAGCGCTGGCAGCGTCATGCCGAAGGCCTGCGGGTTGGCCACGATGTTTTCCACCGCCTGCAGCTTGGGCAGGTAGTTGCGGGTTTCGTCGGGCATGCGCAGGCTGTCGTAATCCGTGGGCAGGCCGGCGCGCTGGTTGCGGGTGATGGCGCGTTGCACGCTGCCCTGGCCCCAGTTGTAGGCCGCCAGTGCCAGCTGCCAGTCACCAAACATGCCGTGCAGCATCTGCAGGTAGTCGAGCGCGGCGCGGGTGGACGCCAGCACGTCGCGGCGGTCATCGCGGAAGACGTTCTGGCGCAGCGAGAAATCACGCCCCGTCCCGGGGATGAACTGCCTCATGCCCGAGGCCTTGGCGGTGCTCATGGCCTGTGGGTTGAAGGCGCTCTCGATGAAGGGCAACAAGGCCAGTTCGGTCGGCAGGCCGCGCCGGTTGACCTCTTCGATGATGTGGAACAGGTAGCGGCCGCCGCGCTCGGTCATGCGCTGCACGTAGTCGGGCCGGCTGGCGTACCACTGCTGCCACTTGTCGACCCGCTCGTTCTGCAGGTCGGGGATGGCCACGCCCTGGCGCACGCGGGTCCACAGGTCGGTCTGGGTGCCGGGCGCGCCGAGGTCCAGCAGTTCGGTGGGGCGCAGCGGGTCGATGGCGATCGGCACCATGGCCTGCGGCTGGGGCACCACGACCGCCAGCGGCGGTGCTGCAGGCACGGCAGCAGGCGGGGTGGCTGGTACTGCAGGTGCGGCAGCCACTGGTGCGGTGGCCACCGCTGGCGTGCTGTCGGCCACCTTTGGAGCGGGTGCCGTAGCGCAAGCGCCCAGCAGCACAGCCAGCATCAGCGGGGCCAGGCGCAGCCAGGTGGGGTTCAGCAAGGGCTGGCCGGCTTGGGGAGGTGTCATCGGAATTGGTTTTTCCATGCGCGCAAGGCGCCCAGCACGGCTGGCCCGCTGGCATCGGCCGCGCCCTGGGTCTGGGCGGCAGTGATCACGTCGGGCGCATTGCAGCGCATGAAGGGGTTGATCGCACGCTCTTGCGCGATGGTGGACGGCAAGGTGGGCAGCCCACCGGCGCGCAGCGCGCGGCAGGCCACGGTGTAGCGCGCCAGCGCGGCATTGGCCGGCTCGACAGCCTGGGCAAACTTCAGGTTCGACTCGGTGTACTCATGGGCGCAGCACACCCGGGTGTTGCCCGGCAGCCCGGCCAGCCGGCCCAGCGACTGGTGCATCTGCGCAGGCGTGCCCTCGAACAGCCGGCCGCAACCGCCCGAAAACAGGGTGTCGCCGCAAAACAGCACCGGTGCCTCGCCATCGCCGGTGGCCGGCAGGTAGTAGGCGATGTGGCCAGCGGTGTGGCCGGGCACGTCGATCACCTGGAACCGAAGCCCCAGCAGGTCGACCACATCGCCATCGGCCAGCGGCAGGAAGGGCAGGGGGATGGACTCGCGCGCCGGGCCCCAGACCTGCCCGCCCTGCAGGCGCGGCCGCAGCGCTGCGACGCCGCCAACATGATCGGGATGGTGGTGCGTCACTAGAATGGCGGCCAGCGCCAGGCCCAGGCCATCGAGCGCTGCTGCCACGGGTGCCGCGTCACCCGGATCGACCACGATGGCCTGTCGGTCATCGTGCAGCATCCAGATGTAGTTGTCGGTGAAGGCGGGCAGGGCTACTAGTTTCATGACGCGCAATCCATCGATTATAGAGTTGCCCCAGTGGCTGCAGAGCCCGCCCGGGCGCTACCTGCTCGACTGGGAACAGGACCAGCTCGACCGCACCGTGACCGACCTGTTCGGCTTCCATGCGCTGCAGCTGGGTCTGCCGGATCTGGCCGGCCTGCGGGCCAACCGCATGCCCCACCGCTGGGTGGCCAGTGACAAGCTGCGCGAGCCCGCGGCCCTGCCGTTACCGGTGGCTGATGATGCCTTGTCCACGCTGATGCCGAAGGATGCCCGCAACGCATTGCACTGTGATTTTGATGCCTTGCCGTTCCCCAACCAGAGCCTGGATCTGGTGCTGCTGCCCCACACCCTGGAGCTGGCACGCGACCCGCACGACACCTTGCGCGAGGTGGAACGCGTGCTGGTGCCCGAAGGCCGGGTGGTGATCGTCGGCTTCAACCCGGCCAGCCTGTGGGGGCTGCGCCAGCATGCCGGCCACTGGCGCCAGCGCCTGGGTGGCAGCAGCCCGCTGTACCTGCCCAGCGCCGGCGAGTTCATCGCCTACCGTCGGGTGCGTGACTGGCTGCGCCTGCTCGGCTTCGAGGTCGAGCGTGGCCGCTTCGGCTGCTGGCGGCCGCCGCTCGGGTCGGATGCCGGCCTGGCGCGCTTCGCCTGGATGGAGAAGGCCGGTGCACGCGGCTGGCCGGTGCTGGGCGCGGTCTACATGGTCGAGGCGGTGAAGCGGGTGCGCGGCATGCGCCTGGTGGGCCTGGTCCGCCGGCAGAAGGTGGCCAAGCGGGCCGCCACCGCCGTGGTGGCCAACCGCGGCGGCCCGCCGGCCTGGCTCCAGGCCTTGTCACCCCAGAATCCCGACTTGCAACCCGAGGAACACGACTTCCATGAGCGATGACGCACCCACGATGGTGGTGATCTACACCGATGGCGCCTGCAAGGGCAACCCTGGCCCCGGTGGCTGGGGCGCCTGGCTGCGCTGGGGCGCACACGAGAAAGAGCTGTTCGGCGGTGAGCCATCGACCACCAACAACCGCATGGAGCTGACTGCGGTGATCGAGTCGCTGGCCCTGCTCAAGCGCCGCACGCCGGTGGCGATCTACACCGACAGCAACTATGTGAAGGACGGCATCACCAGCTGGATCCATGGCTGGAAGAAGCGCGGCTGGCGCACCGCCGACAACAAGCCGGTGAAGAACATCGAGCTGTGGCAGCGCCTGGATGCGCTGGTGTCCAGCCATGACGTGCAGTGGCACTGGGTCAAGGGCCATTCTGGCGACCCCGGCAATGAGCGGGCTGACGCCCTGGCCAACCGCGGCGTCGACGCGGTGCGCGCCCGCTGACAGCCGCTGACGGCGTTGCACTGTGCCACCCCGCGGCCGAGGAGCCTGGGGTGACAGCAGGAACGGAACCACACCGTTACATTCACGGATTGACCTGACGCATGGCCAGATGAAAAAAATACACACCACCCTCGTCGTCGTGGCCCTGGCGGGCGCCGTGGCTGCAGCCTGGTGGCTGCAGAACCGGCCTGGCAGCCTGGCAGGGCTGGGCGCGATGGTGGGAGCACCGGCGGCGTCTGGGCCGGCGGCGGCCGGCGGGTCAGGCG
>JARXAJ010000227.1 GCA_029865965.1 Aquabacterium sp.
GTGTGCTGCACCTGCAGGCCGACCAGGCCTGCTGCCTGCCCGGCGGGCTGCGCCTGACGCTGCACCCTGGCTGGGGCGGCTTCACGCTGGTGCTGGGCGATGCCCCCCGGCCCGCCGGCAGCCCGGCAGCCGTCGCATCTGGCGCCCCACCCGCAGCCAACGCACCCAGCGCCGCCGGCGCGCCCCGCGCCCTGGGCCAATGGCCCGCCAGCTGGCTGGCCGGCCTGGGTACACCCTGGAACACCCTGCAACTCGGTGGCCAGCTGCAACTGGCCAGCACCGGGCTGCAGCTGCAGTCAGCCGGCGGCCAGTTGCGCCTGGCGGGCGATCTGCAATTGCAGCTGCGTGGTGCATCCTCGCGGCTGTCGGCCCTGCCCATGCTGGGCAGTTACCAGCTGCTGGTGCAGGGCAGCGGCCAGGGCGACGACCCCACCACGCTGCGCCTGACCAGCCAGGACGGCCCGTTGCGCCTGGACGGCGAGGGCCAATGGACCGGCGCGAGGCTGCGCTTTCGCGGCACCGCCCAGGCCGCCGACGGCCAGGACGACGCGCTGGCCAACTTGCTCAACATCATCGGCCGGCGCCAGGGTGCGCTGTCCGTCATTTCGATCGGATGACCCCCATGACCCCGCGACTGCCCCGCGCCACCCGCCCGCAACCCAGGCTGCTGCCGCTGCTGCTGGCACTGCTGATGCTGCCGCTGGCGCCGGTGCTGGCGCAAGACACTGCCAAGCCCCCGGCCGCGCGGCGCGGCGGGCTGACCGGCGGCACGCCAGTGACGGTGAACTTCGTCAACGCCGACCTGGAGGCGGTGACCCGCGCCATGGCGGCGATGCTGGACCGCCAGATCCTGGTCGACCCGCGGGTCAAGGGCGTGATCACCGTCTACAGCGAGCAACCGATCCCGGTGCGCGAGGCCTGGCTGCAATACCTGGCTGCGCTGCGCGGCCTGGGCTTCACCGTGGTGGAAACCGCCGGCCTGTTGAAGGTGCTGCCCGAGCCCGACGCCAAACTGCAGGCCGGCACGGTGAGCGTGGGCGAGGTGGGCGCCCGCGGCGACCAGGTGCTGACCCAGATCTTCCGGCTCAACCACGAGAACCCCAACAACCTGGTAGCGGTGCTGCGCCCGCTGATCAGCCCCAACAACACCATCAACGCCAGCCCGGGCAACAACACCCTGGTGATCACCGACTACGCCGACAACCTGACACGCATCGGCAAGATCATCGCCGCACTCGACCAGCCCGCAGCAACCGATGTGGAGGTGGTCCCGCTGAAGCATGCGATTGCCAGCGACATGGCGGCCCTGGTGCAGCGGCTGGGCGACGGCGCCGGCGCCGGCGCTGGCGTGCCCGGCATGCCGGTGTCTGGCGCCAGCGTGTCAGTGCTGGCCGATGCGCGCAGCAACAGCCTGATCATCCGCGCCGCCAACCCGGCCCGCCTGGCCAGTGTGCGCAGCCTGATCGACCGGCTCGACCGCCCCGGCGTGGGCGGCCCGGCCGGCCAGATCAACGTGGTCTACCTGAAGAACGCCGATGCCACCAAGCTGGCGTCGGTGCTGCGGGCGGCCTTCAGCGGGGGCAGTGGGGGCGGCGGCGGTGGGGGCGGTGGCTTCGGCAACCAGGCGCCGCCCACCGGCATCGGCCAGATCAACGCCCAGGGCGGCGCCGGCAACCCGGTGGCCACCGCGCCGCTGTCACAGTCGGCGCAGCCATCCACCGGGGGCTTCATCCAGGCCGACCCAGCCACCAACTCACTGGTGATCACCGCCGCCGAGCCGCTGTACCGCCAGATCCGCAGCGTGATCGACCAGCTCGACGGCCGGCGTGCGCAGGTGTTCGTCGAATCGATGATCGTGGAGATGGACGCCGGCAAGGCGGCCGAGCTGGGCTTCCAGTGGCAAGGCCTGATCGGCAACAACGGCAACCGCTTCGGCCTGGCTGCAGGCACCAACTTCGGCAGCGGGTCCAACAACATCCTCAACCTGTCGGTGGCGGCCGCCGCCGGCACCACCACCACCCTGCCCGGCACCGGCCTGAACCTGGGCCTGCTGCAGCGGGTGAACGGCGCCTACACCCTGGGCGCGCTGGCCCGCTTCCTGGAGACGGTCAGCGGCACCAACATCCTGTCCACGCCCAACCTGGTGGCGCTGGACAACGAAGAGGCCAAGATCGTGGTGGGCGCCAATGTGCCCTTCGTCACCGGCAGCTTCACCAACACCGGCGGCGGTGGCGGCGCCACCGTCAACCCGTTCCAGACGGTCGAGCGCAAGGACGTGGGCCTGACGCTGAAGATCAAGCCGCAGATCGGCGAGGGCGGCGTCATCCGCATGACGGTGTTCCAGGAGAACAGCAGCGTGGTCGGCGGCACCCTGACGAATGCCAACGGACCGACCACCAACAAGAACTCGCTGGAGACCACGGTGGTGGCCGACGACGGCCAGATCATGGTGCTGGGCGGCCAGATGAAGGAGGAATACACCGACGGCGAGAACAAGGTGCCGATGCTGGGCGACGTGCCAATGGTGGGCAACCTGTTCAAGAACAGCAGCCGCGAGCGCAAGAAGAGCATCTTGCTGGTGTTTTTGCGGCCGGTGGTGCTGCGAGATGCCCAGGCCGCCAACGGCCTGGCGCTGGACCGCTACGAGGTCATCCGCGCCCAGCAACAGCAAGGCCAGCCCACCCAGAAGACACTGATGCCGATCAATGATTCCCCGGTGCTGCCCGAGGCGCCGGCCAAGGGCCAGGGCGGGTTTCCGTTGCTGGCGCCGAACACGCTGACCGCGCCGGTCACGCTGCCCGGCAGCGCGCCCGCCACCAAGAACTGACACCCGCCCACCATGGCCGCCCGCCACCCTCTGCCTTACGGCTTTGCCAAGGCCCACACCCTCCTGCTGGAAGACTTCGGCCACGAGCGGGTGCTTTGGGTACCCGACAGCACCGCGCCCGGCGCCAACCTCAGCGCCCTGGGCGAGGTGCTGCGCCTGCATGCCGTCAACCGGGTGGAGCGTGAACAGCCGGCGGTGCTGGCCGAGCGCATTGCCGTGGCCTATGCCGGCGGCGAGAGCAGCGCAGCCGCGGTGGTGGGCGAGGTCGAAAGCGCGGTCGACCTCAGCCGCCTGCTGCAAGACCTGCCGGCGGTCGAAGACCTGCTGGAAGCGGCCAACGACGCGCCCATCATCCGCATGCTCAACGCGCTGCTGACCCAGGCGGCGAAAGACGGCGCATCCGACATCCACATCGAGCCGTATGAGCGCAGCAGCAGCGTGCGCTTCCGGGTCGACGGCACGCTGCGCGAGGTGGTGCAGCCCAACCGGGCGCTGCATGCGGCCCTGATCAGCCGGCTCAAGATCATGGCCGAGTTGGACATCGCCGAGAAGCGCCTGCCGCAGGACGGCCGCATCTCCTTGCGCATCGGCGGGCGCGCCATCGACGTGCGCGTGTCCACCCTGCCCAGCGCCCATGGTGAGCGGGCGGTGCTGCGCCTCCTGGACAAGAGCGAATCGAAGTTCACGCTGGAAGCCCTGGGCATGAGCGGCCAGGTGTTGACGGCCTTCGACCGCCTGGTGCACCAGCCCCACGGCATCGTGCTGGTCACCGGCCCCACCGGCAGCGGCAAGACCACCACGCTGTATGCCTCCCTGGGCCGCATCGACACCGCCGGCACCAACATCCTGACAGTGGAAGACCCGGTCGAATACGAACTGCCGGGCATCGGCCAGACCCAGGTCAACGCCAAGATCGACCTCACCTTCGGCAAAGCGCTGCGGGCCATCCTGCGGCAAGACCCGGACGTGATCATGATCGGCGAGATCCGCGACTTCGAGACCGCGCAGATCGCCATCCAGGCCAGCCTGACCGGCCACCTGGTGCTGGCCACGCTGCACACCAATGACGCGCCGAGCGCCATCACCCGGCTGATCGACATGGGCGTGGAGCCCTACCTGCTGTCCAGCAGCCTGCTGGGCGCGCAGGCCCAGCGCCTGGTGCGCAAACTGTGCCCGCACTGCAAGCGGCAAGATGCCCAAGGCCACTGGCACCCGGTGGGCTGCAGCGAATGCAGCAACACCGGCTACAAGGGCCGCACCGGCGTGTACGAGCTGATGGTGTTGGACGACCCGCTGCGCGCACTGATCCACAACCGCGCGGCTGAAAGTGAGCTGTTCACCGCCGCCCGGGCGCAGGGCTTCGTGCCGATGCGCGAGGACGGCGAACGCCTGGTGGCCGAGGGCATCACCTCGCTGGAAGAAGTGCTGCGGGTCACGCGGGACTGAGCTTGTGAGGTGCAGGCTGAATCATTGATGTAAAAATTTATGCATTCATGAAAGTCAACGCCTGGCCACGCGCGGCTTTGCGGCCAGCCAGCTGACGGTACCGGCCCTCATGCGGACGCAGGATGCCGATGCCGCGTCAACGCAATAACAGGCCCTGCCGCTGGAACTGCAGGATGTCGTGTAGCGACTGGCCAGTGCGCCTGCCAGCGACAGGCCGGCGCGCTTTCTGGACGCCGCTTCGGTGCAGGGGCAGGTGCTGGCCCTGCGGGCACGGCAACTTGCCGCCACGCTGGGCGCGCCGCACCTGCGCGAGGCCGTTCTCCGCCGCCACCTGCTGCTCTACGCCCACACCGACAGCGAGGTGTCCCTGCTGGTGTTGAAACATGAGCGGCAGTTGGCTTACGCGTTGCCTGCCGGAGCGCGCCAAGTGCGGTAGGTGGGCGCCTTGCCGTGGGCCAGATCAGCAGTGGAGGTGATTGCCACCGCCAGGCCAATGTAGCGCCCCTCAAGGCAGTGGCAGCGCTTCGGCCAGCACCCGCTGTCGCATGCCGTCTGCAAGACCGTCCAGTTCCACCACATCCACGCCAAACGGCAGGCGGCTGGCCTCGAAGGCGTCACGCAGGTCGGCACGCTGCGCCCAGGTCAGGCGCCGCGGCTCACAGACCAGCAGATCCAGATCGGAAAACGGGCGCGCCCGCCCGGTCGCCCGCGAGCCGAACACCGCCACCTTGGCGCCGGGCAGCACCCGCTGCAAGACCTGCCGCACCTGGCCCAATTGCTCAGCGTTCAAATCCAGCGCGGCCTGCGTCACAGCGCGCCCTCCAGTGCGCCCAACAGCGCACGCGCATCGACACAAAACCGCTCGGCATCGTGCGCCACCTGCTGCGCCTTGCCCTCGTCGTCGGCATGGCTGGTCGCATTGCGCAATTCACGCCAGGTGCGCCAGGCATTGGGATCCTGGACCAGCCCGGCATCGGCTGCGTGGCGCAGCAATTCATGGAAAGACAGGTCGATGATGCGGTCAGCCGAGCCTGCGCGCTCGACCAGCACACGCCGTAAGCTGCGCAGCGACAGTTCATAGCTGAACTCGAAGGACTGGATCACTGCGGAGCGCAGGTGCGGCTTCAGAACCGATCCTTCCGCTTGAGCATGCCACAGCATCAAGGCTTCGGTCAGCCACCCAATGGCTTTGCGCAGCGGTGACAGGTCGATGCCGGGCTGGTTCATGGCGACATTTTCCGCTGATGGGGCGTCGGGGTCAAAGGCGCCAGACCGGCCGCGAGAATCCATGCGCCGATCTCCCCGATACTCCAGCCCGACATGCCCGCCTACACCTTCGAAGCGCTGGACGACAACGGCAAACCGCGCACCGGCGTGGTGGAGGCCGAGAACGCCAAGGCCGCCCGCAACCAGCTGCGCACCCAGGGCCTGGTGCCGCTGAGCGTGGCGGCGCTGGCCGCCAGCGTGCAGACCGCCGGCGCTTCACGCTGGAGCCGGCGGGTGTTCAGCAGCACCGGCCTGGCGGTGTGGACACGCCAGCTGGCTGGCCTGGTGGGTGCCGGCTTGCCGCTGGAACGTGCGTTGACTGCCCTGGCCGACGAAGCCGACCAGCCCGCCCAGCGCGATTTGGTGGCGCACTTGCGGGCTGAGGTCAACGGCGGCTCGCCCTTCGCCCGGGCCCTGGCCAGCGCGCCGCGTGAATTCGACGACGTCTACCGCGCGGTGGTGGCTGCCGGTGAGCAGAGCGGCGCGCTGGGCGGCGTGCTGGAACGCCTGGCCGACGACCTGGAAGAGCGCCAGGCCCTGCGCAGCAAGCTGCTGGGTGCGGCGCTGTATCCGGCCATCGTCTCGCTGATCGCCTTCGTCATCGTGATCTTCCTGGTCACCTATGTGGTGCCGCAGGTGGCCAGTGTGTTCACCAGCAACAAGCGCGCCCTGCCGTGGCTGACCACCGCGATGCTGGCGCTCAGCGCCTTCGTGCGCACCTGGGGCTGGGCGGTGGCACTGGGCGCGGCAGGCGCTGCGGTGGCCTTGGGCTTTGCCCTGCGCGGCGAAGCCTTCCGCCAGCGTTTCGACGCCGCCTTCCTGAACCTGCCACTGATCGGCCGGGTGGCGCGCGGCTACAACGCCGCCCGCTTTGCCGGCACGCTGGCGATGCTGGCCAATGCCGGCGTGCCCATCCTCAAGGCGCTGCAGGCCGCCGCCGAGACGCTGAACAACCGCGCCCTGCGCGCCGATGCGCTGGACGCCCTGGTGCAAGTGCGTGAAGGCGCGCCGTTGGCCGCCGCGCTGGCAGCCAAGAAGCGTTTCCCCGGCCTGCTGGCCATGTTCGCCCGGCTGGGCGAGCAGACCGGCCAGCTGCCGCAGATGCTGGACCGCGCGGCGCGCCAGCTCACTGGCGAGGTGCAGCGCCGCGCCATGGCGCTGGCCACCATCCTGGAGCCGCTGCTGATCGTGGTGATGGGCGGGGTGGTGATGCTGATCGTGCTGGCGGTGCTGCTGCCCATCATCCAGCTCAACACCTGGGTGAAATAGGCAGGGCCACGCTGCCGGGGTACAGCGCGGCCAGCACCGTCTGCGCCGCGCGCGCCATCATGAAGGCCGAGCTGGTGAAGAACGCCGGCCCCCACAGCCACATGCCGGCCACATGCACATGGCGGCTGCCGATGGCGCGCAAGGTGGCCATGTCCACCGCCGCGCCGTCGGCCACCACGCCGCCGCAGCGGTAGGGCTGCAGCAGGCCCTGGGCGGCCAGGCAACGCACCAGCGGCGGCTGGGCCGGGCTGTCGATGCGGCGGTTGAGCGCGCCGGTGGTGTTGACCAGCACCTGGGCCACCTCATCGCCGAAGGCGCAGCGGATGCGCCAGGCGTTGTCTTCATCCGACCACGCCACGCCCTGCACGCCGTGGCGCACCTGCAGCGCACCGGCGCGCAGCAGCGCATGCAGCCGCTCGGCGGTGGGCAGCGGGCAGGGTGCGGCCCAGCCCAGCACCGCTGATTCAGCCACCTGGCGGTAGCGCGCTTCATCGGCCGGCAGCAGCAGGCGCTGGCCGAATGCGTCCCACAGCAGGGTCTGCAGGTTGCCGGCCAGGTCGACGAGAAAGTTGCGGCCGTCCAGGGTGTCGGCGATTGCGGCGTCAAGCAGCGCAGCCGCGCGCTGGTTGACGTCCTCTGCGCTGTCGCAGCCTGCATAGGGCTGGCGCAAGGCCGCCCAGTCGAGCGCCACGCCATGGGCGTGGGCCTCGGCATCGACCAGGCCCTGCAGCGCCTCCAGCGTCAGCGCCCCCTGGGCGGCCAGCGCCTGCAGCGCAGGCCAGGTGACATGCCGGCGCTGGATGGGCATCGGCGCGCGGCTCTGCAGGTGCTTGAGCCGGCCGCTGCGCGAGCACAACAGCACCCGGCGCCGGTTGGGGCCAGGCAGGAACTGCAGCACGCCGGCAGCATCACGCTCGAAGCGGCAGCCGCTGGCGGGCGAGAACAGCCGGTTCACCACGTCATAGGCTGACAGCGATGCGCCCAGCACATGGCAGGTGGCGTCCAGCGGCACCGCATCCAGCACCGGGCTGCGCACATGGTCGGCCACCAGCAGCGCAGCACTGCCGGCTGGCGGTGCAGCGATCGCAGCAAGCTGCGGGCAGCGGCCGGTGGCCAGGATCAGCTTGTCAGCCAGCAGCGTGCCACCAGCCCAGTGCAGGCGCACGCCGCCTGCGGGCGGCTCGTCGGCCGCCGTCACCTCGGCTGCGATGCGCTGCAGCGTGATGCCCTTGGCCGCCGCCAGCGTAGCGGCAGCGCCCACCGCATCGGCCAGGAAGTCGCCATAGCGTTGACGCGGCAGGTGGCCCTTGGGCTCGACCGCCTCGCCCTGCCCGCGCAGCCAGGCGATGAAGGCCTGGCGGTTGTGCGGCAGCAGGCACAAGGTGTCGGTGGTGTTGTTGAGCAGGTAGTCGGCGCTGTCATCGCGGCGGTACGGGAAGCCGGGGCCGAAATCGCCGCTGGCCTCGAACACGGTGATGCGCTGCACCGGGCAGCGGTCGACCAGTTGCAGCAGCGCCGATGTGCCGGTGAAGCCGCAGCCGACGATGGCCACATGCGACGGGCCCGGGTTCTGGCCGTCGCCGCCGAGTGCCTGCCCTGCTGCCTGCGCTGCCATGCCCGCCTTGCTGGTTGGTGATTCCTGTGCCGGATTGTGGATTCGTGCGCGGCCTGCGGCAGAGCACCTGCGCGACCCAGGCGGGTGACGGGCACGCAGCATGGCCGATCCCATCCTGAACCGGGTCAATGCCGACCAGGTCGACATGCCCACCGCCGGCCATGGCGGCAAGCGCGGCCCGCTGGGCTTCGTGAACTGAAGCCTGCTCCAGGTAGCGCGGGGTCGGCAGACTGTCTGCGCACCCGGGTTTGCGCCCCGGGCAGCGCCGCCAGGCGGATGGCCGGGGCGCCTATCATCATTGGCATGGAGACGCCCGCCAACCCGTCCACCAACCCGTCCGCCAACCCGCCGCATGGCCCACCCCTGGTGGTGGCGATGTCATCGCGCGCGCTGTTCGACTTCGAGGCCGAGAACCGGGTCTTCGAAGCGGGTGACGACCATGCTTACATGCGGCTGCAGCTGGCCCGGCTGGACGCGCCAGCCCAACCGGGCGTGGCCCTGGCGCTGGCGCGCAAGCTGCTGGCCTTCAACGCCGGTGCGGCGCCAGGTGCGGCGCCCCGGGTGGAGGTGGTGATCCTGTCGCGCAACGACCCGGTGTCAGGCCTGCGGGTGTTCCGTTCCTGCAAGCACGAAGGTCTGGCGGTGGTGCGCGGCGTGTTCACCCGCGGCGCGCCGCCGTGGCGCTATTTGCAGCCCCTGGGGGCACAACTGTTCCTGTCAGCCAACGACGCCGATGTGCGCGCTGCGCTCACCGCCGGTGTGCCGGCCGCGCGCGTGTTGCCGCAGCCCCCATTGGTGCGGGCGGCGCACCCACAGGAATTGCGCATCGCCTTCGACGGCGACGCGGTGCTGTTCTCGGACGAGGCAGAGCAGGTCTACCAGCGTGAAGGCCTGGCCGCCTTCCAGCAGCATGAGCAAGCCCAGGCGGCCACGCCGCTGGCGCCGGGGCCGTTCAAACCGCTGCTGCAGGCGCTGCTGCAATTGCACCGGGCCGGTGGCGCATCGGGCATGCGGGTGCGCACCGCGCTGGTGACGGCGCGCAGCGCACCGGCCCATGAGCGCGCCATCCGCACCTTGATGGACTGGCAGATCGAGGTGGACGAGGCGATGTTCCTGGGCGGCCTGCCCAAGGGCAGCTTTCTGCGCGCCTTCGAACCCGACTTCTTTTTCGACGACCACCCGCGGCATGTGGCTGGCGCGGCCGGGCATGCGCCCGCCGGCCATGTGCCACACGGGGTGAACAACCCATGAGACGCCTGCCCAGACGACAACCGAGGTTCGGCCATGGACGATGAACCGGGCGGCTTCGCGCCCCCAGCATTCCGGCCAGATGACGCATTGCAGACCTTGCAGCGCGAGCTGCGGGCGCTGGGGCTCACCGAGCGCGAAGGCCGCTTCGAGCGGCGCGGCACAACCATTGCCCGCGCAGCGGTGGCTGGCGCCGTGCTGCAGGCCGCACGCGTCAAGCGGCCTGCACGCACCAGCCCCGAATGGCTGGAAAAGACCCTGAAGAACGGTGCCGATGTGCGGAGCTTTGTCGCTGACTTGAAGGCGCAGCTTGCCCGCTGGAGCGACCGGGACGACTGACGCGGTGGGTCAACCGCGGCGACGCCGTGCCAGCATGCCCAGCACGCCCATGCCGGCCAGCCACAGCGCCCAGGTGCCGGGCTCCGGCACGGCCGCCGCCTGGCTGAACTGGAAGTTGTCCAGGCCAAGGTCGCCAAAGTCATTGATGTAGACGCGCAGAGCGGTCGACGAACGGATCGGGTTGGCGGGGTAGCTGAGCATGGTGCTGCCCGGGAACGTGAACAGGCCGGTGTCCAGCAGTGTGGTGTCGGCGGCGTCAGCGATGCGCACCCGGCTGTTGGTATAGCTGGAAGCGCCCCAGGAGCCGAGGTCAAAGCGCTCGAGCACCACGTCCCAGCCAGCGTCGGGGATCAGTTCCACATAGCCAGGTACGTTGAAGTTGTTGTCACCCAAGGCATGGCCCAGGGTGTGATAACCGGCGGTATAGACCTCGAAATTCGGGTTGTTGGCCAGCAGCGAGACGAAATTGAGCACGATGTTGGGCGTGGCACCGCCATCGAGCGTGACACCCGGCCCAGCGGCCACGATGCGGTCACCGTAGCCGGTTGCAGATGTCGCACCGATGCTTTGCGGACCGTCGAACGTGAGCCGCGTGGCCTGTGCCGGCAAGCAGGCAGCGGCGACGGCGACGGCGAGGCAGGTGCTGAGGCGCATGGTGACTCCAGGTTGGAAAGGTGGAACCAAATGGTAGGGGCCTTGTCGCCAAAGCAGCCCCCCAAGTTCAGGGAGTCCGCGCGCGGCGCATCACCTGCACGGCTGATGCAATCCGGTGCTGCGCCGGCACCGGATTGCGGGGCGATACGTAGTTACCGCCACACGCGCCTGCCGCACCGGCAGCAAGATACGTCCTGAATCAATGTCCTGATGGAGACTGCCATGACCAAGACCCTGCTCGCCCTGGCTGCTGCCCTGGTGGCCACCGCCGCCCTGGCGGAATACCCCGACAAGCCCGTGACCATCGTCGTGCCGTTCGCTGCCGGCGGCCCCACCGACAAGGTCGCCCGCGACCTGGGCGATGTGCTGCGCAAGCAACTGAACCAGCCGGTCATCATCGAGAACGTGGGCGGCGCTGGCGGCACGCTGGGTGCCGCCAAGGTCGCCAAGGCCGCGCCTGACGGCTACACCGTGCTGCTGCACCACATCGGCATGGCCACATCGCCTGCGCTGTACCGCAAGCTGCCCTATGAAACGCTGACCGACTTTGAATACCTCGGCATGGTCAACGAGGTGCCCATGACCCTGGTCGGCCGCAGCACCCTGCCGGCCAACAACATGGCCGAACTGATGAAGTGGATCGACGCCAACAAGGGCAAGATCAACCTGGCCAATGCCGGCCTGGGCGCAGCATCGCACCTGTGCGGCTTGCTGTTCCAGCAGGCAGTCAAGGTCGACATGACCACCGTGCCCTACAAGGGCACGGCCCCGGCCATGACCGACTTGCTGGGTGGCCAGGTCGACCTGATGTGCGACCAGACCACCAACACCACGCAACAGATCGAAGGCGGCAAGATCAAGGGCTTTGCGGTCAGCACGCCCAAGCGCCTGACTGCGCCCGCCTTGGCCAAGCTGCCCACGCTGGACGAGAGCGGCCTGAAAGGCTTCAATGTGTCGATCTGGCATGGCATGTATGCCCCCAAAGGCACGCCCAAGGCCGTACAGGACAAGCTGAACACCGCACTGCGCACCGCGCTGAAGGACCCCGAGCTGATCAGGCGCCAGGAGGCATTGGGTGCCGTGGTGATCACCGACGCGCGCCTGTCCGGCGTCGAGCACAAGAAGTTCGTCGAAGCCGAGATCGCCAAGTGGGGACCGGCGATCAAGGCCGCTGGCCAGTACGCGGACTGACCCACCCCCGAAGCGCCTGAGGCGCTTCCCGCACAAGGGGGCGCCGCCAGCGGCTAGGCGAAGCCGGATGCGCGGCGTCGGCTGAATCTGCAACGGCCCCGACGGGCCGTTTGTCGTTTCAGGGAAAGTGCAGCGGGATGGTGACCGGGCCGTCATTGACCAGGGCCACCTGCATGTCGGCGCCAAAGACACCGGCCTGCACCACCGGGTGGCGTTGCCGCGCCAGGCGCAGCACTTCCTCATACAACGCCCGACCCTGCGCGGGCCCTGCTGCGCCGGCGAAGCTGGGGCGGTTGCCGCCACGCACATCAGCCGCCAGGGTGAACTGGCTCACCACCAGCAGGCCGCCCTGCACGTCGACCAGGCTGCGGTTCATCTTGCCGTCGGCGTCGCTGAAGATGCGCAGCTTCAGCAGCTTGTCGACCAAGCGGGCAGCCTGCAGCTCGGTGTCGGCGGGCTCGGCACACACCAGCAGCAGCAGGCCGGTGCCGATGGCGCCTACCTCGGTGCCAGCGACCGTCACCCGCGCCTCGCGCACCCGCTGCACCAGGCCGATCACAGCGGGTCGCGCTGGTCGTCGAAATGCGCCTCCACATCCATCGGCAGCAGCTGGATGGTGGCGCGCAGGCCGGGCACGGCAGCCATCAGCGCCTGCTCGACGCTGGCGCGCACGGCCGCGGCGCGGCCCAGCGTCCAGGCCGCCGGCATGTGCATGTGCAGATCGACAAACCGGCGCGCGCCGGCGCGGCGCGTCACCACATGGTCGAAGCGGATGGTGTGCACCGCGAATTCGGCCAGGGTCTGGTCGATCTGGCTGCGCACGGCCGGCTCCAGCGCCTGGTCCATCAGGCCGTCGGCCGACCGCCAGACCAGCAGCACGCCTTCGCGCGCGATGTTGGCCGCCAGCGCAATGGCGATCACCGGGTCCAGCCACAGCCAGCCTGTGGCCTGCACCGCCAGCAGGCCGACCACCACGCCGGCAGATGTCCACACATCGGTGATCAGGTGACGGGCGTCGCCTTCGAGCGCCATCGACCGGTGCTCTCGCGCCTTGCGCAGCATCGCCACGGCCAGCGCACCGTTCAGCACCGAGCTGACCACTGACAGCAACAGGCCCAGGCCCAGTTGCTCCAGCGGCTGCGGGTTGAAGAACCGGTGCACCGCCGCCGCCATGATGGCCAGTGCCGCCACCAGGATCAGCACGCCCTCGAATCCGCTGGAGAAATACTCGGCCTTGTGGTGGCCGTAGGGGTGGTCGGCGTCGGGGGGTTGGGCCGCCCAGGTCACCATCATCAATGCAAAGATGGCGCCCGCCAGGTTGACCAACGACTCCAGCGCATCGGACAACAGGCCCACCGAGCCGGTCAGCCACCAGGCGCCGGTTTTCAGTGCGATGGTGGCCAGGGCAACCGCAATGGACAGCTTGAGGTAGGCGCTGACCGGCATCAAGGCGTCAGCGTGACCCGCGCGAACTTGCGCTTGCCCACCTGCACCACCACGGTACCGGCCTGCACCTTCATGCCCTTGTCGCTGACAACAGCACCGTCGAGCCGCACGCCACCCTGGTCGATCAGGCGCAGGGCCTCGCTGGTGGACGGCACCATGCCGGCCTGCTTGAGCAGCGCGCCGATCCCCAGCGGCGCGCCCGACAGCGCCACCTCTGCAAGGTCGTCAGGAATGCCGCCCCTGGCGCGGTTGCTGAAGTCGGCTTCGGCGGCATCTGCAGCAGCGGCGCTGTGAAAGCGGGTGACGATCTCGCGTGCCAGCAGCACCTTGGCATCTTTCGGATTGCGGCCGCTTGCCACGTCGGCCTTCAGCTGTGTGATCTCCGCTTCGCCACGGAAGCTGAGCAGGTCGAACCAGCGCCACATCAGCACATCGCTGATCGACAGCGTCTTGGCGAACATGCTGTTGGCGTCTTCGGTGATACCGATGTAGTTGCCCTTGCTCTTGGACATCTTCTCGACACCGTCCAGCCCTTCCAGCAGGGGCATGGTCAGGATGCACTGCGGCTCCTGGCCGTACTCTTGCTGCAGGTGGCGGCCCACCAGCAGGTTGAACTTCTGGTCGGTGCCGCCCAGTTCCAGGTCGCTCTTGAGCGCCACCGAGTCATAGCCCTGCATCAGGGGGTACAAGAACTCATGCACGCTGATCGGCGTGCCAGCCTGAAAGCGGGCATGGAAGTCGTTGCGCTCCATCATGCGTGCCACGGTGTAGCGGCTGGCCAGCGCGATCATGCCGCGCGCACCCAGCGGGTCGCTCCACTCGCTGTTGTAGCGGATCTCGGTCCTGGCCGGGTCCAACACCAGGCTGGCCTGTGCATAGTAGGTCTTGGCGTTGGCCTCGATTTGCTCGCGCGTCAGCGGCGGGCGGGTGGTGTTGCGGCCCGACGGGTCGCCGATCATCGACGTGAAATCACCCACCAGAAAAATCACCTGGTGCCCCAGGTCCTGCAACTGCCGCATCTTGTTGAGCACCACCGTGTGGCCCAGGTGCAGGTCAGGTGCGGTCGGGTCTAGCCCCAGCTTGATGCGCAGCGGCTGGCCGGTGGCATCCGCGCGCGCCAGCTTCTTCAGCCAGTCGGCCTCGGGCAGCAGTTCCTCGCAATGGCGGCGCGACACCGCCATGGCATGCAACACGCGGTCACTGACCGGGTGGTCCGCCGCCGCAGGGGCGGGCATCGGGGGCGCGGGGTGTGGCATCGTCGGCTGCTCGGGGCTTGCCCTGTGTGGTGGAGGCCCAGGCGATAGGTATACTCCAACCTTTTGTTTGTAGGCGTGGCAGGTGTGATTTATTCACAGCCACCTTGGTGGAAAGCCCTTGATTCTAGGGCGTCACTGCCTGTAAGACCTGTCGACACCGAGTGGAGCCACGCCGCTGGCACCCCACTTGCACGCAGGGTCCCTGCCCACCCGGCCTGGCCTGCCCCGCGCGAGGAACCTGTGATCTTGCTGACGCCCTTTCCGATCCGCCGCTGGTTGCAGCAAGTGCAGATAGCCGCAAGAAACCACCCGCGCAGGGTTGCTGCGGTGGTTGTACTTGGCCTCGGTGGTTTTGCCGCCACCGCCTTCAGCATTGCCCCGATGGCGCCCGACGCCGCTGCCTTGCCCAAGCGGGTGGTCGTCGAAGATCTCAACGTGCCGGGTCTGTCCCAACAGCTTGACGATCTGGCCCAGCATCCGTTGCAGCTGTACCGGCACGGCATCACACGCCCAAGCGACACCGCAGATTCACTGTTGCGGCGTTTGGGCGTGATCGATCCGCTCGCCGCAGGCTTTCTTCGCCGTGACCGCGACGCAAGGCGCTTGGCAGATGGCCAGGGCAACAAGATGGTGCAGGTGCGCACCGATGCCGATGGCAGCCTGCTCGAACTGGTCGCACGCTTCCCGGCAGTGGACACACAACGCGCCCGCACCCACTTCACGCGCTTGACGGTGCGCCGTGGCGACACCGGCTTCAGCGCCGTGTTGGAGACAGCCCCCTTGGTGCCGCAAACGCGGCTGGGCAGCGGCACGATCCGCAGTTCACTGTGGGCGGCAACTGATGAGGCACAACTGCCTGACGCCATCGCCAGCCAACTGATCGAGATTTTCAGTGCCGATGTCGATTTCCACCGCGAATTGCGTCGGGGTGACACCTTCAGCGTCGTGTTCGAAGCCCTGACGGCAGATGACCAAGTCATCACCTGGAACGATGCGACCGGGCGCATTCTTGCGGCAGAGTTTGTGAACCATGGTCGTCAGTGGCAGGCCGTGTGGTTCAAGGATGTCGCCAAAGGCAAGGGCGCGTACTTCTCGCCGGACGGCAAGAGCCGCCAGCGCAGCTTTCTTGCCAGCCCGCTCACGTTCTCTCGGGTCACATCGGGTTTCGCCCAACGGTTCCATCCCATCCTTCAGAACTGGCGAGCCCACAAGGGCGTTGACTACAGCGCACCCACCGGAACCGCTGTGCGAACGGTTGCAGATGGCGTGATCGAGTTTGCTGGCAGGCAGAACGGCTATGGCAAGGTCGTGAAAGTGCAACATGCCAACGGGCAAAGCACGCTTTATGCGCATCTGAGCCGAATCGATGTGAACGTGGGTCAACGCATTGAGCAAGGCCAGCTGATCGGTGCTGTCGGCGCCACCGGCGCGGCCACCGGGCCGCATCTGCATTTCGAATTCCTGGTTTATGGTGAGCACCAGGACCCGCTGACCATCGCCCGCGCGGGTGAAACCATGCAGTTGGACAAGACGACCCGGGTTCAATTTGATATCCAAGCGCGCGTGGCCCAGCTGCAACTCGATGCAGCCGAGTCCATGTTGGGCGGACGCAGCAACGCTGAGTAAAGAGAGCCCTTCGCGACCTGTTGCGACCACCTGGTCAAACAGCTAAGCCGACCGCATGCAGCTCTATATCGGTTTGATGTCCGGGACGTCGATGGATGGCATTGACGGCGTGATGATCGATCTAAGTCCGAGCGGGCGCTTTCAGATCCTTGCCCACCAACATCATCCATTCGATACAGTGCTGCGGCAGTCGTTATTCGATCTCAACACGAGCGGCCCAGACGAAGTGCACAGGGCGGCCCTGGCAGCCAACGCCCTCGCGCGGTCCTATGCACAGGTGGTGGTGGGATTACGGGACCATCCAGGTCTGTCTGGCGCCACCGTTCTTGCGGTCGGCGCGCATGGTCAAACCATTCGGCACCGGCCCAGCGAGTTTGATGGGATCGGCTACACCATCCAATTGCTGAATGGCGCATTGCTGGCTGAACTGGTGGGGCTAGACGTCGTCTGCGATTTCCGGTCCCGCGACGTGGCAGCGGGCGGTCAAGGTGCACCGCTGGTGCCTGCTTTCCACCGGGCCGCGTTCTCTGTCGCTGGCCAGGATATTGCCGTCCTCAACCTGGGCGGCATCGCAAACATCACCTTTTTGCATGCTGATGGCCGCACAAGCGGCCATGATTGCGGCCCGGGAAATGTATTGCTGGATGCGTGGTGCAATCAACAAAACGGCACCGCCTACGATGACGACGGAAGATGGGCCGCAAGCGGGCAGCCATCCCCAGCGTTACTCGCACATCTGATGCTGGAACCCTACCTTCAGCGCTTGCCGCCGAAAAGCACTGGACGCGACCTGTTCAACATCGATTGGCTGCACAAGAAACTTCAAACCGCACCACCTGCAGCAGCCACCCTGTCCGCGCAGGACGTGCAGTCAACGCTGGCCATGTTCACGGTGAAGACTGCCGTGCAAGACTTGCACCGCCACATGCCCAAGTTGAAGCGGTTGATGGTCTGCGGCGGAGGGGCGCTGAACAGCCATCTACTTTCCAGATTCAAACAGTCACTACCAGAAGTCGAAACACTACCGATCCAGCAAGCTTCAGCGATGCAGCCGATGCAGATAGAAGCAGCTGCATTTGCCTGGTTAGCTTGGGCTTTTCTCGAACGACGAACTGGGAACTGTGTCGATGTAACCGGTGCGAAAGGGCCACGCCTACTCGGCGTGTGGCATCCAGCCTGATTCAGGCTGAACCGCCAACACACAGTACTCATCGCAACTTATTTTCAGAAGCAAACAAAGAAAAAAGGCTCCCAACCAATGGTCGGGAGCCTTTCTACATATTAGCCTGACGATGTCCTACTTTCACACGGGAACCCGCACTATCATTGGCGCAGAGGCGTTTCACTGTCCTGTTCGGGATGGGAAGGAGTGGGACCACCTCGCTATGGTCAT
>JARXAJ010000254.1 GCA_029865965.1 Aquabacterium sp.
CGGCAGGGTTATGCGCCGATTGCATGGCCGCGCGGCTGTTGGGTATGGCCGCTGCAGAACCGCGTCATTCCTCGGGCGACATCGGCGGGGTCTGGCACCCGGGCAGCCGCAGCATCAGCGCGGGTTGTGAATGTCTGTGACCGTTGGCCCGGGGCCGCAGCGCTGACATGCGCGCCTGCGGGCACCGGCGCGCGTGGCCTGATCCTGTTCCTGTGGTGGGTGCCCAGGCCCCTGGCTACACTGCCGCCCATGCCCGATACCCCCGTCCCCACCATCGCCTTCATCGGCGGCGGCAACATGGCCACCGCACTGATCGGCGGCCTGGTGCGCGCCGGCCGACCGCCCGCCAGCATCCTGGCCATCGACCCTGGCGATGCCGCACGCCAGAAGCTGCAGGCCGATTTCGGCGTGCAGGTGCGCGCGGCGGCCGATGCCGCCCTGGCCGGCACCGCGCTGGTGGTGTGGGCCGTCAAGCCGCAGTTGTTTGCCGAAGCCGCAGCGCCCTGCGCGCCGCACCTGGGGGGCGCCCTGCACCTCAGCGTGATGGCCGGCATCCGCAGCGACACCATCACCCGTGCGATGGGCCTGCTGCCGGCGCAGGCGCGCATCGTGCGCAGCATGCCCAACACCCCGGCGCTGATCGGCCGCGGCATCGCCGGGCTGTTTGCCACGCCGGCCGTGACAGCCGCCGACCGCGCCCAGGTCGCGCAGGTGCTGGCCCCCACCGGCGGGCTGCTGTGGGTCGACCGCGAGGCCGACCTGGACGCGGTGACGGCGCTGTCGGGGTCCGGCCCGGCCTATGTCTTCTACTGGGTCGAGGCGATGGTGGCGGCAGCCGAGCAGATGGGCCTGAGCGCCGAACAGGGCAAGCGCCTGGCGCTGGCCACCTTCGACGGCGCCACCGCGCTGGCCGCGCAGAGCGACGAGCCGGTGGGCATGCTGCGTGCGCGCGTCACCAGCAAGGGCGGCACCACCTTTGCGGCGCTGGAATCGATGCGCGGCGACGGCGTGGCCGAGGCTGTCACCCGGGCAGTGCGGGCCGCGCAGCGGCGGGCGGCGGAGCTGGGGGACGAGTTCGGCTGATGGGCTCGGCACGCACTCGGGATGGCAGGCCACCGGCGGCAGCACCCGCAGTGCGCGCGGGGCTTCAGAGCCCTGGGGCGCAGCGGCTGCAGTGACCTGCTGGTGATGTCGGCGAGCGGATCAGACGATCTTGATCGACAGATCAGGCAGCTCTGTCGATGTGGCTGTTGACCACGTTGCCGCGCACCACCGGGCCAACGTTCTCGGGCGTGCCGCTGTCGATGATGTCGCCAGGGAAAAGTGCGTTGGCCTGCGACAGCCGGCTGATCTGCATGGCCGCGCGCCTGATCATCCGGCTCAGGTTGGTGCTTTGTTTGACCTGCCCGTTGATCTTCAGCCAGATGCCGGACCAGGTGAAACGCCTGGTGCTGCTGGCCAGATGGAAGGGACCGATGGGCGCGCTGCCCATCTGCTGCGCCCGGATGTGGCGGCGATCAGCTGAGCAGCTTGATCAGCATCTGCGGGTGGATGGGCAGCGTGGCCAGGCCGGCAACGCCCATCAGCACACCGAAGAAGGTCGGCACCAAGGCCGCCCAGAACAGCGGCCACAGCCCGGTGGGCGCCGTCACCGCCAGCAGCGCGATGGCGATGGCCAGCGCAGCGTCGGACAGGTCGAACTGGTCATCGCTCGCATTCAGCCTGTCGTCGCTGGCCTGGTCCAGCTCGGCCTGGGCCTGCTGCATGGCCTGCACGATGTTGGCGTCCTTGACCTTGCAGATGCCCATGAAGGTGGCCAGCACCGCCACGGTGATGGCCACGGTGGCGTTCAGCCGGGCTTCAGACCGCGCCTGCGCCGCGTCGGCGGCGTCCCTCGCAAGGGTCTTCTCTGCTGCCTGTCTTGCGTTGTCCAGCAGGTCCTGGGGGTCGATGGCCATGGTCTTGGGGCGTCACACTGGATCAGGTTGCGGTGCGTGCAAGGCGGGGCCTTTGCGCATGTCGCACTGTTGTCAAGCGGGCGGGCTACATTCGCCCCTCCACCATGGTGACTGCCCGCTCCTTGCTGAACTTCCCCCGCCGGTCGGCGCTGTTGCTCGCGTGCGCGCTGGCTTGTGGTGCCTGCCCTGCCGCCGCCGCTGAAGAACCGCAGACCCTGCGCTTTGCCGACTTCTTTGCCCAGCCCATCGGCCCCCGCGGGCCGCAGCCCAGCGTGGTGCTGCTGGCGGCGCACAACCAGCGGGTCCGCCTCACGGGCTACATGGTGACCCAGGAGCGCCCGCGCCCGGGTCGCTTCTTCCTGGTGCCGCGGCCGCTGATCATGAGCGAGCATGCCGACGGCGAGGCCGACGACCTGCCACCCGCCACGGTGCTGGTCTTCATGCCGCCTGCCGAGCGTGACCTGGTTCTGCCGCCCAGCCGGGGCCTGCTGCAGCTGACCGGCTTGCTGCAGGTCGGCCGCCAGGAGCACGATGATGGCCGCGTCAGCTGGGTCCGTCTGCTGCTGGAACCCCGCGCGGGCAGCACCGACGCCGACACCACCCGATCCACACCCACCCTGGCCGCCACACCATGACCCTGCACACCCGAACCTTCCTGCGTGCGCTCACGCCGCCCCTGCTGGCCTTGCTCAGCCTGGCGGTCCAGGCCGCGCCAACCGTGACACGGCTCACACCGCCCAGTGTGTTGTTCAGCAGCGGCAACCCCGGGCCCGTGATTGCGCGCTTCCTGCCCGGACAACGCTTCGACCTGCAGGCCACCGTGCGCCCCGACGACGCCGGCAAGACCATCACCGCCGCGCGTTTCGAGATCGACGGCAAGCCGGTCGCCACCGCTGCGGCCGTCACCCTGCGCGATTGCGCCAGCGGCTGCGCCAAGTCCTTGCCCGTGAATGCCGCCATCGCCACGGTGCGCGCGGTAGAGGTCATGAAGGCCGGCCTGCATGAAGTCACCGTCACGGCCACCCAGAGCGACGGCCAGACCGTGCGTGCGCGTGGCAACTTTGAAGTGGTTCCTTTCCAGACCGGCGGCGCCAAGGTCAAGAACATCATCATCCTGTTGGGCGACGGCATGGGCGCGGCCCAGCGCACGGCGGCACGCATCGTGCGCGGCGGCTACACCCAGGGCAAGGTGATCGAGCCCCTGGCGATGGACACCTTCCCGGTGACCGCGCTGATCAAGACCGCGTCCTTGAATTCCGTGGTGACCGATTCCTCGCCTGGCATGACAGCCTATGTGAGCGGCAACAAGAACAATAACAACGAGGAAGGCGTGTTCCCCGACGACACGGCCGACCCCTTTGACAACCCGCGCATCGAATACCTCAGCGAATACCTGCACCGCACGCAGGGCAAGGCATTGGGTATCGTCACGACAGCAGATGTCTTCGACGCCACGCCCGCCGGCAACGCGGTGCACACCAGCAACCGCGGTGCCGGCACCGGCATCGTCGACCAGTTCCTGGACGACCGCAGCCTCACCGGCCTGAAGGTGCTGATGGGCGGCGGCCGCAAGTGGTTCCTGCCGGCCAGCGAGGCCGGGTCCGCACGCAGCGACCGCAACGACTACGCCTTCTCGGCCACCGACCCGCACACCGCCGAGATCGTCAAGCGCTGGGGCGCTGCCCCGGGCGCCATCGACACCGGCCGCGACCTGATTGCCGACTTCCAGAAGGCCGGGTTCCGCTATGCGCCCACCAAGGCGGCGCTGGACGCCGTCGATGCGCGCAACGGCCAGCCGCTGCTGGGGCTGTTCTCGCTGTCGAACATGAACGTGGCGCTGGACAAGATCGACGGCCGGCGCGGCAAGGCAGCGGGTGCCAGCGCCAGCGCCAGCGTCGTCGACGACTACGGGTTCCCCGACCAGCCCATGCTCGATGAGATGGCGGCCAAGGCGTTGGCGGTGCTCGAACGCCAGCCCAAGGGTTTTGTGCTGATGATCGAAGGCGCGTCCATCGACAAGCAGGCCCATGCAATGGACACCGAGCGCTGGATGCTGGACACCATCGAATTCGACCGCGCCGTGAAGCTGGCGCGCGACTTCGCCGACAAGCGTGGCGACACCCTGGTCATCGTCACCGCCGACCATGAATGCGCGGGCGCGGCGCTGATCGGCGGCTCCCGCCTGACCGACCTCAAGCTGCAGGAGCAGCTGGCCAAGGGCGGCAAGGAAAACGTGCGCGACCCCGTCGTCGGCGCCTATGAGTCGGCCGGCTTCCCCCGCTACCGGATCGCCGCTGACGGCTACCCCGAGACCACCGACACCGACTACCGGCTGCTGGTGGGATACGGCGCCAATGCCGACCGCTACGAGGCCTGGCGGACCCAGCCCAAGCCGCTGCAGGACGGCCAGCAGCCCTTCGTCAAGAAAGAGCCGCTGTCGACCTACCCGGCCACGCCGTTTGCACGCAACCTCGCGGCCAACTTCCTGGTCACCGGCCAGGTTCCGGGCGACAGCGCGGTGCACACCGCCACCGACATCCCGCTGTCGGCATTCGGCCCTGGGGCCTGGTCCTTCGGCGGGGTGATGGACAACACCGACGTCTTCTTCAGGCTGGCCCAGGCCGCCGCGCACGGCGTGGTTTACCCCGCCGGCCTGCGTGCCGCGCCCGCCAGACGCTGAGCGGCAGCTGCTGTGCTGCGCCTGGGGCGCAGCCTGGCGGACGGGTCGGTATCGCTGCGGGCCTCAGGCCGGGCCGCCGTCGCGCCAGGCGGCGGCAAACGCCGGCTCGTAGGCGTCTTCCGGGGCCTGGCGCACCATCGCGTCCAGGCGGTGGGCGTCTTCACCCACCAGGATGCGCCAGCGCCCGGCGCGCACGCCGTCCAGGATGGTGGCGGCTGCCTGCGCGGCGGTGGTGGGCGCCTTGTCGCGGAAGTCGATGGCGCGCTGGTGCATCAGCGCGCGGATGTCGTCGTCGCTGGCGTCGGCCACCGGCGCCCCGGCCTGGACCATGCGCTGGCGCATCACCCCCACCAGCGCGGCAGGCATCTTGCGCGCGTCATAGGTGTTCAGCGCGATGGACGTGCCCACATGCCCCGGCATCACCAGCACGCAGCCCACATGCGGTGCGTTGGTGCGCAGGTCGGTGATCAGCGCCTCGGTGAAGCCCTTCACCGCGAACTTGGCGGCGCTGTAGGCCGTGTGCGGCACGCCCGGCCCCAGGCTGGCCCAGAAGCCGTTGACGCTGCTGACATTGACGATGCAGCCCACCGGGCTGGCCACCAGCATGGGCAGGAAGGCCCGGGCGCTGTAGTACACGCCGAACCAGTCGATGTTGAAGGTGCGCTCCCAGTCGGCCCGGTTGCCGTTGACGAAGGCGCCGCCACCGGCCGTGCCCGCGTTGTTGAACAGCAGGTGGATGTGGTCGGTGTGGTGCTCGGCGCGCACCGCGTCCCGGAAGGCCAGCACCGCCGATTCCTGGCTGACGTCGGCCACGGTGCAGGTCACCCGGGTGCCGGCGGGCGCGCCGGCCAGGCACAGTACCTGCGTCTCGGCCATGTGGGCGGCTGACACATCGCACATGGCCACATGCACGCCCATCGCGCTCAACTGCAGGGCCAGCGCGCGGCCGATGCCTGTGCCGCCGCCTGTCAATGCCGCGATCTGCCCGGATTCGATGTGCATGGCTGCCTTGCTGAATGGAAGAAGCCCATGTTGGGTTCAGCCTGCCGCCCCCGCTGCTGCCCGTGCGACAGGCCGGTCTTCAGCCCTCGGGCAGATCAGCATGGCAGGTGCTGCGCAGCATGGCGCCGCGCAGCGCATGCAGGCGCTGGATGTGGCCGCTGCTGGCATCGAAGCTGGCCACCATCAGGTCCAGCGCATCCTGCGCCGCATGGGCTTCCACCGGCAGCCACGGCGCACCCAGCGCGGCCCAGTCGGCATCGTCGAGCAACAGTTCGCCAGTGAGGAAGAGCTGGTGGTCGTGCCCGCCCGTCTCGAAGGACGCGGCCAGCGCCTGGCCGGCATCGGCGGGCCGGCACAGGCCGTGGGCCAGGGTCTGGTCGAACACCAGCAGGTCGCCTGGCGCCAGGGGCAGGCGCAGGCCGGCATGCGGCAGCACGAAGTCCACATCGGCCAGATCCAGCGCCAGCACCCAGAACAGGCAGCGCGACCAATGCCCGGTCACATCGTTGTGGAAGCCGGCGCCGCGGCAGCCCAGATAGTCGATGCGGCCGGTGGTGGCCTGCCGGTAGCGGGCCGGGTCAGGGCCCAGCACGCCGGTGGCCCGCAGCGCGTCGGCCAGGCGGCCGGGCAGGTCTGGCACGCCCGGCGCGGCAGCGCACAGATCGGCGGGCGTGGTGCTGGCGTGGGTGATGTCCAGCGCGGTGTCCAGCTGGATGCGGGCCCAGCCCTGCGCCGCTAGGCCGGCCAGCGCATCGGGCGGCAGGAAGTCGGTGCCGATCAGGTGCACCCGGCAGTAGGGTGCACGCGCCTGCCAGGCATGCTGCGGCTCGTCGCTGCGCACGGCGAAGTGGCGGAAGGGCCGGGGCACCGCATGCACGTCGGCAGCCAGGCTGCGGTGGGCGGTGGGCTGGGGCATGCCGCCATTGTCGCGACGCCGCCGCCGGGCCGGCAGCGCATACTGGGCAGCCCGCCGCCAGCCACCTGCCGCCCGCCCCCATGCCATGACCCGACTGCAACTGGAGTTGCAACGCCTTTATCTGCCGCTGCCGCTGCCCGGTACCGCAGCACCCGGTACCGCAGCACCCGGTGCCGGCCAGCTGCTGGCCGCCGACGGCACGCTACGCGCCATGGTGCTGGAATTGCACGGCCCGGCCAGCTGGGCGGCGCTGTCGCGGGTCTGGCAGGGCGTGCAGGCCCAGCTGGCGCTGCCGGCGCCGGCCATTGCGGTGTCGGGCGTCGACGGCTACCAGCTGTGGTTCTCGTTGCAGCAGCCGGTGCCGGCCGCGCTGGCGGCTGCGTTCCTGGACGCCCTGCGGCAGCGCCACCTGGCCGACATCCCGCTGCGGCGCCTGCGCATGCTGCCCGCAGCCGGCACCACCTGGCAGCCTGCGCCCGTGCCGGCCCGGCAGGCCGATGCCGAGCACTGGTCGGCCTTCGTGTCGCAGGACCTGGCGCCGATGTTCGACGACACGCCCTGGCTGGACATGCCCCCCAATCC